>JAAYKP010000043.1 GCA_012522335.1 Bacillota bacterium
CTAAAGCAGCGAGTGCACGGAAAAATTTTGCCATGGGATTGTGTCCCCCTTTACGGTCATCTCTGCCGTGCTCCGCTAGTTAACGACAGGTAAGCCGCTTCGCTCGGGGAAAAGGATGTCGGTCCTTTTAACACTGTAATAAATTGATAGCTTAAAGCTCAAGAGGAACGCGCCTGTTGATGGCCGCCAGTGTGGCGCGCACTACGGCATCTTTATCATCATGACGAACCAAAGCGCTGCCGACCAGTGTTTCTTCACTTAAGTCGCGCAGCAGTGTCAGGACAGCAGCAACAACAGTCTGACTGCCCAGGGAAAAGTGTGCCACATCTTCAAAGATCAGGTTAACACCGGGCGCCAGAAACTGCTTAATGGCCTCCGTTGTTGCTTCGGCAAACAGGCGCAGGCCGTTGCGGCGGGAATTGATACCACTGCTGCGGCCCTGACAGGTGCGGTTCTCTGAAGCCAGCTCCACCACTGCTTCCAGCCGGCTGCCCTGCAGGGAATAGGAGATGCCTTTAAACATCAGCCGCTTTTCTTTTTCCTTAGTCAGTTTTTGACTCGGATTAAGCTGCACAATGGAAACCTTTTTATGATCCAGGTCAATACCATACTCGACCTGCATTAAAGTTTCAATATCACGCACAATCTGCTTGGCATTACGCCCGTCTTCGGCCAACACATGGATCTCGTCAATTTCTTTTTGTTCACCCAGAACAATATTCACTGCTAAAACATCACGAATGCGTCTGATGAGGTTTTCACATTCTGTGAGTTTTATTTCTTTCGGCGCCTCAGCCACCTGCTCCAACCCTCCTATCAGGAGTTCGTTCGACAAGGAAAGTTCCAGATTTTGCAATAGTTCTTTTCCTATTTCGACCTAGCCTGTGCAATTCCTGCCTCAAAAGGAAAAAAGGTCTCAGTTCTGACAAAGAATAGGCTAAACCGACTTTCTGTTATGTCTGTTCAGTGCCCTTAAGTTCTTCCACCAATGCTTGTACACCGCCTGTGACTAAAGAGTGGCCACCTAAAACCACCGGGATACTGCACTCCTGAGCAGCCCGGGTAAACTCACGCACAAAGGGATCCTGCACTTTTTCGTATTGTCCTAAATCTGAATAAAAACGGTCGGCATCTGCAGGCTCTTGACCATGATGCGCAAAAAGTACGCGATCATCAATTAAAGCGGCCGCCGCAGTTTTCGCCAAATATGTAAAAAAGCGATCAGGGCCAATTTCCTCCAGCCAAAAACCGAGCAGTGAAACTACCTCGTTGCGCTCCAAACGGCCCAATGCCTTCATGCCCCGCTCCTCGGAAAAAACACGCAGCCTGACTTTGAGGTTTTTATTCAACCGCTCTATGGCCGGCGCTCCGATACGGCCAATGAGCGCCACGTCATTATATTGTCCCTGCAGGACTGCTTTCACCTGCTGTAGTTTTTCTGTCGGTAAAGACAGCCGGTTTAAAACCCGACGCAAATTTTCCCCCCCGAAGGGAGAAGCCGCCAGCACCAGCAAATCGGTCGGTGTATCAATATCAAACTGCGTGCCTAAAGTGATCGGCAGCAGCACCTGCTCAAATTTGGCATCATAACGCAGCAGTAAGGCTAAAGCATTGTCTGTGGCTGCCGCCGGAAACTGCCGCAGCACTGCTGCCGGATTAAAGGCAATAATATCTGCCGACTGCACATTATTGGTCACAAAGCGCTTATCCTGAGCCAAAACCTGCCGGCATAACCACTGCAGTTCGGCCACAGTAATCAGGGGCACTGCGGCTCCTCCCATACAGAGCACTGTGCGGACCTGATAACGTTCAATCAGATCAATTAAGTGCCGGCCGAAGTGAAATTCTCGCGGCGGGATCTTATTTAATTCCACAATTACTTTGGGCAGGGAGGCATAAGCTTGAAATTGCGGCTGGTTTGTTGCCAGGATGATGCGTGCTACCTCCGGTACGGCCGCCAGCTTATCCAGGTTGTCCCGCAGCGCTGCATGCCGTGCCTGCAGCAGCATCTCTTCTACGGGACTTTTTGCCTCATTACCCTCAAAAATTAACACATCTACCATCACTACACCAGCCTTTACCTGATATTTTGCGCAGTAAACAACTGACCAAGCAGGGAAGCTCTGCCTTTTCCCTAAGCCGAGGAAAAAGCCGGCAGGAGCCGACTTTCTCAAGGTTAGATAAGATTATCATACTGTAGAATTAAACAGAGCGCAAGTTGGAATAAACCCAAATATTATTTTAAAGCCGGTTCAATCAAGCCGTATTTTCCGTCACGGCGACGGTAAACAACATTAATTTCATCATTATTTTCCGCATTTACAAACACAAAGAAGTCATGTCCCAGCAGATTCATCTGCAGAATCGCTTCTTCTACGGGCATTGGCTTGACTACAAAGCGCTTAGTTTTCACCACTAACAGGTCTTCTTCTTCCTCAACGGCAGGCAAATCATGCATCGCCTTCAGACTGCCACCTTGACGCGCTTTGCGGTTAATTCTGGTTTTATATTTGGCAATCTGTCGCTCAAGTTTATCGACCACCTGATCAATGGAAGCATACATGTCACCGGTTGCCACTTCTGCCCGCAGGATCATGCCGTTGATTAAAACAGTTACTTCTATCTTATGCATACCGCGCTCCACCGAAAGTGCCGCTTGAGCCTCGGTTTCATAAGCAAAATACTTGTCAATCTTACTGATCTTCCTTTCGGCATAATCCTTGAGGGCTTCTGTAACCTCAATGTTTTTACCGCGCACGATCAGTTTCATTAATCATCAGCTCCTTCTCGCTTTCTTAAAATACGTCGTACCTTCTTCCCTTCTTCGATCCGGTGTCTCATTTTTTCCTGCGGGCCCGCCTGCAGGAGCCCTTAAATATATATATATTTCCTTTTTGCCGCTTTAAAATCCTTCCCTGCAAAAATTAACAAAAAATAATATCATTTATGAAACCGGTCGGGAGCTTGCCGCTCAAGCTGTCAGCGCAAAATAAAAAACGCAGACTTAAAAAGTCTACGTTTTTTAACTGGCAATATGTTAAACAATCCAAAACGATTATTTTTTTACAACATTTGCCGCCTGCGGGCCACGGGTACCTTCAACAATATCAAACTCTACTTCTTCACCTTCAGATAAAGTTTTAAAGCCTTCTTGTTGGATGGCGGAGTAGTGAACGAATACATCTTCACCGTCTTCGCGCTCAATAAACCCATACCCTTTTTCCTGGTTAAACCATTTTACTTTACCGTGCACTTACATTCCTCCTGCATTTAATCGAACTATGTTATGCTAAGGCATCAACATAGCCTTAAACTATCACATCTCACGACCAAAGTCAACTGCCAGCAGCAATCTGCCGCAGATTTTATGAATGCGCAATAACTGCCAGATAGACTTCTTTCACCCCGGCCTGCAGCAGCACTTCAGCCGCAAAATGGGCTGTCGCTCCCGTTGTTAACAAATCATCTACCAGCAGCACCCGGGCAGGCAGCCCGGACTGCCGGTTAAAAGCAAAGGCGGCAGCTACATTCTGCCAGCGCTGGGCGGCGCTTAAAGTTGTCTGGCTTACTGTAGGCTGCCGGCGTACCAGCAGTTTCAGCACCGGCAGGCCTAACTCTTTTCCCAGCACCTGCGCTAACAGCAGTGCCTGATCATAACCGCGCTCGCGCAATTTTTGCGGGTGTAAAGGAATGGGTACCACCGCCGCTAAATCCGGCCAGCCGCATTTTCTGATTTGTCTGGCCATCAGCTGACCAAAAGGTACGGCCAGTTCACTTTTCCCGCCATATTTAAAGCGTAAAATCGCTTTCCTTAACTCTCCCCGGAAAAGACTTACTGCACAGGCCGCATAAAAGGCATAACTATGCTCGCTGCAGAGAGGACAATAACCTTCACCTGTGGCAGCCAGCGGATAACCACAGTAGCTGCAGCATTCATCCGGATTTAAAACTGTCTGCTCACAGCTGCGGCACAGCAAATTAGGCAGCTGTTCATCATCCAGCAGCACACGACAAAAAGCACAGCGCCTGGGGAACAGCAAATCTAACAGTGGTGCCAGCCACTTCACTTCTTTCCTCCCGGTTAGCGATAATTCATCAGCCTTGTCGCCAACCCTGAATAGCGAGTTGCCACTTTGTTATTGCGCACCGCTATGCCTAAAGCTTTTTTGGTACCGATCAGTACCACCAGTTCCTTCGCCCTGGTAATAGCGGTATAAAGCAGATTTTTTTGCAGGAGAATGTAGTGCTGTGTCACCACGGGCAGCACCACAATAGGGTACTCACTGCCCTGACTTTTATGCACCGAAGTAGCATAAGCGAGGACTAATTCCTCCAATTCCGCCTGTTCATAGAAAACTTCCCGTGCCCCGCCCACATCGGGATACATAACCATCATTTCTCCGTCATCAGTGTTGATATAAGTAATGCGCCCCACATCACCATTAAAAACTTCCTTTTGATAATTGTTGCGAATTTGCATTACTTTATCACCCAGACGGAAAGTGGTGTGACCCAACTTCAGTTCCGGCTTGTGGGGAGCGGGCGGATTTAATGTTGCCTGCAGCTGTATATTTAACTGCTCCACCCCTAAACGATGGCGGCGCATGGGACTTAAAACCTGAATATCGTCAATAGGGTCACGGTTTTTATAGCGCGGCAGGCGGACACTGCATAACTGCAGAATCTGCTGCAAAATAATGTCCGGATCTGCTTCCTGGATAAAAAAGAAATCACTGCTGCCGTTTAACAGCGGCAGCTGTCCCTCATTAACTCTGTGGGCATTAGTGACAATCATACTGTCTTCAGCCTGCCGGAAAATTTGCCTGAGGCGTACCACAGGGATTACAGCGGAAGTAATCAGATCCCGCAGTACATTGCCCGGCCCGACAGAGGGCAGCTGATCCATATCACCGACCAGAATTAATTTACAGCCCTCCGGAATTGCTTTCAGCAAATAATAAAAAAGCGGCAGATCGACCATGGAAGCTTCATCAATAATAACGGCATGGGCCTGCAGCGGGCGCTCTTCATGACGCTGAAAAGCAAAACCCGGCCCCTCTCCTTCCGTCTGCGCGTACTCCAGCAGACGATGGATAGTTTTTGCTTCCAAGCCCGTTGCTTCTGTCATCCGCTTGGCTGCGCGCCCGGTGGGCGCCGCCAGCATAACTTCCAGGCCGTTGCGGTGAAACAAGGTAATTAAGGCACGAATGGTAGTTGTCTTACCGGTACCCGGTCCGCCTGTGATCACCAGCAGCCCTGCCTCCACAGCCTGCTGTACTGCCTGCTGCTGGGCCGGAGCCAAAGTCAAACCGTCCGCGGCCAGAGCTGCCGGCTCTACCGCCTGCAGCAGCGACCGGCTGTCAGCAAGCTCCAGCAGCCGTGCCGCCACATAACATTCAGCCTGATAAAGCGCCGTCAGGTACACGGCTGTTATTTCCTCCAGCTGCTCCAGAACAAGCCGCCTGTGTTCTGCCAAATACTCTATTTCTTCTTTGACCATTTCTGTCGTCACCGTTTCCGTCTTGGAGACTAAGGCAGCTGCTACCTGCTGACATAATTCCTCCAGCGGCAGAAACACATGGCCCTGCTCCTGTGCCTGCATCAGCTGAAACAAAATGGCCGCTCTGAGACGATGGGGTGAATTGGGCGCTAGGCCCATTTCCAGCGCAATTTTGTCGGCAGTTTTAAAACCGATCCCAAAAACCTCACTGGCCAGACGATAGGGGTTTTCACTGACTATGGCCACCGTATCATCGCCATAGCGGCGATAGATACGTGCCGCATAGCCGACACTGACACCATAACTTTGCAGGAAAGTCATGACTTTGATAATCTGCTGTCTTTCCTGCAGGCTTTCCGCAATGACAGCTGCCTTTTTTTCACCGATTCCCGGAATCTCACACAGCCGCTCCGGCTCCCCGGCAATAATGTCCAGCGCTTCTAAACCAAAATGTTCCACTATCTTCTCTGCAGTGGCAGGACCTACACCTTTAATCAGGCCGGAAGCCAAAAAATTGCGAATGCCCTTTTCATTATGGGGAGCTTGTGTCTCATAGCGATAAACCTTAAACTGGCGGCCATAATCGCGATGGACAGTCCATTCACCCTGCAGCACCAGTCTTTCCCCCACACTAAGGCGCGGCAGATTGCCAATAATGGCATGCAGCTGCTCATCATCACTGCGCAGTCTGGCTACCATGAACAGAGTATCTTCATTATAATATGTAATTCTTTCTAAAGTACCTTCCAAGCTCTCCATAACTTTCCCTCCGCCTGTCTCTATTCCACACTGCCTGCTTGTTTCCTCCTTGCTGCCTGCTGATCCGGCCAGACACCTGCCGCCAACAGCATCCGCTCCCTGAGCCGCTTACAGAATAAAATTGCCGGCGGCGGCCCTTACTATGTACGGGAGGCATGCCTCCCGTTTAGTGCCGCTGCACTTTTATTCATAGGTGGCCAGATCTTCACTGTCACGTGATACCAGCCTTGCCCTTACTTTCTGCACTAAAGCGCCCCCGGTACTTTGAAAGATATTTTTACTTAACACCAGATCCATAACAGTGGTAATTTCTGTTTCCGTTACATCGGCACGAGGGTTAGGAATGCTGATGGTAAAAAGACGCCCGTCTTCATTTCTGAAGATGAGTTGTAAAGTGGTCTCCATCATTTCACCTCCCCTCTAGTTTTTTCTCTTCTTTATTCATTAATCAGTTCACCGTCTTCTAAACGGCG
Organism: Bacillota bacterium; assembly: GCA_012522335.1. Classification (GTDB taxonomy): domain Bacteria; phylum Bacillota; class Dethiobacteria; order Dethiobacterales; family Dethiobacteraceae; genus UBA9865. Next base: position 6,733 of record JAAYKP010000043.1, read on the forward strand.
CAGGGCGGCAACAGTTAGGCTTTGCAGTGACATTAAAGCGGAAAAAACTTCATAAAAGTCTTCATTGGTTGTTGTCGGCAGAATACGACCATAGGTGCGGCTGATGAAGATTGGATTACCCTCATTGTCAACTCCGCTCTGCAGCCTGACCTGACAGCGGCTGTAGTTTGGTTCCAATACTACGGCCATTACTTTCACCTCCCGGCCTTAAACTGTTTTGATTATAACTGCCGGCCGCGGCAGCTGACAAATGCCGACTTTGGCAGCAAAATCTGCCCACTTTCTGCAGTAACTGCTGAAAGCTGCAGCGCCAAGCCCCTTTTTTGCGCAAACTCTTTAAATATAAAAAAAAACAGAGCGTGCTTGTCCACACTGCTCTGTTTCGCTCTTACTCTTAGAGGCCGGCTTCACTTCTTAATAACTCTGCTTTATCGGTCTGCTCCCAAGGCAAATCTAAATCGGTGCGGCCAAAATGGCCATAAGCCGCTACCTGCTGGTAAATGGGCCGCCGCAGCTGCAGGTCGTTAATAATGGCTCCCGGGCGCAGATCAAAATGCCGGTTAACTAAGGCTTCAATTTTCTCCTCCGCAATTTTGGCCGTACCAAAGGTTTCCACCAACAGGGACACGGGGCGGGCCACACCAATAGCATAGGCCAACTGGACTTCACATTTGTCGGCTAAACCGGCGGCTACCACGTTCTTGGCCACATAGCGGGCGGCATAAGCACCGGACCGGTCAACTTTTGTCGGATCTTTACCCGAAAAAGCACCACCGCCGTGACGGGCATAACCACCGTAAGTATCCACGATAATTTTCCGGCCTGTTAAACCGGCATCACCCTGGGGACCGCCCACCACAAAACGGCCGGTAGGATTGACATAAATGTTTGTTTCCGCTGACAGGTAAGACACCGGAATGACTTCCCGAATCACAGTCTCGATAATATCGTCCTTAATCCTTTCCAGCGCCACATCTTCCCGATGTTGGGCAGCAATGACCACAGTTTTTATTCCCACAGGCCTGCCGTCTACATACTGAACAGTCACTTGTGTTTTACCGTCCGGACGCAAATAAGGCAGCACCTTCTGCTTACGCACTTCTGCCAGGCGCCGTGCCAGCTGATGCGCCATGGCAATGGGCAGCGGCATCAATTCAGGAGTTTCATTGCAGGCATAACCAAACATCATACCCTGATCACCGGCGCCAATCAGCTCAAGCTCGGTCTCGCCGGCGCTCATTTTGGCTTCATAGCTTTGATTAACACCCTGGGCAATATCGCTGGACTGTTCATCAATGGAAGTCAGCACGGCACAGGTATCACCGTCAAAGCCATATTTAGCGCGCGTATAGCCAATCCCTTTAACCGTTTCTCGCACAATTTTAGGGATATCAACATAACAGTTGGTTGTAATCTCCCCGGCTACCAGGACTAAACCGGTAGTGACGGAAGTCTCCGCCGCCACGCGTGCCATGGGGTCCTGACTTAAAATCGCATCTAAAATGGCATCAGATATTTGATCAGAAACTTTATCCGGATGTCCTTCCGTGACAGACTCGGAAGTAAAAAGAAAATTCTTGCCCATCTCGACAACGCCTCCTCTGCATAGGTTTACACAATTACCCCCAACTTAAACGGTTTATGATGCTAAGAAAGCGAAAGAAAAAACCCCTTTCGGATGCAAGAGGTTTCTTTGTGGGAGTAACCTCTCTTATCTGCCAGGCCGGCAGCCTGCTGGAATTAGCACCGCTGACAAAAATGTCCGGTTGCCGGGCTTCATCGGGCCAGTCCCTCCGCCGCTCTTGATAAGAGTATCCAGTTTTATTGTACCGGAAGAGAAAGTATGATAGTTTTCTCTGCTGCAACAATCATAATCATAACGAGTTATTAAGCATTTGTCAAACTAATTTTCCAGCAGCAGAGCCCTCATCTCTGCCAATTCCTTGGCGATCTGCTGCAGCTGCTGCGCAGCATCTTCATCTAGTATGGCCAGTTCCAGGCGCCTACTATAATCATGCTGAAACTCCTGCCACAATTTTTGTACCTCCCAGGCCTGCAGCCCCGGGAAACATTTTGCTGTACGTTTCTCCGGCGCCGCCTGCGGCAGCAGCTCAACCGTCTCTAAATAATTGGGAATATAGGCATTAATGTTCAGCTCCTGCTCAATGGCGGCAGCATACTGCGGCAGCACATCTTCTTCCCCGTGCACCAAAAATACCTGCCTCGGCTTCCGGAGGAGTTTACTTAACCAGCGCAGCAGCTCTGTACGATCAGCATGAGCAGAAAAGCCGTCCACGCTGACTACACGTGCATTAACTTTAATTTCCTCACCGAAAATCTTCACGATTCTGGCACCGTCACGAATACGCCGACCTAAAGTTCCTTCTGCCTGGTAACCGACAAACAGCACCGTAGATTCCGGGCGCCATAAATTATGCTTCAGGTGATGTTTAATCCGCCCGGCATCAGCCATACCGCTGGCAGAAATGATCAGCGAACCGCCGGGACTGTTATTAATTTGCTTTGATTCCTCAGCTGTTTTCGTAAAAATAACTTCCGGGAACATGAAGGGGTCCTGGCCGCTGTGCAGCAGTTCCCGCATCTCCACATCATAACATTCAGGGTGGCGGGAAAAAATTTCCGTGGCAGAAATGGCTAAGGGACTGTCGATATAAATAGGCAAATTGGGAATTAAATTATCGCGCATCAGGCGGCTTAATAAATACAGTACCTCCTGGGTACGGCCTACGGCAAAGGAGGGAATGACAATATTGCCGCGGCGCCCCACAGTCTGTTTAATCACCTGCTCCAGAATTTCTTCCTTCTGCTTTGCTCTTTCATGCAGCCGAGTACCGTAGGTACTTTCAATAATCACATAATCGGCTTCTTCCAGCACATCAGGATCGCGGATAATGGGCTGATCAGATTTACCTAAATCGCCTGTATACACAACTTTTTCTGTGCGCTCTGCCCCTACAATGGTCAGTTCCGTTATGGCAGAACCCAGGATGTGCCCTGAATTATAAAAAGTAAGCGCCATACGCTCGCTCAACCAGAACCTTTGATAATAATCTACCGGCAGAAAGTAGGCCAGTGCCCTCAGGGCATCCTCCACCGTATATAAAGGTTCCACCGGGGGACGGCCGGCACGCAGATTTTTCCTGTTCTGCCATTCAGCCTCCATTTCCTGAATATGGCCGCTGTCAGGCAGCATAATGCTGACCAAATCAATGGTAGCCGGCGTAGCCAGGATTTTACCGCGAAAACCTTCTTTTACTAAACGGGGGATCAGACCGGAATGATCGATATGCGCATGCGAAAGAATAACATAATCAATTTCGGCAGGGTTATACGGAAATTCATTACTATTGCGGGCCCGTAAATGCTTGCTGCCCTGAAACATACCACAATCCAACAGTATCTTCTGTCCTGCCGCTTCCAGCAGAAATGAAGAGCCGGTAACGGTTTGGGCGCCACCACAAAATGTCAGTTTCATATAGTTCCTCCGGTTTTTCGTCTGATTATGATTTTTTCTTTAATAATTCGCTTTTTCTCCGGTTTTTCCTTTCTCTATACTATATCAAAACAGGCACACGCTGTGCCAGTGTTAATCCCTTTTTATCAACCTGACAGCGATAAGCATAAAGCTCCACGCCGGCAGCTGCCGCCTGCCGCAGAGCCTGGGCAAAAGGCGGATCGGTACGCCCGTTAGGAGCAAAATAATCTGCGTCATGACGCTGTATAATAAAGATTACAGCACAGCGGCAGCCCTCCTGCCGCAGCCCGGCCAAATGTAACAAATGACGCCGTCCCCGCTCCGTAGGGGCATCAGGGAATAAACCCAGCTTCTCTTCCACCAGCGTTACCGACTTTACTTCCACATAAACTGCCTGGCCGGCTTCTGTCAGCAGGAAATCAAAACGGCCGCCGCGGTAAACCGGCTCACTGCGGACAAAGTCACACTGCGCAAAGGGAGGCAGGGCCTGGGCCTGCAGCAGCTGTTTAATTAATTTATTCGGCAGTTGGGCATCAATGGATACCCAGGTCTGCCCGTAGCGGACTACCCGTAAACTATAAGCAGTTTTGCGCCGGGTGGACTGACTGCGCTCCAGGAGAACGGCAGCATCCGGTACCAGCAGTTCTGCCAAACGTCCGGACGTAGCAATATGAGCTTCCACCCTTTCTCCCTCTAAATCCACTAAGGCTACAAAACGGTTCAATCGTTTCACAAACCTGCCTGTTTGCATAGGTTGAAAAGGAACATGTAAGATCACGTCAGAATACCTGCACTTTCATTATCATTATCTGGGGGGACGCCATGACTCTACTTGATCTGCTTGATCTCAGCGGCACCTTTTTCTTTGCCCTCTCCGGGGCCATGATGGCCATCAGAAAAAAGATGGACCTCTTAGGCATTATTGTGCTGGGCACTGTCACCGCCATTGGCGGCGGCACCCTGCGCGAAATCCTGCTGGGCCGCTTTCCGCCCTTTGTCTTTCAGCAGGATCAATATCTTTATACTGCTCTCTGTGCCTCACTGGCCGCTTTCATTTTTGTCGAGCAGCTGACCCGCATCAACTCCATCGTACTGCTGGCTGATGCTCTAGGTCTGGGCACCTTTGTCACCATCGGGATCTCCCAGGCACTGGAGGCTGACGTTACTCCTACCGGTGCCGTCATTCTGGGAGCCATTACAGCGGTGGCCGGCGGCATCATGCGCGATCTCCTGGCCCAGGAAATACCTTATGTCCTCACCCGGGATTTCTACGCGATTACCTGCATCTGCGGCGGAGTCATCTTCATCCTGCTGGAAAAACAAGGCTTGCCCCGCCGGCTGACCATGTCCATCGTCACCGCTGTCGTTGTCCTGCTGCGGCTGTTAGCAATTCGCTATAACTGGCGCCTGCCCCGGCCCCGCTGAAGATCCGATAAAAAAACCCCTGACCGGCAGGGGTTTTAATTTATAGGGCAAGTTTCTGCAGGATAGCATTTGCCGCCTGCACCGAAGGGGCGTCATCAGGCAGTTCCAGCAAGGCCTGCCCCCGGACATCATATTCAGCAATCATGGGATCCAGGGGGATGGTGCCCAGGAAGTCCAGACCTGTTTTCTCAATTTCCGGCTGCAGCAATTCCAGTTCATTACCGGTAACTTTAGTCACAATCAAGTACTTTTCCTTAATATCTAATTTTACTGCTTCCGCAATCTCGCGTACGCGGGCGGCAGAACGAATGCTGCGGGCAGCAGCGTCACTGACAACAATCAACATATCCACGGCAGAAATAATGCGACGGCTTAAATGTTCTAAGCCCGCCTCATTATCTACCAAAACATAATCATAGTTAGTACGTAGTTTTTCCAGATGTTTACGCAGTAAATCATTAGGGTAGCAGTAACAGCCTGAACCCTGCGGGTTACCCATTACCAGCAGATCATAATTATTTGTTTCCGCCAAGGCTGCCGACAGTTTAAATTCAATAAACATTTCCTTAGACATGCCGGTGGGAACGGCATTAGGCTTTTTAGTATCCTCCAAAATCTGAGAAATTGTATTTTCCACCTCTAACCCCAATGCTTCATTTAAATTGGCGTTAGGGTCAGCATCCACCGCTAAAATAGGTTTACCCTGTTTGTTTTTCAGTAAATAGCGCAGCATCAGTGCTGTAAAGGTAGTTTTACCTACTCCACCTTTACCGGCAATAGCAATTTGTTTCATTGCTTTCCCTCCCTTTCTGGTTTAAGTGATAATTTTTTGCCGCATTACCTGCTCTAAATCTAACAGCGTGTTGCAGGGGTACATACGTACCAGCTCCTGAAAGGCCTTGACTGAGCTGTGATCCTGCCATTCTGCCGCCGGCAGAGTATTCAACCAGACTACATCTTTTACCATTCTCTTAATTTCTGCTAATTCCTGCACAGCTTGTGTCACTTTCATTGTTTTCGTGTCGCTGACAATCAGCAGGTAAGTTTGGCCGGTCAGCAGATGCGGATACTTGGTACGCAGTGACTGCAGAGCCGTCGCCAGCTCGGTACCCCGTCCCCACTCCTGTGAACGATTCATGATCTCAACCATGGTTTCGGCAAAATCGCCGCCGTACTGAAAATAATCGGTTACACGCTCCAGATCTTCGGCAAAGACAAAACCTTCAATACTGCTGACTACACTGTGCATACTGTAGATAAACTGCAGAACAAAACTGGCATAACGGGCCATGGATCCGGAGACATCGCACAGTAATAATAACTGCGGCTTTTGCTGCCGGTGGCTGCGGTAGCGCAGTTTGAACAAGCTGCCGCCATAACGCATATTATGCCGGATTGTTTTGCGCACATCAAGCTGCTGCCGCCGCTGACCCTGACGGTAACGTCTTTCAATCTTTGTCACCAGCTGCCGCGCCAACTTTTGCAGTAATGCCCGCGCCTGCGGCAGGTCTTTTTCCGCAATGTTGCGCATATCTTCTGTCAGCAGGGCGTCGGCTGCCGCCTCCGGCTGCTCCTCCATGGAGGACAGTAAGGCATTAAGCTCCTCATCATCAGTCAGCGGTATAAGCAGCTGATCCAGTTCAGTGCGCAAACTTTTCCGCCAAAAAGCAAGGGAACCTCTCAGCATGCTTTCCAGCACGGGGCGGAAATTGCTTTCCACCCGCTTGCCCTCAGCCGTGCGCTGAATATACTCACGCATCCTTTGCTGGGCGCTAGGCGGAATGCTGGCATAAATAAATTTTTCTTCATCTGACAAAGCCAGCGGCGCGCCATGAAACTGCAGATCTTCCGCTGCCTGTGCTAACATTTCCTGCTGCTGCGCCACCTTTTCCGCATACTCCTGCTCCAGTGCTGCCCGCGCTTCCGGTGAAGCAAAGAAACGCGCAAAAGCCTGAGCAAAAACTGCCTGCTCCGCCGGTCGTTTAACCAGCGCGGCCTGCAGCGCAGTACGTACGGCTTCCCGCTCCGCCAGGTCTACTTCCTGCAGCGCCTGCAGCGCGTCAATCACTTCACTGATACCGATGCGCAGTCCCATCAGACGGAGCAGATGAACAAAGCGCACCAAATTTACCTCTAAACGGTTAGTCATCTTTTTTCATCCTGACTTGCCATCACTAAACGACGGGCTCCCACCTGTTCAGTAAAAACATCCTGATCTGCTTTCCGTTTCAAGAGCAGATTAAGCGTCTGGTTAACAGTCGTTTCATCCAGGCTGTCTTTGCCTAAAGTCAGCAGCGCCCGCGCCCAATCCAGAGTTTCGGCAATGGACGGTTTCTTGCGGATTGACTGCTGCTCCCGGATCTGTGCCACGGCACGGGCCAGCTGCCAAGCCAGCTTTTCACTTATGTCCGGAATGCGCGCCCTGATGATTTCCACCTCGCGCTCCACCGCCGGATAGGTTAAGTAGAGATAGAGGCAGCGCCGCTTGAGTCCGTCGGACAGCTCCCGCTCATTATTACTTGTCAGCAGCACGATGGGAATCTGCCGCGCCTTTAATGTGCCCAGTTCAGGTACCGATACCTGAAAATCGGAAAGCACTTCAAATAAAAAAGCTTCAAATTCCTCATCGGCTTTATCTACTTCGTCAATCAGCAGCACCACTTTTTCTTCCGCCTGAATAGCCTGCAGTAAGGGGCGGGCTAAAAGATAGTCCGGCGCAAAAATATCTTCTTCCAATTCAGCGGGACAGCCTGCATCTTTGGACAGCTGAATCTTCAATAACTGCTTCTGGTAATTCCACTCATACAATGCCTTATTTTCATCCAGCCCTTCATAACACTGCAGACGAATTAAGGTGGTCTGGAAAATACGGGCCAGCACTTTGGCCAACTCCGTTTTTCCCACACCCGGTTCACCTTCAATGAGCAGGGGCTTTTGCAGTTTTAAAGCTAAATATACTGTCAGCAGGACCTCTTCATCAGTAATATATCCGTCCTCCCGAAACGCTCTACGTAAATTTGCCAGTGTTATCTCCACATTTTTCTCTCCCTACAGTTTCTGTTATCATTATAGCTTCGCTTCTACAGTTTGTGTATGATCTAGATCACACCATTAAGCTTTAGCTTTGCTGTCAAGATAGGCTACGGCGCTCAGCGCGGCAACCTGTCCCTGCCCTACCGCTTTTGCCACTTGGTAGGGTCTGCCCACCACATCACCGCAGGCAAAGACGCCCGGAATATTAGTAGCCATTTGTAAATCGACCTTGATATGCTTGTCCTCTAATTCCAGACCGGGAATTATTTGCGTTAAAGGATACTGCTCTTTTAATAAAAATACCCCGTCTACCTTAAGCTTACTGCCATCAGTCAGCTCCAGCTCTTCCAGCATGGCAGAACCGGTTAACTGTCTAATCTTCTGACCTGCCAGCAGCTCAACATTTGCCGGCAGCTGCAGGGTAGATTCATACTGAGGCAGAAAATATACTTTAGCCGCTATTTCAGTTAATAATTTTACTTCATCTTCATGTTCTGCGCTGTCACTGCTGACGGCAACAGTCTTATCCCGGAAAAACATGGCATCACAGGTGGCACAGTAAGAAACACCCCTGCCCAAATAGTTATCTTCTCCCGGCAGCCTTTTGCCGGCCGCCACACCGGTGGCGATAATTACCGTTTTTGCTTCCACCACCTCATCGCGCAGCTGCAGCTGAAAACTATCTCCCAGGGGATAAACGGCAGTAATACTGTGATGTTTTACTTCAATTCCGGCTGACTGAGCATGTTTTAAAAACTGCTGCAGCAGCTCTTCACCGGAGAGATTATAGAAGCCGAGATAATTATTTACCTGATGCGCTTTATGCAGTGACTGACTGCAAATTCTCGGTCCTACCAATAACAGTGTCCGGTTACGTGCCTGCACATTGATGGCTGCTGAAAGGCCTGCCGGGCCGCAGCCAATAATTGCCACATCAACTTTTTGCATCACGATGCCTCCTTCTCAGTCCACAGATTTAGCTTACCAAACTCTTTTCACCTTTATCAGGAAAGTCTTTCCCTTTGTCAGGCTCAGGCGGCTTAACTTTAAAATCTTTGTCAGATATGGTACAATGTGGTGCATAATACTAAATGAGGAGGGATACGATGCCCACCATTCGTTATTTAGGTCATGCCTGTTTTCTGGTACAGGGCCAAGAACATACTTTACTGTTTGACCCCTATCTCACCGATAATCCCCAGGCAGCTGTGACTGCTGACCAAGTTAAGCCGGACTATATCCTCGTCTCCCATGGTCATTATGATCACCTTGGTGATACTTACGCCATTGCTGAGCGCACCGGTGCCACCATCATTACCACCATGGATTTAGCCAAAGAATGCGAAAAGCGCGGTCTGCAGGCTCATGCCATGAATGTTGGCTGCAAACATCACTTTCCCTTTGGCCATGTCCGTACCACCCAGGCTTTACACCATGCCGGTCTTGTCGGCGGTGAAGCCTGCGGTTTTATCGTCAGGATTGACGGCTTCACGCTCTATTTTGCCGGGGACACCAGCCTTTTCGGCGATTTTAAACTGTACGGTATCATTGAGCGTCCCGACCTGCTGTTAGTGCCCATTGGCGGTTACTACACCATGGATATTGATGATGCTGTTTATGCCGCCAAACTGGTTGGCGCCAAAACAGTTATACCCTTCCATTATAATACTTGGCCCATCATCGAGGCAGATCCTGCCGACTTTGCAGAAAAAATCAGCAAAAATACCTCCGGGCACTGCATCATTCTGCAGCCCGGTGACAGCTGTGAACTACCCTAGAGAAACTGCCGGCCTGAAGGTAAAAGGCTGACCTAAAGTCCATTTTAGGTCAGCCTCCTTATTTCGTCTTAATTGTCAATTTCTTCGATTTCTTCATCAAGTTCCATGATTTTAGCCAGGATTTCCACTTTATCTTCTCCTGTAGCTAACATGTAATCACGTAACAGGCTATCGCGAACCTCGTTCAGGTTGTAAGCATACGTAGACATATGTTCCCCTCCTTTTACTTCTTCCCATAATTTTCCCTATTCTATCTAGAGTTATTCATCAGAAAATTGTCTGCCTTTTACGGTACAGAGCTTCTGCTTTACACTAGCCGAGATTGTACATGTATATACATGTACTTAAAGTCTTAACAGTTACAATTTTAGCATAGGTGTATTAATTTGTCCAGCGCAATTTTTAAAAAAATGCAGATTGTTCAGCCTCTTCATTTTTTGTTAATAATTTAATAATTAACCCTGCCGCCTAAGACAATAATTTAGGCACAGCGGCAATAAAACACACTTGTCACTGATAATTCTTTATTTGACAGAATATTATGAGTTGGAGGAATTCGAGGAAGATTGTATAATTATAATGTAAACATAATAATTTGTAAAGGAGGGAATTCTTACACAATTATTAAATCATAACAGCAGGGCAGGAGACACCTTAAATTCTTGTAAAGGAGAGATCCAGCAATGACAACAACATTAACACCAAAGGAAAACTATCTACGTCTAGCCAAAGGGGAGCTGCCGCAAAGTGTGCCGTTTTTTAACATGGGGATGCCGATGCGGGCAGGGGAAATGACCACCGCCATGATCGGACCCAGCATTTTCATGCCTACCCACATGGGGCCGGAAGGCGGCAAAGATCCATGGGGTGTATCTTATGTAGCCAATGAAGAAACCGGCTATGCCGCGATTCCTGAACCTAACAATTTCCTGCTTGAGGATGTTACCAAGTGGCATGAAGTTATTAAGCGGCCGGAATTGCCGGAAAGAATTGACTGGGAAAACATGGCAAAAAAAGATTACGAAAACGCGAAAATTGACCGCTCAAAAACTGCCGTCATGGCAGGATGCATGCTTATGCCCTTCCAGCAGTTAATTGCCTTTATGGGCTTTACGGAAGGCTTAATTGCCATGCATGAAGAGCCGGAAGCAGTAAAAGAGCTGCTGCACTATATGGCTGATTTTTATGTGCCGATTATCGAAAAAACTATAGAATATTATCAGCCCGATATTTTCTACATTTTAGATGATACAGCCGCCAAATTAAATCCCTTTATCTCGGTAGCAATGTATCGTGATATCTTAATGCCGGTTTATATGAAGCTAACCCAGGCTGCCCGGGACAGAGGCTTACCCATCCAGTTCCATAACTGTGGACGCTGTGAAGATTTCTATGACGATATGCTCAAACTGGGCGTTGTTTACACAGATCCGGCACAAACGACTAACGACCTGCTGGCCGCCAAGGAAAAATACGGTACCAAACTAGTCTTTTGCGGCGGCTGGGACTGGGATCTGCCCGAACATGCGCCGCAGGTTACGGAAGAAGCTGTGCGGCAGTCTGTCAGGGATGCCATTGACAAATACGCGCCGGGCGGCAGTTACGCCTTCGCCGGCGGTGTCTTAGGCAGATATGGCGACGACAGGGCAAAAGAAATTAACCGCTGGGTACAGGAAGAAGTTCTCAGCTACGGTAAAAACTATTATGACAAATAAGGCCTGACCGGTAGATATAAAAACCACGGGGAACAGTCCCCGTGGTAACTTTTTTTTGGAGCTGGTGAGGGGATTTGAACCCCTGACCTATTGATTACGAATCAATTGCGCTACCGCTGCGCCACACCAGCCCATGCTTAATACCGGAATGCTTAATTATTATAGTCTAAAAAAACGCCAAAATCAAGGGTTAATTGCTGCCAACAAGCCTGCACTCCCCCCAGAGCGCCAGCTTGTCATCCTTGATTAAAAGCACACCGCTGACACCGGGAATTTGGCGGGCCCAGGCCAAAGCCGCCTCCAAATCGGCTGCTGTCTGCACCCGGTTGCCAGCCGCCGTTGCTGCCGCATCGGCCAGAATGGCGGAAGGAGCAATAATCATCGCCGCATCGGCCCGCCCCAGACTTAAAGACGGACCAACCGTTCCGGAGGAGGTGCAAACTCCAAAAGCATGACCCTGGGGCGCAATGGCGACAGCCAGACGATTGCTCAGGGGTGAAGCACCGGCATAGACCCCCACCTTTACGGCATCCCTTACCGAAAAATAAATGTCTCCGCCGTTTTCCACAATCACCTGCTGCACCCGGGGCTGCAGATCACGTCCCACATATTCGGCAATGGCGCCGGCTACCGCGGCCATGGGCCCCACACCGGCCAGATTGCCGGCGCGGACCATATCCAAAACCAGCGCCGGCGCCGGTCCGGACAGCAGATAGGGCTGCAAAGTGGTACGAAATACCGGGTCTGCGGCAATAAAATCCTCTAACAAAGTGCGATAATAAAGCACCCGCTGCTCTACAAACCGCTCCAACTGCGGACAGTAGCTGGCTTCATCCACCGCTACGTACATATCCGTTTCTTTGATGCGGCAGGTAAAAGCTTTAAAGCCCGCCCGCCGCATTAGCTGCCGATACTGCCGCCGTGAACCGTCCATCTTACTCACCGGCCAAATATAAAGCTTCTACCGCCCGGGCCGGACAAGCCTTCAAACAGCGCTCACAAACGACACATTTCTCACTGCAGAAAGCTACTGTCATTTCCGGACGCTGCATCCAGAGCGCGTTGCTGGGGCAGATCACGGTACAGGCGCCGCACTGGGTGCAGCGCTCTTCAACCCAGATAATCTGCTGCTCCAGGGGCGAAACTTCGACACCACGGGACTGCAGAAACTGCAGCGCCGTTGCGAATTCCTCCGGCGCCGCCGTCAGCTCCACCACCATGCTGCCTTCTTTCCGGGGATTAATGTTTGCTTTTAGAATGTTGGCCACCACATTATATTCTTTCGCCAAAATATAAATGAAGGGCTGCTCCACCACAGCTGCCGGGAAACGAAGAACTAATTTCTGTTTCATCTGTTGGGCCTCCTTTTTGCACCGTCTATTCGGCTTTGACGGTAGGCAGTGCTGCCACCGGTTCCGTTAAAGTAAATTCACCTTTGACAATCCACTGTTTCAGAGTTTCGGCAATCTCCCGCGCCCGCGGATAACTGGATAAAGGCGCAGTGGGTACTTCCTTCCCCTGGACCACAATGACGCCTGATTTCAGTTCAGCATAGGTGACTTCCGCCAAACTGCCGCCTAACCCCTGCGGGTAGGCTTCGGAATAGTCTACCACCTGGGCCACAATATCCTCATCTCGCACGGCCGCGTAGCGCAGTGCCGCCTCATCCACAATGGGAATGGGCACCCCCACCCCTACCTGCAGCGAAACCCCATAACCCAGCAGGCTGACACCGCGCACATAACGTGTCTGCATCTGTTTTAAATCACCAATTAAAGCCAGTGTTCCTGCTCCGGCGCGCGGCACACCGTTGGCAGAACGCGGTGCCTGCGGATTATGCTGCGTACCCTGCCAGGCTACATAGCCGATACCGCCGCCCAGGAAAATTTTAGTACCGATACCGATGGTACGATAATAAGGATCATTTAATAAAGGCGACAACTGTCCCGCACTGCAGTAGTTGGCATTACCCAGACGCGGCTTTAAAATCCCCATGTATGTATAAATCGTCCTGTCCGACAGGTTTACTGCCACATTATAGTTCTGGTAGGCGTTACGCGGATTAAATAAATAAGCCTCATTCATTTCCGCCAGGGTAATTTCCTTTTTATACCTGAGCCGCGGATAGCAGTCAGTACCATAAGATTCAGCCTCCAGCAGCACAGATTTGCCGGCTACCAAATCTTCAATCACATGGGCGCCGCCATAATTAAACTCCCCCGGATAATTACTGTTGGCAGGATCGGTTTCCGGAATTTCCGTTGCTCCCAAATAGACATCTACGGCGGCTAAACCGGCATAGGCACTGACACCGTTCAAGGTAACTTTAGACATGCGCATACGCGGCGTCGTATGCCCCACATTGAAAAAAGCACCGGATGAACACATCGGTCCAAAGGTCCCCGTCGTCACCACATCCACCCTCCGTGCCGTTTCTTCCACCCCATGTTCAGCTACTAAAGATAAAACTTCCTCCGCTGTCATCACTACTGCCTGCCCTTTGGCAATTTTTTCATTGATTTCCTGAATTGTGCGCAGTTGTGTCAATTCGCTCCCTCCTTTAAGTTAAAAAAAATCCCTTTCTGTAAAGAAAGAGATATCGCCAAAGAAAACGACTCTCATCTTCCAGAATAAATCTGCAGGAATTAGCACCGTGACAGCTGTCCGGTTGCCGGGTTTCATTGGGCCAGTCCCTCCACCGCTCTGGATAAGAGTTTTTTATTTAATTGTTTCTATCCTATACTGGGATCATCACACTGTCAAGCAAAACTTTTAGTTAAAAATAGTTTTTTTGCTGCCGCGCTGCGCGGCAGCAGTCACTGCGGTTATACTGCTAGGCGGTTTTGATGTTATTGGCAGCCAGTTCGGCGGCAATAATTTCACCCAGGATGGCGATGCCGCGTTTTATCTTTTCCGGTGAAGCCTCGGAAAAGGAGAAACGGGCAGTATGCTTACCATTATCATTAACAAAGAAGCCGTCACCGTCCACAAAAGCTACTTTGCGCTCAACGGCCTTCAGCAAAATCTGACGGGCTGTAAGACCGCCCGGGAAAGAAACCCAGATAAAGAAACCACCCTGCGGCTGTGTCCAGGTAACACCTTCCGGAAAATGCTCTTCCATACAAGCCAGCATTAAATCACGACGTTCCCGGTAGCGGGGCAGTAGGGTAGCTACATGCCGGTCAATATAGCCGTCGGCAGCAAAACGATAAGCCAGACGCTGACCAAGGGAGTTGGAACAAAGATCGGTGGAGCCTTTGGCGCTGATAATCTTTGCTACAATTTCCTCAGCTGCCGCCAGCCAGCCGACGCGGATGCCGGGGGTGAAAGTTTTGGAAAAAGAGCCTAAATAAATGACCCGCCCTTCACTATCGAGCGACTTAATACTGGCAACCGGCTCACCCTCATAGCGCAGCTCGCCGTAAGGATTATCTTCCAGAATTAAAAAATTGTACTCCCGGGCCAACTCCAGAACCTGCCGGCGCCGCTCCAAAGACATACAGATACCGGAGGGATTCTGGAAGTTAGGTACCAAATAGATAAATTTTGGTGTCCGTCCTTCCATTTTCAGTTTGCGCAGACGATTCGTCAGCACATCGATACGTATCCCGTCATTATCCAGCGGGATCGGCACCCGGTCAGCCTCATAATTGAAAATTGCCCCCAGACCGCCCACATAGCCTGGTTCTTCCACCAGCACCACATCACCCGGGTTAACAAACAGCTTACTGACCAGATCCATCCCCTGCTGCGAACCATTGGTAATCACTACCTGCTCCTCACTGCACGGCGCGCCTTCACGGGTCATTTTCTCGGCCACATAGCGGCGCAGTTTACCGTAGCCTTCTGTAGCGCCATACTGCAGTGCCTCTTTACCTTCCTCATCTAATAACTCCAACATCACTTCTCTGACTTTAGCCATGGGAAAAAAGTCAGCGCTGGGAAAACCGCCGGCAAAGGACATCACATCCGGTTGTTCCGTCAGTTTAAAAAATTCTCTGACGGCCGATGTTTTCATACAGTGAGCACGGCTGGCAAACAACTGTTCAAAATTCATGCGGCTGCACCTCCGTAATCTTTAAACAAAAGCAAGATTTACTAAACAAGTAAAACAGACATAAAAGCAAAAATCCCGTCCCTGCAAAAACAGAGACGGGAAAATACCCGCGGTACCACTCTGGTTACCGGATTATACGGTCACTCAAGCTGTGCTTTCTGGATAACGGCAGTACCGGCACCGCTTACTTACTGCTGTTCAGCGGGCAGCTCCGGGGCGGCTTACCTTTCGCTTTACCGAGGAACCTTTCAGCTTTTGGTTCCCTCTCTGTCGGCAGCTCCGGGCTTCTTCCCCATCGTCGCTTTTTAATGTCAGTATATGAAAATAAGTGTAAACTGTGTCTCTGCTGCTGGCAGCAGAGCTTTTAAATTAAACAACATTATAACAAAGCCGTGCAGATAATGCAAGGCTGCTTTTTTATTTTTTTTTCAGCCGCCGCAGCTTAAACCGCATGAAAACCTGCCAGAAAAGCCTCCCTGTTGGCCGCCAGGAAACGCTCCGGCACTACGGCTGCCAGGGCGTGGAGAAAACTGTCCACCGGAAACTCCAGTGTACGCGCCAGCACGCCCAGCAGAGCCACATTGGCAGCTTTCGGCTGCCCGCAGGCGCAGGCCACCTCCAGCGCGTTAATGGCCAGGAAATTACCTAAGGTCCCGTCTGCCGCCAGTGCTTCCAGAGCCGGGATAATCTGCGGCGGATACTGCTGCTGCCCGATAATCACCGGCATCGGTTTAATTTCCTGCGTGCTGCAGACCAGCGTACCGCCTGTGCGCAGGTAGGGCAGCAGGCGCCAGGCTTCCAATTTTTCCAGCGCAAACAGATAGTCAGCCTGTCTCTGTTCGATCAAGGGCGCATGGACCGCCGTGCCGTAACGCACAAAGGTTAAGACGCTGCCGCCGCGCTGGGCCATGCCGTGTATTTCTGAAACTTTCAGCTCCAGCTGATGATCCTGAATGACCTGGGCCAAAATTTTGCTGGCCAACACAATCCCCTGACCGCCGACGCCGCCCATCACAATACTGGTTGTTTTAGGCATCCTCTTCACCTGCCTTCATGATGGCGCCAAATTTGCAGACCTGAACGCAGACACCACAACCGACACAAAGAGCAGCATCAATCACGATCCGCCGCCCTTCCCTGGCCAGGGCTGGGCAGCCCAGCTGCATACATAAACCGCAGCCGCTGCACTGCTCCTCATCAATACAGCAGGCAGTTTTGGCACTTTTATCCAAGAGGGCACAGGCACGGCGCACAATTACTACTGACGGTTCAGGCGCCGCTGCTTCTTCCCGTATCACGGCCTCCAGGGCTGCCAAATCATAAGCATCAACTTCCTGTACCCGCTGTACACCTAGGGCCCGGCAAATGGCGCCAATATCTAAAGCCACCGTCGGCTGGCCCTGTAAAGTACGGCCGGTGCCGGGATGGTCCTGATGACCGGTCATGGCGGTGATGCGGTTATCCAGGATCAGGGTTAAAGTAGTGCCCCGGTTATATACAACATCGGCCAAACCGGTCATGCCGGAATGGAAAAAGGTAGAATCACCAATGACGGAAACAACTTTTCCTTTTAGTTCCGGATTACCTTTCTCATAACCTAAACCGGCGGAAATGCCGGCCCCCATACAAATACAGGAATCCATCGCCTCTAAGGGTGCCGAAGCACCCAGGGTATAGCAGCCGATATCGCCGCTGACTAACAGCTTTTGTTTCCGCAGCAAGTAGAAAACACTCCGGTGCGGACAGCCGGGGCAGAGCACAGGCGGACGTACCGGCGGCGGCTCTTCACTGTCAGCCTTGATCACCGGCGGTACAGTCAGGGGTTTGCCGAGAATTTTCTCGGCAATCAGATTGGGAAAAATCTCCCCCGTCAGGGGAAACAGCTCTTTACCCTTCACCGCAATCCCCAGGGCTTTAATCTGTTTTTCAAAAAAAGGATCAAGCTCTTCTACCACATACAGCTTATCTACGCCGGCAGCGAACTCCTGCAGCAGCTGTACCGGCAGGGGATAAACAAGACCTAATTTCAGGATTGAAGCCTCCGGTAATGCTTCCCGCACCTGCTGGTAGGAAATACCGGCACAGATCACACCAATTTCACGCCGCCGCCACTCCAGCCGGTTAAGAGCTGTCTCTTCCGCATACTGACGCAGCCGCTGCAGACGTTCTTCCACCACCACATGCCGTCGGCGGGAGTTGGCCGGCATGGCCACCCGCTTCGCCGCATCTTTGCTGTAAGGACGAATACTAACTTCTCTCCGCTCACCCACTTCCACCAGGGACTGGGCATGGGAAATGCGCGTACTGCTCCTTAACAGCACCGGTGTATCAAACTCTTCACTTACGCGTAAAGCTTCCTGCACAAAATCTTTAGCCTCCTGGCTGTCGGACGGTTCCAGCATGGGCAGTTTGGCAAAACGGGCATACTGACGGCTGTCCTGTTCATTCTGTGAGCTGTGCATCCCCGGATCATCGGCAGTCACCAAAAGGAAGCCGCCGTTTACACCCAGGTAGGAAAATGTCATTAAAGGATCAGCTGCGACATTGAGCCCCACATGCTTCATGGCAACCAAAACCCGGGCACCGGCCAGCGCCGCGCCGATGCCAACTTCCAAAGCCACTTTTTCATTAGTGGACCACTGCGCCTCAATCTCCTCATAGGCAGCCAGATTTTCCAGTATTTCCGTACTGGGAGTACCGGGGTAGGCTGCCGCAAAATGCACCCCTGCCTCATAGGCACCGCGGGCAATGGCTTCATTACCGCTTAAAAGTTTTTTCACGCTCTCACCCCCTGCTGACGCTTGTCAATAATCCGTTTTGCCTTACCGGCGGTACGTGCCAACGATTTAGGTTCCACCAGTTTCACCCGGGCCCGCACCGCTAAAACGCTGGCCAATTTAGCCGTAATTTTTTCTTCCACTGCTTCTAAAGCGCGAAAGGAGCCGGTAAAGCGCTCAGGATTCATTTCTACATGTACTTCCAAATCATCTAAAAAGCGTTTCTTCTTATCAATCACAATTAAATAATGGGGGGCCACTTCTTCCATTTCCATCAGGACACTTTCAATTTGCGAGGGGAAGACATTAACCCCGTTAACAATTAACATATCATCAGTGCGTCCGCTGACGCGGCGCATGCGTGCCGTTGTCCGGCCGCAAACACAGCGTTCCCGCGTCAGCACGGTTATATCTTTTGTCCGGTAGCGGATCACCGGGAAGCCCTCTTTGGTGAGAGTCGTTATCACCAGTTCTCCCTCACAGCCCTCGGGCAGGACTTCCCCTGTTTCCGGATTAATCACTTCCACATAAAAATGATCTTCACTAAGATGCAGGCCGTTCCGCGCGGCACATTCACCGGCAACACCGGGTCCCATCACTTCTGTTAAACCATAATTGTCAGTGGCGCGTAAATTAAGGCGCTCCTCAATTTCTGCCCGCATCTGCTCAGACCAGGGTTCCGAACCAAACATCCCGATCCGCAGCGGCAGTGTGCGCGGGTCAATACCCATGTCCGCCGCCACTTCACCCAGGTAGAGAGCATAGGAAGGCGTCGCAATTAAAGTAGTGACGCCAAAATCACGAATCAGCATAATCTGCTTTTCCGTATTGCCGGCGGAAGCAGGTACTACGGTGACGCCTAATTTCTCCAGGCCATAATGCAAGCCAAAGCCGCCGGTAAACAAACCGTAAGAAAAACAAATCTGCGCCACATCTTTGTCGGTAACCCCTGCCTGCACCGCCACGCGGGCCACTAAATCTGACCAGGTGGCCAGGTCATTTCTGGTATAGCCCGCTGCTATCGGTTTGCCCGTCGTCCCGGAAGAAGCGTGTATCCGGACAATTTCCTGCAGCGGCCGGGCAAACAAACCAAAGGGATAGTTTTCCCGCATAAGCTCCTTACTTGTAAAGGGAAACTTCTGCAAATCCTCCAGTGACCGTAAATCAGAAGGCTGCACGCCATGACTGTCAAACAGCTGACGATAAAATGGTACGTGGTGATAGACATTGCTTACCGTACTGCTGAGACGTGTGAACTGTAAAGTCCGCAGCGCCTCCCTGCTCATGGTTTCCTTTTCCGCATCCCAAATCATAATCCTACCTCCTACTGTGCTGCATAGTGTGCTAAAAAGCCTGCTTTACCAAAGCAGGTCAAAACTGCTGCTTCATCTTTCTGCAAAAAAGACGACCCCCGACTAAGACGGGCCGTCTCTGTACCTACCCATTACTGCCGCCCTACCATCTATAATTTCTACCAGCCAAACCGGAAACCCAACTACACTGCCGCTGGTTTTACAGTTTTATAAAGCATATACTTCGGCGCCGCTTAAAACGCGAATGTTTTGGGCCGTTAAAGCCTGCAGCGCTGCTGCACAATCTTCAACCCGGAAAATCACCAAAGCATCAGCCGAGGCCTGACCGACAAAAGCGTACAGATACTCAATATTGATGCCGGCCTGTCCCAGCGTATCTAAAACCTGCGCCAACCCACCGGGACGATCAGGCACATCTACAGCAATTACTTCCGTTTCCGCCACCATAAAACCTTCATCACGCAGCACTTTCAGCGCAGCTTCCGGCTGATTAACTATCAAACGCAAAATGCCGAAATCTGTCGTATCGGCTATGGACAAAGCACGGATATTGATGCCCTGATCCCCCAGGGAGCGAGTTACATCTGCCAGGCGGCCCGCTTTATTCTCCAAAAAAACCGAGATTTGTTTAACAGTCACCATTATCCCTCCTCAGGTTTATTTATGCCTGCCGCGGCTTTTTTGGCCTGCGCCGCGGCAGCAGCGCTTATGTCTGCAGTCTGCTGATGCGAATACCTAAATTATTCTTGTGCAGGACAATTTCCCCGTACGCCACAACTTTCCCATTGGCTACTATTTCCACTTCGTCACTGCCGGCCGCATCCAATTCTATCACCGTCCCGGCCGTTAAACGCATTAACTCCTCTAAGCGCAGCCGGCTGCGGCCCAAGACACCTGTTAACTGTACCGGTATATCATGCAGCAGCTCCAAAGGAATCTTGCCCTCACCCTGCACAAATTCAGCGGCAGTATCTTCCTGCGCGGCGGCCGCCGGCGGCGTTATCAGCTCTGTGTCCGGTGGAGGGATAACCGGCCGTTCTGCCGACAGAGCAAAACCGCCAAACAGTTCCGCAACCATGGTGTGAGCAAAATCAAGGGGTAAAACCTGCAGCATGGTACTGTTGATCTGCTCACCCACTGTAAAATTAAATGCTATCTGCACAACCTCTTCCTGCTCACCAAAATCTTTAATCTCTGTTTTATGCAGATCCTCAATGTATTCTATCACCGGGGGTGTAATATCTATTTTGCGCTGAAATATTTCCGAGAGGGCAGTGGCCGAAGAACCCATCATCTGGTTCATCGCTTCACTGACGGCACTTAAATACATTTCATCCAGCTTTGCGGGAACAGGCAAACTGGCGTCACCCATCATCATATTGGCAATAATCCCTGCATCCCGATCTGAAAGAATGAACAAATTGGTGCCTTGAAAACCTTCCTTATAATTGACGCGCACCAATACACAGGGAATGGTATAATTGGCGCGAATCTCCGCCAGCGTCGCGTTGGAAAGTTTTGGTGTTGTAATCTGAACATTCTGCCCCAGCAGCTGGGAAAGCGCTGTTGCCGCCGCTCCCATGGCAATATTACCGTTTTCCCCCAGAGCATCAAGCTGCAGCGGTGTTAATTTTTTCACAGTTACCACCTTATTCAGAATCTTTATTTAGTCGCTCCCATCTTGTGTGCAATTTCAGCAGGAGGAGCAACCTCCGTCACCCTGAGAGCGAAATGTTCATCGACAATTATTACTTCACCCCTGGCAATCAGCTTGCCGTTTAAACAAATATCAAGGGGCTTGTTAGCCGCATGTCCAAACTCCACAATGGAACCGGTATTAAGGGCCAGAACTTCAGCCAGGGTAAGGCTGATTTCTCCCAGTTTGGCTGTTAACTGCATCGGTAAGTCTAAAACACGGGCTAACTGCTGTGGAGCATAAGCGGCGGCCGCATAGTCAGCCGGCTTAGCGGCGGCAGCCTGCTGCTCACCGCTCTCCGCCCGCGCAGCCGCGGGCGGCAGTAAAGCATCAATTTCCGCCTGCGATAAAAAAACATCACTCATCCGGCTCTTCCCCCTTTACCCGCAAACATTGGACGGCCCGGCGGCCCTGCAGCGTACCGGCTTGGACTTCAAAGAGAGGCTGCCCCTCGACCCACAGCTCCAGCGGCTGGTTTATCTGCTGCTCCAGCACAATTACATCTCCCGGCTCAAACTGCAGAAAGTCCTGCATCCTGACAGCGGCCTGACCTAAGACAGCCGTCACCTCCACCTCAACAGGCGCTAAATTGGCGGCCAATAAACTTTTGTCTTTTTCTCCCGTCCGGGAGGTGGCAAACCAATGCTGTGCCGTTAAGTTCGCTACCACCGGTTCCAGGGTCAGAAAGGGAAAACAAAGATTAATGATACCCTTAACATCACCGATGAGAGTACTGAAAGTCATCAAAGCGACAGTTTCGGAAGAGGCAATCATTTGGTTAAACTGTGGATTGGTATCCATATTTTCAATTTGCGGTGTCAGCTCATAAACATCTTCCCAGGCATAACGCAAATTCTCCAGTATCTTGGCCAGCACACGCCGCATCACCGTCAGTTCAATTTCCGTCAATTCACGTGTGCCGGCAGGCATCTCACCCCGGCCGCCGAAGAGCAGATCAATAATGGGGAAAACAAACTGCGGATTAGTTTCCAGCATAGCGCTGCCCAGGTCTTCGCCCACGGAAAAAATAGTCATTAAAGTGGGGGTGGGTAAGGAAAAAATAAACTCCTCAAATGTTAGCTGTGAGACCGACTCCAGTGTAATCTGAATGCTGGTACGCAGATAGGCTGTGAGAAAGTTTGCTAAAATGCGGGCAAAATTCTCGTGGATATTCTGCAGTGTACGCACCTGTTCTTTAGAAAATTTATTCGGTCGTTTAAAATCATATAAAGTAAGGGCATCTTTTTCCGCCCTTTTTTCATGTTCCGATAATTGACCGGAAGAAATGGCCTGTATAAGCGAATCAATTTCTTCTTGTGACAAGACGTCCTTCATAGCGGCACCACCAAATCATTTTAATGATAGATATTTCGCCAACAAGGGGGAAATCCCTTTAGGCAATCCAGACTTAGGCAAAAATAAGGAGCAGCCTGCGAGAGGAGGTTTAACTTAAACTTTGTCGAACTTATAAGAAAATTTAGGATCAAACGCGTAATGGCAATGCTCTGAACAAGGGCGAGTTAGGAGGCGACACAGCATGGAAAACCCACAGTGGGAACTTGTACTCAGCGAAGACAACTTGGAAGCTAAACTCTGCCTTTCCCCTGATTTTTTAGGTGATATAAAGGAGCTGCGGGCAGCAGTTGCTGCAGCCGGCATCAAATTTGGGCTGCTGGCCGGAGCCCTGGAAGAAGCTCTGCACAAACGGGGCTGCCGCATTACTATTGCCAGGGGGATCCCGCCCCGGGCCGGCACAGATGACACCATCATCTTTAATATCCCTGAGGAAGAACTAACCGGTGAAATGATCACCAAACTGGACCAGGACTTACGCTTTTCCTATCAAGTACCTTCAGTAACAGAAGGAGAAGTAATTGCTGCCTGGCAGCCGGGGCAGGCGGGAGCAGAGGGACAAGATGTGCTGGGCAGAATACTGCAGCCGCCTAAAATTCGCCGTCTGCAAATTATGTGCGGCAGAGGAACGGAATGTACGGCTGACGGTATTGTGAAAGCTACCGCGGCCGGCCGCCCGTCTCTGTTCCGCAGCCGGCAGCAGTACCGCTTTGAGGTTGTGCCCGTCTATCTCCACCAGCAGGACCTGACGATAGATATGCCCCGCCTCAAGTTTGCAGGCGATATAGTGATTAAAGGCAATGTGACTGAAGGAACCTCCATTGAAGCCCTGGGCAATGTGGATATCTTAGGTGATGTGATCGGCGCTGCCGTTACCGCCGGTCAGTCTGTACGCGTTAACGGCAACATCATCCGCAGCACTATCCAGGCCGGTCATAATATTCAGGCATTAAAAGAAGCTGAGACGCTGCTGGAAGAATTAAAACAGCAGCTGGCAGTTTTACCGACCGCCATTAAGCAGCTGCAGGAGCAGTCACCGCTGCAGCACATACCTGTGCCGGTCGTGGTGGAAAAAGTGCTTGCGCTGCGCTATCCCACTTATAGGCAGGCGCTCACACAGCTGGAAACTGTTTTAAGCAGCGCAACAAAAAACATACCGGGTTTAGCCGCTATGTTAGACTGGCAGGCTGTCCTCAGCAGGCTGAGGACAAAAAAATGGCAGTCAGCGGCACAGATCGATCAGGTTCTGGACCTGGCAGCGGCACTCCAACGGCAGCTGCAGCACTTAACTGCCATTAAAGCTGATATTGTCTGCAATTATACCTTAAATTCACATTTAAAAGCTACCCAGAATATTACCATTAAGAGACAAGGGAGTTATCACAGCCAGTTACTGGCCGGAGACACCATCTCCATTGCCGGTATTGCCCGCGGCGGACAGCTGCAGGCCAGAGCAGCCATTAAGGTTAATAAAGTTGGATCGGAAGCAGGAGCGGCCACTACTTTGCAGGTAGGTAAAAAAGGCGTGATTGAGGTACTGACGGCGTATGAGAATACTAATTTCATGGTAGGCACCAACAAACTGACCAGCACTGACACCATTGTCAACAGAACCGTTAAGCTCAACAAGGATGCCCGCATCACTTTACTGCCCCGCAGCTGAAATTAATTCACCAATGCAGCGCAGACTTTTTTTGTAGTCATCCTGCTCCGGTTCAAGCTGTAAAGCTTTGGCATACCAGTGCCAGGCTAAACCTAGCTCGTCCAGCTTATAGCAGACGTAACCTAAAGCCGCGGCGCAGGCAGAACGCTGCGGGTCTAAACGCCAGGCCTGTTCCAGGTAAGGCAGAGCTTCTGCTATCTGCCCTTCATGACAGTGAGCAATCCCCAGGTTCAGGAAAAGGGGGGCATATTCCGTCGAATTACGCACAGCCTGCTCATAAGCCCAAATGGCGGCCTGATACTCTTTCAGCTTCAGCCAACAGTTGCCCAGATTAAAAAAAGCAGGCCAGCAGTCGGGATCACACACTACTGCAGACAGCAAATAGAAAGCTGCTTCCCTGTATTTTCCCAGCCGCATGTAGAAGGCACCCTCCCGGTTGTAAGCGGCAGCGGCTTCCTTTTTTTCTTGTCTAAATTCACGCATCACAGACCTCCGGAATATTTTTCCTTACAGGAATTATAGTCGAGCGGAGGTCTGTTTATGCATGGCAGAGTGTGATTATGTTTTAGCGTCGGAGATTATTGGCTATATCCAGCATTTCGGCAAAAGTCTGCAGTACCCGGGCATTAAGGGAAAAAGCCCGCTGACTGAGCAGCATACCGGTCATTTCCTGGGCCAAATCTACATTAGCGCTTTCTAAATAACCTTGTTTGAGGCGTGTCTCAGGACCCGGTGGCGCTATGCGGGCGGCACCGCTGTTGGGACCGGCAGCATAAAGATTTTGACCAAGCTGCACTAAACCGGCCGGATTATCAAAGTAAGCCAGCTGTATCTGCCCCAGGGTCAGCTTTTCCCCGGCAGTGGTGACTACTGTCAGCATTCCGTCTTCACTAATCTGCAGTTCAGCTGCCGCCGCCGGCAGCTGCGGAAACTGCAGACGATAGCCCTGGGCCGTCACCAGGTTACCGCTGCTGTCTTTTTGCAGGTTACCGGCACGTGTATAAGCTTCGCTGCCGTCCGGCAGGGTCACACGGAAGTACCCATCCCCCACAATGGCCAGATCTAGCTCCCTGTTCGTCTCCAGATATGCACCTGCCCTGACATCCCGGCGCACTGTGGCCATGGCCGTCCCTACACCGGTAACCACAGGCTTTGCCTCAGCGCCGACAGCCATAACGGCATTACCCCGCCGCGCGACCTGCTGATAGAGCAGGTCCTGAAACAGCAGTTCCTGCTTTTTATAGCCTGTGGTGTTAATGTTGGCAAGATTATGCGCAGTTACATCAACTTTCATTTGCTGCCCGCGCAGAGCGGAGGCGGCATTTTTTATTCCTCTCAGCATCTCATCCCCTCCTACAGCGCCCCAATTTCAGTCACAGCCTTGCCTGTCAGCTGATCCTGCGCCTGCAGCACACGCTGGTTAGTTTCATAGAGGCGCAGTGCAGTCAGCATTCTACCCATTTCCTCCGCTATCTGCACATTGGAAGCTTCCAGATAACCCTGCTGCACCTGCCCGCCAAATGCGGCCCCCTCTTGCCCCGGCGCCGACCACAGGGCAGAACCCTCCTTCCGTAACGCCTGCAGGTCAGAAAAACTTACCAGCTCCAGCTGACCGACCGCTTGATTATTAACAAAGATCCGGCCCTCAGCAGTAATCTGTACTTCCCCTGCCGGCAGCTGCAAAGAGCCCTGGCTGCCTACAACACGGTAGCCCTGCTCCGTCACCAGGTAGCGCTGGGCATCAAGGGTAAAGGCACCGCTGCGTGTATAGCGACGCCCCTGTGGCGTCTCAATCACAAAAAATCCATCGCCTGTAATGGCTAAATCCAGGGAACGATTTGTTTCCACCAGACTACCCGGCGCAAAATTGGTATGCATGCTGTCAACTACGGCACCCAATTCCATCCTGCCTATCAACTGCCGCTGCTGACGGGACCGGGGCACCTGCAGTATGTTTGTCTCTTGATAGGCTCGCTGCAGGTCAAGCTCATGCTTAAATCCGCTTGTTTCTACATTAGCCAGATTGTTGCTGATTGTCTCCTGGCGCACAACCTGCACCATCATGCCGCCGGCAGCGGTATAAAGACCACGGATCATTGACTTCACCAGCCTTTTACTCTTATTTCCGGAAAATCTCTTATTTAGTAAAGGGGACTACTTCCTCGGCGTAAACCATGCCCAGCTCACGCGCCAGGCGCTCTATTTCTGCAGGCGGCAGTGTTTTAGGGCCGCTGATCAGCATCACTATCGCCGCCAGGGCTAACCCCACACCCAGACCTAGGAGAAAGTACCATTTTGTTTTTTCGCTTTCTGCCAGCCCAGTATTAATTCCACCTCACCCCTTCCCAGCTCCAGCTGTGCGGCAACTTCCGCCACTGACAGACCCTGCTCAAATAACCGATATACCTCCTGCTGCGGCCGGCGCTGCACAGCCGCCTCTGCCGCCGGTAATTGTCCCGCTGCCGGGCGCACCGTCAGCAGCAGTAATTTTTCCAGCTCCTGCAAACGCTTCTCCACAGCCTCCTGCTGCTGTTCCTGCCGGTTTAATAAAAACTGCAGTTTTTGCTTTATCTCCTCCTGCTCATACAGACCGGCCTCCACTACCTCCCGCATTTCCTTCCAGGAGACCGCCTCAGCCGTGAGAACGGAGTCAGTGTGAGCCGGTGAATGCTGCATAAAAACATCAGCGGTAATATTTTTCAGTTTTAAAACTGCTGTGAAAATTAACAACAGACCAAGCAGCAAAAGTAAATATTCCCTTCCCATTTTTTCACCCTTAAATTATGCTAGCCCAAAGCAGTTCGTAAGCGGCTTAAAATTTGTGCATGCAGTTGGCACACCCGTGACTCTGTAACCCCTAAAACTAAACCGATTTCTTTTAACGTAAGCCCTTCCTGGTAATAAAGCGACAATAATTGCTGATAACGTTCCGGCAGCCTTTTGATGGCCTCTGCCAAAAGCGCCCTTTCTTCCTCCGCCACCATTTTTTCTAAAGTCCCCTCTTCTTCAGCAGCGGCAGGCGGAGCAAAAAGGGTGTCCTCCAGCGACACTAAAGCACTGCAGTTGATATCCCGCAGTAATTTTTGCAGTTTCTGCAGGGGAATACCCAGCTCGTCTGCCAGTTCCTGCTCTTCCGGCTCCCGACCCAGGCTGCTTGTCAGTTTCTGTACAGCCTGATCTAAAGCACGCATTTGTTTAAACAGCGAACGGGGCAGCCAGGACAAACTGCGCAGCTCATCCAGCATGGCGCCGCGAATACGCGGCGCGGCAAAAGTTTCAAATTTTACGCCGCGCTGCGGATCATAACGGTTATAGGCTTCCAGCAGCCCTAAAACACCTGCCTGCACCAAATCCTCCTCAGCAATGTGGGCAGGCAGCCCTAAAGCCAAACGGGAAGCATGATAGCGCACTAAGGGCAAATACTGCAGCACCGCTTCTGCTGCCTCTTCCTTTTCCTGCTGCTTGCCGTATTTTTGCCAGACATAGGCATTAATCATTTTTTCTCCCCCGTAACAGCCGCAGACTCTGACGCTGCTGCGCAAAAATATAATTAATAATCTGCTCTTCCTGTTCAGGACTGACTTCCGTAAACTCTACCCCTGCAGTTATCATCCGCTCCTCACTTTCTTCACACCAGCGCACCGTACCCTGCAGGGTAAAACATTGTTCTTCGTTCCCGGGCAGGGCAAAGCTGACAATAAGCACATCATTTATTTTTACAGGGCAGCTGGTGCTGAGTTTTAGGCCGCGGCCGGAAAGATCTTTTATTTTCCCGCCAAACTTTTTGCTGCTTTTACCGCCGGGGTCAGCGGCAGCCCGGAGCCGGAAAGAACAGGGCAGCACCACAGGCAGGCGGAAAAGTTCCCGCCGCTGTTTTCGTTTATAAGCTGACGGCCTTGCTAGAAGCAGCAGCGAAAGCTCACCGTGCTTTTTCCGTCCCACTACTACTGTCTCGAAAGTATAAACGGCATCAGCAGAGCAAAATTCTACCGTAACCCGTTCGCCAGGCTGCAGTAAAAGATACCGTCCCTGCAGCACAGGGAGCGAAATGGCCACTGTCTCAGCCTCCAGTTCCTGAATCATACTGGCATATACTTCACCATCAGGTTCAGTCCTTATTTCTACTTTCTGTCCAATATTGAGACGGCTTTTACCCATAAGCAACTCCCTTAAACTTTGTCCCACAGCTGCGCCAAACGATTAAAGAACCCTGAGAAGCCGCGCGGCTGCTCCGGAGGCAGAGACAGCAAAGCCCCGGCAATCTGCCGGATATTACCGGCAGCCCGACAGCGGGGGGAATGAAGGTAAAATGGCTGCTGCTGTTTCACTGCAGTCACCACATGTGCATCAGCACGTATTCCCCCCAGATACTGCAGTTCCACCTGCAGAAACTGTTGACTTACTGTCAGCAGGCGCTCAGCTATTTCTTTCCCCTCACGCTCACTGGAGATCAGATTAACCACTAAACCGATTTTCTGCTGCAGCTGCTGCGTGGCTGCCACTTTTACCATGCCGTAGGCATCGCGAATCGCCGTCGGCTCGGGTGTCGTAATGAGCAGCATTTCGTCAGCGGCAGCAACAAAAGATAATACGGTACGGGACAGACCTGCACCTGTATCAATGAGTAAAATATCCGCACTTTCCTCCAGCGCCGCCAGTTTATCTATCAGGGCCTTACGCTGCTTCTCTCCTAAATCTGCCAGCTCGGACAGTCCCGATCCTCCCGGCAGCAGCCTAATCTCGGCCGGTCCGTCAAGGGCTATGTCCGCCAGGCTTTTTGTGCCGCGCACCACATCATGGAGGGTGTGCTGCGGCAGCAGGCCTAACATAATGTCAACGTTAGCCAAACCTAAATCGGCATCAAGCACCATCACTCTTTTGCCCAGCAGGGACAAAGCAATGGCCAGGTTGACGACCAAACTTGTCTTCCCCACACCGCCCTTACCGCTGGTAACGGTAATCACGCGGCTCTTATTTTTTGCCTTCAGCACCGTGGGGGCGGTTTGCTGCTTCCATACTAACTGCCGTAAGCGTTCCGCCTGATCCAAGACTGCTCACCCCTCAAGATTAGCTGCGCTATTTTTTCCCTATCCGCTTCTTCCAGATCATCTGGTACATTTTGTCCCGTTGTCAGGTAAGTAAGGGGCAAACCTGTGGCATAGGTAGTATTAAGAATAGCACCGAAATTGGCAGTTTCATCAAGTTTAGTAAAAATTAAACGATTATAGCCCACTTTACGAAACCTTTCGGTGATCAGATGTAAGTCTTTTGCCTTGGTCGTCACACTTAAGACTAAAAAGACTTCCGCCGCCGGCAGCTGGGTCAGAAAAGAATTCAGCTCCGCCACCTGCATGGAATTTTTAGCGCTGCGCCCTGCCGTATCCACCAGAATCAGATCCAGCCCGGCTAATTTTTCTAAGGCAGCCTGCATGTTTTTGGGTGTAATTACTACCTCGATGGGGATCTCGGTAATGGCGGCATAGGTACGCAGCTGCTCCACGGCACCAATGCGATAGGTGTCAATGGTAATCATCCCCACACGCTTCTTTTCGGTCAGGACAAAATGGGCCGCCAATTTGGCCAAAGTTGTTGTTTTGCCCACACCGGTAGGACCGGTAAAGACTAAAATTTTGGCCGCAGCCGGCAGTTTTTCCGTAGGCAGATACTGCTGGATTTTTTTACTTAACATTAACTCCAGTACTTCAGCTTTTATGTTGTCACCAAGCTCATATTCCTGCTCGATTTCCATCAGCAGTGCCTGGGCCACATGTGTTTCCACACCTTGTGCCACTAATTGCTGTAAATATGTGAAATATGGGCCCTTGCTGCTTATAGTCTGCTTTTGCTGGTGAGCGAGCAGCTGGTTAACCAACTGCTTTAATTCCCCCATTTCCTGCTGCCACGATTGTTCCAGGGCTGCCAATTTGGCCTGACTGCCGGCGGCGCTGTCTACTGCTGCCGTTATTTCCACTTTCGGCGGCCGCAAAAAACCCCAGATTCCTTTTTGACGCACCTTGCGGCTTTGAATGATAATGGCATCCGGACCCAACTCCTGCTTAATCTGCTGCATTCCTTCCTGCATAGTATCTACACAGTACGTTTTAATCTTCAAGCTTGCTCACCATCCCCACAGATTCTATGGCCACGCCCGGCACAACCTCATTAAAGGAAAGAACGACTAAACCGGGCATAAATCTTTCTGACAGCCGCTTCAAAGGCAGACGGATGCGGGAGGAAGTCAGCACCAGCGGTGTATACCCCTGCATCACTATTTTATCGGCAAAGACGGCAAGTTCATTAAACAGCCTCTGCGCCGTCTGCGGCTGCAGTACGGGAAAAGCGCCATGTGCCGTTGTCTGTATCGACTCGGCAATTTTTTGTTCTACCACGGCGGCCAGGGAAATCACACGCAGTTTGCCGTTGTCCGTGTACAAATTGCAGATCGTCCGTGCTAAAGCCTGGCGCACATATTCTGTCAGCGCATCCAGCTCGCGGGTTACCCGCGCATAGTCGGCCAGGGTTTCGAAAATCGTCACTAAATCGCGGATTGGTACCCGTTCCCGCAGCAGGTTCTGCAGTACTTTTTGGATCTCCCCCAGCGTCAGCAGTTCCGGCACCAGCTCCTCCACCACTGCCGGCTGCTTTTCTTTCACTAACTCCAGCAGATCTTTAATTTCCTGCCTGCCCAACAGTTCATGAGCATATTTTTTAATTGTTTCTGTCAGATGGGTTATCAACACCGTAGTAGCGTCAACCACCGTGTAACCGGAGATTTCCGCCTTTTCCCTTTCCTCGGCCCCAATCCAGATAGCCGGCAGACCAAAAGTAGGTTCTGTGGTAAGATAGCCGTTTAGATCGGGCATTTCCTCGTCCAGCGGGTTCATCGCCAAAAAGTGACCCGGGCGCAGTTCCCCTGCTGCAATTTCATTACCCTTCAATTTTAAACGGTAGGTGTTGGGCGGCAGCTGGAGATTGTCACGAATCCGGATCGGCTGTACTACAATACCCAATTCCAGTGCACACTGCCGGCGGCAGACGGTGATGCGTTCTAATAAATCGCCTCCCTGTGCCTGGTCAGTCAGACTGATCAGATTGTAACCGATCTCAATCTCAAAGGGTTCCACCACTAACAAATCCAGTACATTCTCCACAGCTGCCGGTTTTTCTGACGCTTGCCGGGCTGACTGCTGTTCAGCCAGTTCTTTTTCTTTCTGCTCTGTCAACAGCAGGTAGGCAGCCGCAGCTGCCGCCAGTGCCAGTAAAAAGAAAGGGAAGAAAGGAATTTGCGGCACGATACTCAGCAGCAGCAAAATCCCGGCCGCCAGCATCATCACCCGGGGAAAGCCGAAGAGCTGTCTGGAAACGTCCTGGCCAAAACTGTTTACTGTCGCACTGCGTGTTACCAACATCCCGGCGGCGGTAGAAACCATTAGAGACGGGATCTGGGAGACTAAACCATCCCCTACCGTCAGCAGGATAAAACGCTCAATCGCCTCCTGGAAGGGCAGGCCCAGCTGTGTCATCCCTACAATAAAGCCGCCAATAATGTTAATGAACACAATGATGATGCCGGCAATGGCGTCACCGCGCACAAATTTATTGGCACCGTCCATGGCCCCGTAAAAATCTGCCTCGGCCTGCAGGATCTCACGCCGGCGGCGTGCCTCCTGTTCAGTAATCAGACCGGCATTAAAATCTGCGTCTATGCTCATCTGCTTACCCGGCATGGCATCCAGGGTAAAACGTGCCGCTACTTCTGCCACCCGGCCTGAACCATTAGTAATAACCACAAACTGAATGATCGTGATAATAAGAAAGATAATCAGTCCCACCACATAGTTATTGCCGGTAACAAAGCTGCCGAAGGCATGAATCAGACTGCCGGCCTCCCCGCGGCTCAAAATCAAACGCGTCGAAGAAATATTTAAAGCAAGGCGGAAAAGCGTTACCACCAGCAGCAGGGAAGGAAAAACGGAAAATTGCAAGACATTGGTGGTAAAGAGCGTTAGAATCAAGACTATTAAAGATAGGGCAATGGATATAGTTAAAAGCAGATCTAGAAGCAGGGGGGGCAGGGGAATGATAATAA
This sequence comes from Bacillota bacterium, assembly GCA_012522335.1. Lineage (GTDB taxonomy): Bacteria > Bacillota > Dethiobacteria > Dethiobacterales > Dethiobacteraceae > UBA9865. The sequence goes on from JAAYKP010000043.1 coordinate 39,128, forward strand.
TCAAAATAATTGCTACCACAGCTGCCGCCACGATCATATCTGAATTCTGCATCATATTCTGCCAGTTTTGGCGGAGTGAAAATCGTGCCATGTCGGATGTCCTTTCGCCAGTAATAACTGTTTAAAGCTGACCATGCCGGGCTTGGTAAACAAGGGCCAAAATCTCTGCCACAGCCTGGTATAATTCCACCGGAATAATCTCGCCCAGTTCTACCTGCTCATAAAGCAGGCGGGCAACCTCTTTATTTTGAATCACCGGCACCCCATGCTCCTCAGCGCGCTCACGAATGCGCTTGGCGATATAACCGGCGCCCTTAGCCACCACGACCGGGGCGGTATCCTCCCCTTCACGGTAGCGCAAAGCTACGGCCAGCCGGGTAGGGTTAGTTATCAGCACCGCCGCGCTGGGAATATCCTGCAGCATTTTCTGCAGGGCCAGTTTGCGCTGCGTTTCCCGAATCCTCGCTTTAAGCTGCGGATCACCTTCCAGCTGCTTGAGCTCTTCCTTAATTTCCTGCCTGCTCATGCGCAGACTTTTGTTGTATTCATAACGCTGATAAAAATAATCCGCCAGAGCCAGCGCCAAGAAAGTAAGGGCAATGCGTAAAGCCAGGCCTAAGGCCAGTGACCGCACCGTCTCCCACATCCCCGGAGCATCCTGGTATAAAACCAGGAACAGTTTTTCCAGGTTAGCGCGGATAAACTGCCAGGCAGCCAAGCCCACCAGCACTACTTTAATGAGCGCTTTTATCAGTTCCACCAGGGCATGTTTGGAAAACATGCGCTGCAGCCCGCTGACGGGGTTGAGGCGGCTTAACTGCAGGGTCACCGGGACAGAGAGGAAACCGACCTGCAGGAAATTACTGCCCACGGCAGTCACCATCACCACCAGAAAAAGCGGTGCCAGGATGAAGAAAAAATCGCTTATGACCATCACCATCAGGTCAGTCACACTGCCGCTGACTAAACTAAAGTCGTGCATTTGTAAATAGCGCTGCAGCATCCGGCAGCAGTAATCCCAGGTTTGAGTACTGGAAGTATAAAATAAAATAACCAGGGCTAATAAATTGAAGGCTGAATTTAATTCAGTTGACTTGACAACCTGTCCCTTTTTTCTTGCTTCTTCCTTACGCCGTGGTGTAGGTTCTTCCGTTTTATCACTGTCAGCAAACAGCTGTAAATTAAACCTGTTTACGGCTGCTGCAGCAGCTGCAGCAGTAATGTCAGATTTTCCTGGATCAGTGTAAAAACTCTCGTCAGCAGCGGAGTCAGATACGGATAGCTGAGATAAACAGCACACAGGGCAATCCCCACCTTTAAGGGCATCCCCACCATCAAAACATTAAGTTGAGGAACCGTTTTTGATAATAAGCCAAGCACTAAATCACAAAAAATCAGCACAATAACCACCGGCGCCGCCAGCTGCAGGGCAAGCATGATCATTTGCGCAAAGAAAGCGGTAAAGGCAGAAAAGAGGGCGGGCTGAAAAACAATGCCGCCCGGCGGCACCACCGCCACTGTACGAGCCAGGGCCAAAAACAGCTGATGATGGGCATCAAGGGTGAAGAAGACCAGGGACGCCAACAGGTAATAATACTGGCCAAAAATCGTCACCTGGCCGGTAAACATGGGATCAAAAACGCTGGACATGGCCAAGCCTGCCTGCAGATCTATTAACTGTCCGGCGATGCGCACTGCTGAAAATACCAGCAGCACCAGGTAACCTAAGGCCAAACCAAACATTGCTTCTGCCGCCACTGCCAGCAGGTAAGGGAGAAAATGCTGAGGCAGAGCCAGAGGCTGAGGCGCCGCCGCAAGGTAGATCAGATAAGTAAGCAAAGCGGCAAAACCTATCTTTGTCAGAAGCGGAGTGCCGCGCCAGTTAAAAAAGGGCAGCACCACCATCAGGGCAGTAAAACGGACCAATAATAAGAAGTAGCTTGCTCCCTGCGCTGCTAACATTGTTCTTCCTTTCAGCTGAGGGAGGACATCTCGGTAAATAATTTGATGGTAATAGCCATTAACATCTTCAGCATCCAATTGCCAAAAAAGAGCATGCTGACTAAAATAGCCACCAGTTTAGGCACAAAGGTTAATGTTTGCTCCTGAATCTGCGTAGTAGCCTGAAAAATACTTATCCCTAAGCCCACCAACAAGCTTAAGATTAAGATAGGTGCGGCTACCGTCAGCGTTGTGAAAATAGCCTCCCTGGCAATGGCCAGGACATACTCTTGTGACATAGCATCCTCCCGTCTAACTAAAACTCTCGACTACAGATTTAATCACCAAATGCCAGCCGTCTACCATCACAAACAGCAGCAGCTTAAAGGGCAGCGAAACCATCACCGGCGGCAGCATAAACATACCCATGGACATTAAAGTACTGGCCACCACCATATCGACAATCAAAAAAGGAATAAATAACATAAAACCCATTTGAAAAGCAGTTTTTAATTCCGAAATCACAAAGGCCGGGATTAAAACATTCAGGGGAACATCCTGACGGGTTTGCGGTCGTTCTGCCTGAGCAATATTGATAAAGAGTGCCAAATCTTTTTCCCGCGTATAGCGAAACATAAACTCCCGCAGCGGCTCCGCCCCCAGCTTTAAAGCTTCCTCCTGTGTAATCTCTTCCTGCAGATAGGGCTCAATTGCTGTCGTGTTAATCTGGCGGTAGACAGGCGACATAATAAAAATTGTCAGTAAGAGGGCCAGACCGATTAAAACCTGGTTTGGCGGTACCTGCTGTGTGGCCAGCGCACTGCGCAGAAAAGAAAGCACCACCACAATCCGGGTAAAGGAAGTCATTAAGACAAGTATGGCCGGTACCAGTGTTAACACAGTTAACAACAGCAGCAGCTGCAGGGAACCGACCACCTCCTGTGGTTCAGTGGCCGTTCCCAGATTTATATTGAGATTGGGGAGCGGCAGCGGGGCAGCCGCAGCCCGGCCGGGCAGCAGCACCAGTAAAACTGTCAGCAGCAGTAATACTTGTCCCACGGTTAATCTGAATTTAAGTCCGTTATTCTTCATGCTTATCACCTGTCTGCCAGGGAAAGACGGCCTTTGTTTTGCTGCGCTGCAGAATGCTGCTGAAAGCGGCAGCGGCCCCTGCTTCTGCCTGCTGCAGATCAGCAGCATCAATTTCCGTCAGGTAGGCTATCGTTGTCGGTGTCAGGCCGACGACAAAATAACGGCTGCCTGCTTTCACCAGGTAGAGTGAGCTGCGGGGAGCCAGGGCTAAACGTTCAATTACCTCCAGCCGGCGGCTCTGCAGCATACTACCGTGCTGCAGGTACGGCAGCAGGTAACGCACCGTACCGTAAGCCAGGACTAAAACTAAAGCCAGACTGCCGAAAAGCTTTAAGTAAACCAGCACGTACTCCATCTTGTTAATCCTCTTCCTGCCTCAGCCGGGGATGCACATTAAAATCCGCCACCCGGCAGCCAATATCTTCGTTAATCACTATCACTTCTGCTGCTGCCAGCGGCCTGTCGTTGACACACAGCAGGGCATTCTCACCGGCTGCCGTGTCAAGTTTAATAATTGAGCCCTCCTGCAGCTGTAAGATTTCCTTCACCGTCAACGTGGCCTTGCCTAACTCTAAAGAAAGCTTAACCGGTACAGCTCCGAAAAAAGCTAAATCTCTTTGTTTACCGCCGGGGGGCTGAGGTGTCAGTTCGGGAAAAGTTATTTTTTCAATGGTATGTGCAGGCACGGCGGCCGCCGCGGCTGACCCTGAGGCCGCGGCCTCCGGCGCGGCAGTGTCTGCTGCCTGCAGGCGGCTTACCAGTTCTTCAATTTCCGCTTGCGACATCTTATTGCTGCTCATCAGATCCTCCTACTGCACTAAAAATTCCGTAAAAAATATTTCTTTGACTTCCCCACGGGTCAGCACCTCATTGACGGCTGTCAGCAGTTCTGTGCGCAGTGCCGCCAAACCGTCTTCCTGGGCCAAATCATGGGCACGCCAACGGCGCAAAACTGTAATGGTTAAATCCCGCAGCTGTGCCTGGCGCTGTTCCAGTTCGGCCAAAAGTTTTTTCTCCCGGTAGGCCAGCACCACCCCGGCCTTCAAATAACGGCGCTGGCTGCTGTCATTTAAGTTAACGGTAAAACCTTCCGGTCCGAATAATTCGTAATAGCCGTCTTCCCGGGCAGCCCGGGCAGGCGGAAAGGTAAAGAAGGGATGACCACTGCCCAGATTGTAGCTGCCTAAGCAGAGGACTAAAGCTGCCAGCAGGACAGCGCTTACCGCCAGAATTTTAGGCCAACTGCTGCTTCTTTTACCATCATTTGCTTTCTTCTCCTGTGCTGCCAAGCTCATCTGCCCCCTTGTCCAGTAAATTTACCTCGGAAATTACAATATTGACACGACGATTGCGGGCCCGTCCGGCTGCTGTGTCATTAGGAGCAACAGGCTGGTATTCCCCGTAACCGGTTGCGATAAAACGTTCAGGAGCTATATGCTGCGTCTCAATGAAATAACGGACGACATGAACCGCCCGGTCTACTGATAATTCCCAGTTGGAGGGATAGCGTGCCGTCTTGATCGGTACATTGTCAGTATGACCTTCCACGATAATTTGGTTAGGGACACTTTTGAGGATGCCGCTCACTTTCGCCAGCAGCTGCCGTGCGTCTTCCCTGATTTCCGCCCGGCCGGAATCAAATAAAATACGATCTTCAATCTCCAGCACGATGCCGCGCTCTTCGATCCGCGGTCTGATATAGCCGTCCATGCCTTCTTCCCGCAAATACTGCCTGACCGCCTCATAGGTGATCACTATCTGCTCTATTTGCCCCGGCTCCGGCACAGCGCCTTCATCTTCTTCAGGCAGCGGCTGCCGGTCCAAAATGCCTTCACCGCCGAGGAAAGAACTTTGAATGGAGGTAAGCACCTGCTGGAAGCGCTGCACATCAAGCACGGAATAAGCATAGAGCAGGATAAAAAAGGCCAGCAAAAGTGTCACCATATCACTATAGGTGATCATCCATTCCGGCGCACCGCCGCTTTGCTCCTGCTTCGCCATCTGCCGTCGTTTACGCATGATCATACACCATTTCGTCCTGCTCCTCTGCCGCGGCTAACTGCTGCTCCATTTCCGCACGCTCCTCCGGTGAAGCAAAGGCCTTCAGTTTTTCCTGCAGCACCCGGGGGTTAGTCCCGGCCTGCAGGGCCAGCACTCCCTCAATCACGGCTTCCTTTAGAGCAACTTCCGCCTCACTGCGGATGGCAAGTTTGCCGGCCATGGGGATAAAGAGCAAATTTGCCAGCAGAGCACCATAAAAGGTTGTAATCAGTGCCACGGCCATACCCGGGCCAATACGGCTGGGATCATCCAAGTGGGCCAGCATCTGAATTAAGCCAATTAAAGTACCGATCATGCCAAAAGCCGGTGCTAATGTTCCCCAGGCGCGGAAAACATCCTGCCCCAGTTTATGACGGCCGGCAATGGTATCAAGCTCCGTTTCCATAATGTCACGGATAACTTCCGGCTCCAAACCGTCAATCACCAGCTGCAGGCCATTAACTAAAAAGGGATCATCCAGATCTGCCAAATTATCCTCTAACGCCAGTAAACCTTCCCGGCGTGCTTTTTGCCCTAAGCGCACAAACAGATTAATAATGTCACTAATTTCAGCCACATCATCCATAAAAGCCTGTTTGGTAACCTGCAGCACCATTTTTACTTGTGGGATTTGAAAATTGACCAGGAGGGCGGCAAAGGAACCGCCCACCGTAATCATCAAACTGGAGGGACTCCAGAAGACAGCCAAACTGCCTTCCATGGCAATGGCACCGATCACCAGTCCCAGTCCCAGCACAATACCCAGAATCGTCAAAATATCCATCCGCTGCTGCATTTTCCTCACCTCGCGTTCTTCCGCAGCTGCAGCATACTGTTACCGCTTCAAGTTAACTACTTCCTGCAGCAATTCATCAGAGGTGGTGATCACCCGCGAATTGGCCTGATAGGCACGGGAGGTAGTAATCATTTCGGTAAACTCATAGGACAAGTCAACATTGGACATTTCCAGCGAAGATGTTTCAATGGTACCGCGGCTGTCTTCCCCGGCAGCGCCAATATTGGGCTCTCCGGAGTTGGCGGAAACGGCATATAAATTACCGGACGCCTTCGTTAAACCTTCGGGATTGGCAAAGCTGGCCAGGGCAATTTGTCCCAAATCTCTGACCATCCCATTGGTATAAATGCCGCTGATGATACCTGTTTTCCCCACCATATAGCTCTCTAACACACCTACGGGGAAACCGTCCTGTGTATCCATTCTGGCATTGCTCTTGCCCACTTTTTGTGACAGAGAGGAAAAATCAAGGGAAATCTGCAGATCTTCCGCGCCCCCCGGCAGGCCGGTAATGCTAATCTGTGAAGCAGCAGCCGGTACAAAACTGCCGTTAGCCGTAAAGCGGAGTTCTGCGCCCAGACCGGTAAGGGTGATGCCCGGAACTAAATCACCGGCGGCAGACCGCAGTTCGGCCCCGCTCAAATTCCACTCATTGTCTGCCGTTTTGGTAAAAGTCAGGTTGAGGCTGTAGGCTCTGCCCTGTGAATCGTAGATTAATGCTTCCGTCACATGCCCTGCCGCTTCAGCATCTAAATTACCGCTGAACTTCATCTGCCCTGTCGCCCGGGATACAACTTTTTCCCCTAAAGGTATATTTAGTGTCGTCAGGGGAGTATTGGTATCAATGGTACCGTCAGCATCTGCCTGCCAGCCTAAAAGCTTTAAGCCGTTGGCAGAGTTGACCAAATCACGGTCAATGCCGAGGGAAAAGGCACCGTCCCGCGTAAAATAGCTATTGAAGCCGTCTGTAACGACAAAATATCCGCTGCCCTGAATAACCATGTCATCGGGATTTCCTGTATACTGGGGACTTCCCTGTGTATGCAGCGTATCAATGGCGCTAATGGTCACGCCCATGCCCACCTGGGAAGCATTAGTTCCCCCGCGTCCGTTCATGGGAGCACTGGCCCCCCGGATCATCTGACTGTACACATCCTGAAAGCGGACACGGCTGCTTTTAAAGCCGATGGTATTAACATTGGCAATATTGTTACCAATAACATCAAGTTTTGTCTGGTGATTGCGCAATCCGGTTACGCCGGAAAATAAAGATCTTTGCATTTTTTAACCTCCTTGTCTGGCGGCAGACCGCTTCTGTCCATCCACGGTCTGTGGCTTCCTCACTGAGGTCCGGCCACTTACTTAATCATTACCGCGCTGTCAATATTAGTAAAAACACGATCCTGCAGATCATCACCCTTAACGGCTGTAATAATGGTATTATTTTTCACGCTGGCCACAAAGGCAATATCCTGATAGAGCAGCAGTGAGGACTGCGACCCTTTTTCCCTTGCTGCCTGCAGCGCCCGGGAAAGTTTTGTCACATCCTGCGGCGCCAGTTCTATCTGCCGCTCCTGCAGACGCTGCAGGACATGGGCAGAAAATTTTAGCGGCTGCGGTGCCGACAGCTGCTGCTGCAGCACTTGGGCAAAAGGCACCTCAGCTTTTGCGGCAGCTTCCTGTTTTACGCTTTTCCGCGCTGCTGCCGGTAAAGCAGGCGGGTATAAAGGCCGGTTAACTTTCATCGTCACTGACTCCCTGCGCTACTCTGATTACATCTGCCAAGGGATACGAGCGGCCATTAACAACAAGCCAGGGCTGACTGCCCACAAATTCTACCGCTGTCACCGTCCCGGTCACCACCTCGCCCTCAGCCTCAGCCACCGTTACCTCTAAACCAAGATAAGCAGGGGCAGTATTCTGCATGCCGGCCTGCAGAGCCAGCAGCTGCTGCATGGTATTGTTTAAGTTATACATCTGTTCCAAAGCGGAAAACTGGGCCAACTGGGCCACAAAGGCGCTGCTGTCCTGCGGGTTTAAAGGGTTTTGGTAGCGCAGCTGCGCAACCAGCAGCTGTAAAAAGGCATCCTTACCTAATTCCTGCACAGCGTCTTTACCGGCCGCTGTTGTCGTGCCGGGGGCTGCAGCTGCACCTGTGGTCGTAATTCTTGTGATCATCATTTCACCTCCGCCTCTCTCTTAAGCTCTTAAGTCTAAACCTGGCCGGCCGACAGCTGTCGTGGGCAGCAGTATGTGCGGGGTTAAGCCGTCGGTTTTATCCGGCGGGGCCATAAACTGCTGCTGCCGTGGGGAGTGCTGTCCTGTCTGCTGTTCTGCCTGACTTTCTCCCTGTCCCACATGCACACTAAAATCAGCGATGGTAATTTGCTGCGTCTGCAGACGCTCCCGCAGCTGTTCCAGCGAAGCATCCAGGAGCTGTTTGACCAGCAGATTATCAGTAATGACCTGCGCCGTCAGCTGACCTGACTGCAGCCGCAAACGGATTTCTACCCGACCCAAAGTCTCCGGTTTTAAGCGCACATACAATTTTTTTTCTCCCGTGGGAAGCTCTGAGGCAATAATACTTTGTGCCAGCTGTTTCACCACTGACACCGACAGCGGCACACTTTCCCTCTTATCCTTGGCTGCTGCCGTTACGGCGTAATCTACACTCCAATCAGGCACGGCCGTAAGTATTTCCTCTGCCCTGCCGGCAGGCTGCAGGCTTACCCTGCTGCGCTCCGTTTCTGCTGCGGTCCGCTCCCTTACTGCTGTCGGCCGTTCCCTCCCGGCGGCCTGGTAGGGGCGGTCAGCAGCCTCTGCCTGCTCAGCTGCCGTCCGGCTGTCTGTTTGCATCTCCCCGCCAAACTGTGGTTCCGGCTCGGCTGCTGCCTCGGGGCAGTCGGCTCCTGCTGCCGGCCCTAGAGCTTCCGCGGCAGGAAGTTTACTTCCCGGCACGGCTGTAGTTACTTTTGCAGCCCCTGCAGCAGGCATTGTTTCCTCACTTTGAGCCGCTGCTGCTGTTAAGTGCTGTGCGGCTTCTGCTTTAAAGTCGGCAGCCGTCCGCAGCGAATTTTCTTCTCCGGTCAGACTGTCTGGCGCCTGTTCAGTCCCGGCAGCAGCTGCACTAAGGGACTCATGTGGTACATTTAGCAGCAGCGCCGCTTCGCTCTGCCGCAGCTCTGCAGTTAAGCTGCCCTCAGCAGCAGTACTGAACAGCTCAGCCGCTGCCATACTGTCCGGACCTGGGAAAGCTTGTACTGCCGCCACAGCAGCAGCCGGAGCCGCCTCCTGCCCTGCCGCGCCGTTTGCTGCCGGCAGCGGTCTGCCCCCAACTAATGTCTGCTGAGCGGGCAGGCCTGAACCCAGCATGGCTAAACAGAGCTGCCAAAAATCTGCTTCCTCCTGCTCTGCTTTTTTTGCTCCCGGCACTGTTGTCCCGCCGGCACAAACTGACGGCAGCACCATCTGTACATTCATCTGCTCACCTCCTTTCAGGGAGTAGTAAATTCTTGCGGAAAGTTTACTCAGCAGCCTGGCGGAGAAAGACATTTCTTGCTATTTCATCTGTCTGACGCTGTTCCGCCTGTGCCTGCCGGTACTGATAACGGGCATAATCTTTCTCCCGCAGTTTATCCATTACCTTACGTTCCTGCATCGCCTTTTCCGTCTCCGCAATCTGCTGCTGCAGCCGCTCTTCCTGTTTCATCAATTCAGCTTCACAGGCCTGCAAACGTTCTGCCAGCAGTGCCAGATACTCACTGGCCTGCAGCGCTTCAGAAAGCCGCAGCTGCTGTGACTGACGCCTGGAATAGTCAGCCTGGCCTGCCAAAAAGGCATTTTCTGCTTCCCGGTAAGCCTGGCGTGCTGTCTCAGCCTCCCGCTGTACCTGCGCCAGGCGGGCTTGTGCTTCCTCTTCCTTCAGCTGTCGATAAGCTAACACTTTTTGCAAGGGGAAACGATACATTTATCCTGTCTTCCTTCCCAAAGTTTGCTTTAATTTGCCCAGGGCCTCGCTGAACGAGTCCACTTCTTTAATATCCTGCCTTAAGAGAGCCTGCATTCCGTCGATATAGCGGCGCGCCTCATCGAGGCGAGGATTGCTTCCCTCCACATAGGCACCGATATTGATTAAATCTTCTGCTTCAGTGTAAGCAGCTAAATAGTCGCGAAAAACCGATGCCAGCTGCTGATGCTCTTCATCCACCAGGTCTGTCATCAGCCGGCTGATACTCTGCAGAATATCGATGGCAGGGAAGTGGTTTTTGGCCGCTAAATCCCGGGATAAAACTATATGGCCGTCCAGAATGCTGCGCACCGCATCAGCAATGGGTTCATTAAAATCATCGCCGTCAACCAGGACTGTATAGAGACCTGTAATGGACCCCTGCGCCGCCGTCCCCGCCCGTTCCAATAAGCGGGGCAGCATGGTAAACACGGAAGGGGTGTAACCTTTTGTCGTCGGCGGCTCACCAATGGCCAGACCCACTTCCCGCTGCGCCATGGCCAGACGTGTCACCGAATCCATCATTAACATTACTTTTTTTCCCTGATCGCGGAAATACTCAGCGATGGCGGTAGCAACCATGGCTCCTTTGATGCGCACCAGGGGAGGGCGGTCAGAAGTAGCTGCCACCACCACGGAACGGGCCAAGCCTTCCGGTCCCAAATCTTTTTCAATAAAATCTAAAACTTCCCGGCCGCGTTCACCTACCAGGGCAATGACATTCACATCAGCCGCACTATGGCGGGCAATCATGCCCAGTAAGGTAGACTTGCCCACACCGCTGCCGGCAAAAATACCGATCCGCTGTCCCTGTCCGCAGGTGAGAAACAAATCTATGGCCCGCACGCCGGTTGGCAGCTGTTCCTCAATCCGCCGCCGCTGCAGGGGCTGGGGCGGGTCATTATCCACCGGATAGCTGGTGCCGCCATTGATAAACCCATTACCCTGCAGCGGCCGGCCTAAACCGTCAACAACCTGCCCTAATAAAGCCGGACTGACATTTACAGTAAAGGCCTGACCGGTGGAGATCACTTCACAGCCGGGACGGATACCCTGTACATTGCCCAGCGGCATCAATAAAACCGAGCCATCTCTGAACCCTACCACTTCCGTCAGCACCGGTTCAGCAGCAGGGGCAAGGTAAAGAAGGCAGACTTCGCCAATAAAAGCCTCTATCCCCTGCACTTCAATGGTTAGTCCGACAACTTCAGTAACCCGGCCTGCTTTTCTGACTGCGGAAAACTTATCTAAAGCCTGCTGATAAGCAGCTAAATTTAAATCAGACATCCGGCATCACTTCGGCCAAAAGCTGCCGCAAGGCTGCAAAACGCTCATCTAAGCGGCAGCTTAACACTGTACTGCTGCTTTCCAGGCAGCAGTCACCCCGCTGCAGCGTACTGTCTGCTAACAGATGTAACCTGCTCTGCTCGCCCACCTCTGCCTGCCACTGCGGCAGCAGTTCCCGGCTGCCGGCGGCATCTTCCGGATGCAGGCGGATCACAATTTCGCCGCTTTCCTTGATCTGCTGCAGATTTTCCTGCACCAACTGCTGCAGGATCTGCGGATTTTCCAAGCGCTGGGCACGGACAAACTTTTCTGCTATCTCCACTGCCAGTTTAACTACCTGCGGCTCTACATTATCCAGCATTTGCTGCCGCAGCTGCCGCGCTTCCGCCAGCATCTCCTCCGCTGCCTGCCGCAGCTGCCGGCTTTCCTGCTCTCCCGCCTGCAGCCCTTCCCGGTAGCCGCGCTGGAAGCCGGCTTCCTGAGCCTCCTGCCGCAGCGTTGCAGCCTCTGCCTGTCCTTGTGCCAGCAGGGCCTCTTTCTTTGCTGCTGCAGCCGCTAAAATTTGTTCACACTGCTGCCGTGCCAGTAACAGTTCTGCCTGCGCCTGCTGCCGTATTTTTTCTGCCTCTTCTGCGTTCGTCATCAGTTCCTGACTTGTCTTGCCGGCAGTTTTTTGTTCTTTAACAGGCTGCAGTAAAGGCAGCTGCAGGCAGCCGATCTTATCAATACAAGGGGCCTTCAGGATTTTAGATAATGATGGCATCTTCACCACCCCGCGAAATAATAATTTCCCCTGCTTCGTCTAATCTGCGGACAATACTGACAATGCGCTGCTGTGCCTCCTCCACATCCCGCAGGCGGACAGGACCCATAAATTCGATATCCTCCTGCAGCATTTCGGCAGCACGTTTAGAAATATTGCGGAAAATCCGCTCCCGTACTTCATCGCTGGAACCTTTAAGGGCCATGGCCAGATCTTTTTGATCTACTTCGCGAATGATGCGCTGAATCGAAGCATTATCCAAACCAATTACATCCTCAAAGATAAAGAGACGCTTGCGAATTTCATCCACCAGCTTGGGATGTTCCAGTTCCAATTCCTCCAAAATCAGCTTCTCTGTACCACGGTCAACATTATTCAGAATGTCAACCAAGGTACCAATGCCGCCGGCCACAGCATAATCCTGCTGTGCCACCGAAGATAAGCGTGCTTCTAAGACCCGCTCCACTTCCCGCAGGACTTCCGGTGAAGTTCTTTCCATGGTGGCAATACGCTGGGCAATACCTGCCTGCTGCTCTTCCGGCAAATCAGATAAAATTTGTGAAGCCTGCTGGGGATCCAGATAGGATAAAATCAGAGCAATCGTTTGGGGATGTTCGTGGGCAATAATATTGGATAACTGTTTCGGGTCCGTTTTACGGGCAAACATAAAGGGTTTAATTTGTGAGGCTTCTCTTAATTTTTTAATTATTTCGTGAGCTTTTTGGGTGCCTAAAGTTTCTTCCAGCAGTTTTTTCGCGTACTCCAAACCGCCGTCAAGTACATATTTCTGAGCCTGATTCACGAGCATAAATTCTTCCAGGACTTCTTCCATCTCTGAGATTTCAACCTTGGTCGTATTGGCAATTTCCAAAGAAATACGTTCAATGTCGCTCTCACTGAAATGTCTCAGGATTTTTGCCGACAGGCTCGGCCCCAAAGCCATGAGCAGGATAGCTGCTTTCTTCAGACCGGTTAACTTGCTGCGCACCATGTCCGCCTCCTATTCTTCCGCTAACCAGGCGCGAATCAAGAAAGCTGCCATTTCCGGCTCTTTCTCTGCCAATTTGCGCACTTGCTGATTTCTACTGTCATCCTCACCGGCTTTGCTCTGCTCGGCGGAAATTAAAGCTGCTGCCCGCTGTTCAGGCAGTGTCGGTAACGAAGGCACTTCTGTCTCCGCTGCCCCTGCCCGCCTCCTGCTCCACAGGCGCAATACCAACAGTAAAAGAAGTAAGCCTCCTAAAACTACGGTCCCGTAGACTGCATAACGCTGCCAGCTGCGCCAGGCGTCCTCCGGTTCAGGCAGTATTTCCTCGCCGGCAGCACCACTAAAGTTCATCCCCTGTACGTCAATGGTATCACCACGATCCTGCTGATAGCCGACAGCGGCGGCCACTGTGCTTCTAATCTGCGCCACCTGCTGCGGTGTTACTTCCCCGTTCTTATTGTTTACCACCACCGCTGTATGCAGTTTTAGTAAACGACCGGGAGCAAAGATCTGTTTATTAGTCGTTTCGCTGACTTCATAATTGACAGTTTCCTCAATTTTTTCATAGGCGCCGCCTTCACTGTCTTCCGGCAGCACGTACCCGGGAATATTGCTGTCTGTACCTGCCTCTCCGACAATGCTGCCCTCGCTGCCGACCCAGGTTTCCCGCTTAACGGTACGGCTGCGCGGCACACCGTCATCGGCATAGGTGATCACCGTTGTTTCCTGGGAGTTAAAATCAAGCTCCGCCGTCATCATGGCAATGGCTTGTCCCGGACCTAAAACCCGATCCAGCAGCCTCTGCACCCGCTGCTCCAGCTCCTGTTCAAAGGCACGCCGCACTTTAAACTGCCTGAAAGCTGCATCTGCCGGCAGCGCAGGCTGCTCTGCAGTATAAAGATCACTTAACAGATTGCCCTGTGTATCGACCACCGTAATCTGCTCCGGGGTTAAATTTTCCACACTGGCCGCCACCAAATGCATAATACCGCGCACCTGAGCTTGCTCCAGCTGTGAAAAAGGATTCAGTTTCAGCACGATCGAGGCAGAAGGGGCTGCAGTCTCTGTAACAAAGACGCTGGGTTCGGGCAGTGTCAGATGTACTCTGGCCTGCTCCACTTCTTCCAGCTGGACAATTGTCCTGCGCAGTTCTTCCTGAAGGGCGCGCTGATAATCTAAACGTCGTTCAAACTCCGTGGCTCCCAGTTTTGTTTTATCAAACAGCTCGAAGCCGGCGCTGCCCCCCATGAGCGCTCCATCGCTTGCTAACTGAATCCTTAAATCGTAAACCTCATCATCCTTGACGAGGATCGTTTGACCTTCCTGGTCTAACTCGTAATCAACTCCTAACTCCTGCAGTTTTGCGGCAATTCTGCCGGCATCTGCTGCCTCCAGGCCTGTGAACAAGGGCGACATCGGCGGTCGCAACAGAACCCGTGCGACAAAAAAGACTGTAGTTAAAATTGCTGCGCCTAGTACTATGCTTGCTGCTTTTTTTGCCTTACTTAACTGCTGCCACTTTCCCTTTACCCCTTCCCAGGTAACAGGAAAGCGCCTCGGCTCCGACAATCTCAATCACCCCACTTCTGCTCAGCAGATCAAATCTGCATGCGCGAAATCTCCTGGTAAGCATCCACAATTTTGTTGCGTACCTGGACCGTTAATTCCATGGCCAGTCTGGCCTGTTCGATGGCAATCATGACCTGGTGTACATCTTCAACTTCTCCCGCAGCCAGACTGACAGCCGCCTCTTCCGCCGCCACCTGCAGCCGGTTAACTTTTGCCAGGGCCTGCTGCAGCAGGTCACAAAACCGGCTGTCCGCTGCTGTGCCGTCGGCAGCGTCTGTTTGCTGCTGCCGCTGAACGGGAAGAAAGGGATTAATTGCTTCAATTTGCATTTGGCTCACCTACCCCCTGCCAATTTCCAGAGCTTTCAAAAACATGCCTTTACCGGCATTAAGCACCGTTACATTTGCCTCATAGGCCCGCGCTGCCGTGATCAGATCTACCATTTCCTGCAGCACATTAACATTTGGATAGGCTACATAACCTTCGGCATTGGCATCCGGATGCTGAGGATCAAATTCCAGGCGCGGCGCAGTATCGTCTTCCCGGATCGCGCTGACGCGCACACCCTGCCCGGGCCGGCCGGCTGACGCCAGCACAGCAGCAAAAACGGCTGCTTTGCGGCGGTAAGGTCCGCCGTCTGCGGTACGGGTTGTTTGAGCATTGGCAATATTGCCGGCAATTAGATCCAGACGCAGACGCTCTGCCGTCAGACCGGAGGCTGCCGTTTCAATGGCCTGAAATAATTTCATTACTTTATCGCCTTCCTTCCTGCAGTATATAACGCAGTAAGCTGTAGCGGCCGTTTAACACCTGCGTTAAGGCGTTATACCGCAGCTGATTAGTACTTAACTGCACCATCTCCCGGTCAATATCCACATTATTGCCGTCTGTACGCATCGCCGTGCTGTTATCGGTAATAACACGATGCTTAAGGTCTGCCGGCTCAGAGGTAAAGGGCAGATGGCGCGGATGTGTCCTGCGCAGCGACTGCGGAGACGGTGCCGCCAGGGCTGCTTTTAACTGCTCTTCAAATAAAACTTCCTGCCGCTTAAAGTGCGGTGTATTGATATTAGCCACATTATGGGCACTGACACGCTGTCTCGCCGCCGCGGCATCTAAAGCCAGCTGCAGCACAGCGCCGGTTTTATCATTGATCAGTTTCATGTTTTCAACCCCCCTATCCGGCTGCTGAAAATAAAAAACCCTAGGAATACAACTTTTGCAGGACTCAGCAAAAAAAAGTGCCCTGGCGAACGAGTTGCACCCTAAGGAAATAAAGCCGGCAACCCAGCCGCCCTACCTGCAGAGGCTTAGACCTGTGGTTTTGCGTCCCTGCCTTTCGACAGGTTTGCCCTTTACAGCCAGTGGATAAATATCCCCCGTCACCGGATCCTCTCTGCAGTTTAATTTTATCTGTCATTTTCCGCTTCAGGGAAATAATACCTACACCTAATTCATGCCTTAATTCTGCATAAAATCAAAAATTCCTTCAGCAAAATATTTTTTTTAATGAATTAGTAATCATTATTTGGCCCAATAACCATTTTTAGCAGGAATGTTGTCTCTTTTTGTTAAAATACTAGCTGTGTAGAAGGGAGGGGAAAACCATCTATCAACAGCAACAGCAAAAAGTTAATCAGCAGCTTTTCCTGTTTATTCTCTTCTGTTCAGTTTTAGCTTTCCTGCTGACAACAGTTTTTCAGCTGCCCTTTGATGCCCCGGTTTACAGTGCTCCTTTTAGTGCCTGGGAATATATTAACAGTCTGGCGGTCTTTGATAAACCATGGCGGGAAACGGAAGCGGGGCTGCCCGTCACCCGGGCCGAGGCTGTCAGCTTATTTGCTGCCCTGGAGGGTTACAGTGAAAACAAGGCGGCTTACCACAGCCTGCTTGCCCAGACAGGCTTTCCCCTCAACTCCTTGTACGAACCGCTGCAGCGCCGGGAATTATACCTCCTGCTGGCTCGCAGCACACAGGAGCCTGTGGAGCAGGCAGGAAAGTATTTTCTCTCCGCCGCGGCAGAACAGCTGCCCCTCAACCAATTGGCGCATTTAGGCATTATCGATGTTCCCTTTGACAGGACTTTTAACCCCGGGGCCGTCGTCACCCGGCAGGAACTGGTGCAAACCGCGGCCAGAACCGCCAAACCGGCGCTGCGCATCCATAATGCCCCGGTCGTAACAGCAGTACCACAAAAGTATACCTATCAGCGGCTGACTGCCGATGTGCATGCACTGGCTGCGGCCTACCCGGACTTAATCTCCCTGGTGGAAATAGGACAGTCGGTAGAGGGACGAGCCATTTACGCCCTGCGCCTCGGCCACGGCACAAAAGAAATCTTTCTGGACGCCGCCATTCATGCCAGTGAATGGCTGACGACCAATCTGCTCATGAAAATGGCAGAGGAATACGCCCGTCATGCCCAGTATGACCGCCCCTTCGGCCCCTATCATGTAGCGGAAATATTAGAAGAAGTCAGCCTGTGGTTTATGCCCATGCTTAATCCCGACGGGGTCACCTTAGTTTTAGAAGGCCCGGAAGCTGTACAAAACAGTACTTTTGCAAAACAGTTATTACAGCAGGCTAACGAAAACAGCTTCAGCAGCTGGAAAGCCAACATTCGCGGCGTTGATTTAAACCGGCAGTTCCCGGCTTTCTGGTCCCGTTTGGTCAACGTGCAGCCGCGGCCGGCACCCAGCCATTTTAAAGGAACAAAACCTTTAAGTGAACCGGAAGCGCAATCCTTATATGATTTTACTTTACAGCGGCGGCCGGCCATGGTTATTTCCTTTCACCAGCAGGGGGAAATAATTTACTGGTACAACCGGCAGAGCGGTGCCCGGTATAACCGCGACCGGCAGCTGGCACGGCAGCTGGCCGCCCTGACAGGATATGGCGCCGGTCAGCAGTTAGTCAATGGCGGCAAATATATGGATTGGGCAATTAGCGAACTGGGTATTCCTGCGTTCATCATTGAAGTGGGCACCGTTGTTGGTGACCTGCGGCAGTGGGAGCGCATCTGGCGGCAAAATCGTTACGTCGCCCTGGAAGCCGCCCGGCTCATATTGGCGCTGGAGTAAAGCAAAAAAGAACAAAAAATATCAGGAGCAGGCTCGACGAGCCTGCTCCTTTATTCTTTCCGGCAAACTGTTACAGTTTAGCCGCTGTTCTTTTCAGATTGTCTGCCAGCACCCGCAGCTGCTCAATGGTGGCCGAATTTTCTTCCGTAGCCGCTGCCTGCTGCTGGGCAATGCTGCCTGACTCCTCTGCCGCCTCAATCATGCCTCTCACGGCATCGGCAATGGCCGTAATAATACCGTTAACCTCCTCTGCCGCCTGTTTGCTGTGGTCAGCCAGCTTGCGAATCTCCTGCGCCACCACACCAAAACCTCTGCCGTTTTCCCCGGCCCTGGCCGCTTCAATGGACGCATTTAAACCAAGTAAATTTGTTTGGGTGGAAATTTCTTTAATGGTATTAATAATTACTTCCGTTTCTTTAATACGTCGGCTTGACTCCTCTGATTTTTTCGCCAGATTGTCACCAACTTCAGCCAATCTGCCTGCTCCCCGGGCAATCTCGGTCAAAGCCTGGGCCATTTCATTCAGCGCCGCCGACAGCTGGGCAGCTCCCTCGTTAACTTCCTGCTGCGTTTTGCGCCCGATGGCACAGATTAACGTTCCTATCGGCACACCGGCCTCGTCGACAACGGGTACGTTGACACCTTTAAAGGGAACACCCCGACGGACATGATAGACAGTCTTCCGCTTCTCCTCCATACATTTCTTCGTCGCATTGCCTAAAATCTCACTACCTACTGTGATACCTGTCTGCAAATCGGGGCCTTCTGCTGCATATAAATACTGCTTGCCGTCAGTTACATAGAGGGACATATCAGAAGGCAAAGCATTGATGACATAGGGCAGCACCCCCATCAGAGCTGTTAACGCCTCCTTACCTTTTAAGGTCTCCATGCTTTTCACCTCTTTTAATTACATAAATCTCTCATGCTTTTAAATCGTTAAGGGCTGCGTAACAGTCTTTATCAGACCCGTTGCCACGTCCATACTGAGCGTACGGCTAACCCTTCCTCCCACATCCGCTTCTTTTACTGTCAGATTTAGCTGCGCTAAAGCCTGCCTCACTGCTTGTAAGTTTTTTCTGCCGATATTAAAGATATCATGGGGTCGGATGGATTCGGCACCACCATAAAGATTGATGATTAATTCCTGTCGGGAACAACCAAAGCCTGCGCACATTTCCCGAATCAACAGCGGCACGCCGGTAACGGCATAATAAGCCGGGCGTAACTGTCCCTGGGCGCCGGTAAAAGGAGCCGGCAGGGCAATATGTATCATTCCGGCCGCCTGCTGCGCGGGGCTGTATGCAGTCACCGCGACACAGGAAGATAAAGCGTATGTTTTCAGGACAGCATTTTTTTGCCTGCTAACACGATATTCCCCGATACCTACTACCAATTCCAGTTTCCTCATCTGCTCACCAGGGAAAGTAAGATTTGCGGAATCTTAGCCAGGGGTGCCTGTATTTCTACGGCACCAAGCTCAAAAGCAGCTTTAGGCATCCCGTAAACAACGGAGGATGCTTCATCCTGCCCCACGGTTTTTGCCCCTTTTCTGCGCATGGCCAGCAGTCCCCTGGCCCCGTCATAGCCCATGCCGGTTAAAATAACACCGATGGCCTTTTCGCCCACCTCTTTGGCGACCGAGGTAAATAAAACATCAACTGAAGGGCAGTGACCGTTCACCCTTTCCCCCTGCTCCACAACTGCCTGATAGCGTGTACCACTGCGGCGCACCTGCAGATGATAGTCGCCCGGGGCGATTAATACCGTTCCCGGGTCCAGATAATCGCCGCTGACCGCCTCTTTCACCCGGAAGGGCAGCTGTTGGTTTAAACGCTCGGCAAATAAGCGGGAAAAAACGGCCGGAATATGCTGCACAATCACTATCGCCGGCATCTTAGCCGGCAGCTGCTTCAGCAGCTGATAAATAGCCTCGGTACCGCCAGTTGAGGCCCCAATGGCAATTATTTTATCAGCGGCAACAGTAGTCTGCGGGCCACCGCTTTGCCGGAGGAGCAGCGGCGGCGCTGTTTTCACCTGTGCCCGGCTGGCAATCTTCACTTTATTGATTAACTCTTTAATAAAGTTTTCTACAGCGGTAGGGGAACTAAAATCAGGTTTCGTGACAAAATCTACGGCACCGGCGTTAAGAGCTTCAAAAACTGCGCTGCTGATGGAACTAACCACAACTACAGGCAAAGGATATTGGGGCAGAAGCCGCCGGATAAATTCAATCCCGTTCATGCGGGGCATTTCGATGTCACAGGTCATCACATCGGGGCGCAGAGCGACTATTTTATCCCGGGCGTCAAAAGGATCGACAGCCTTACCGACAATCTCAATCTGTACGTCTAAGGCCAGTCCCCTGGCAATGACTTCCCGTGAAACCAGACTATCATCTACCACTAAAACTTTAATCTTCTCTTTAGCTGCCATGCGCGGTATCCCCCATTATCTGCCTGTGTCTGATACTTAAGCATTGCTTTTCCTGTATACAGCAGGTCTGATGTATTCAAATTTTGTTTTTTCCCTGTTCAGAGATTCTGAATGCCCCACAAACAGGTAGCCTCCCTCTTCCAAATGCTCATAAAACTTGTTGACCAACTCTGTTTTTGTTTCCCAGTCAAAGTAAATCATGACGTTACGGCAAAAAATAACCTGAAACTTTCTCCGGAAAGGAAAAACAGGCTCCATTAAATTAAACTTGCGAAAGATAACCTCATTTTTAATGCTGCTGCTGAGCACGGCATTTTCCCCATCAAGTTTGTGAAAATATTTATTTCTCCAGGCTGCGGGCAGGGGAGCAATGCGCTCCAGACTGTAAATACCTTTGCGGGCAGTTTCTAACACCTGCTGCGAAATATCTGTGGCCAGAATTCTGGTATCCCAGCGGCCTTTGTCGGCACCAAAATAATCAGCAATGATCATGGCCAAAGTATAAGCTTCCTCACCGGTGGAACAGGCTGCGCACCAAATTCGTAAGTCCTGTTCCTGATTGTTTTGCACCAGTTCAGGCAGCACATGATCACGAAAGAAAAAGAAATGGTCAGCTTCCCGCATAAAAAAGGTATGATTGGTGGTAATCTTCTCCACCAGCTCCATGCGGGCTTCACCGCTTTTGTCGTTCAGCAGATAGTCTATATACTCTGAAAAGCGGGTAAAGTTTTTGCTTAAAAGCAGGCTCTGCAGGCGTCCTGTCAGCATTGTTTTTTTCTCCGCCTGCAAATGGATACCAAAATTCTGCTTAATATAGGCTGTCAACTGCTTAAATTCCTGATCTGTAATCTTCAGCATTTCCCTCCACCTTTAGGTTAAGAAACTCTCGCCAACAAAACTGTATTTACGTTTAGTGCTAATACTTACCAAACTCCAGATCACTCAAAAGAATTTTCGGTTCAGCAGCAGCGGCAGCTTCCAGGTAAGCTTGTTCCTGCTCTGCCTGCTCCTCTGCCGCCGGCTCCTGCTCAGGCAGTTCAGCCAGAATTTGCTCAAGCTGGGGACCAAGTTCCTCCCCTGCCGCTGTATCCTGACCTGCAGCCTTTGTTTTCAGTTTAAAGCCCGCCACCTGCTGTTTTAACATTTCTGCCTGGCTGGCCAGCTCTTCACTGGCAGCGGCACTTTCCTGCGAAGTAGCGGAATTGCCCTGCACAACCCGGGAGACCTGGGCGATGCCTGTATTAATTTGGCTGATACCGGCAGCCTGTTCAGTGGAGGCAGCGGCAATTTGCTGCACCAAATCTGCCATTTTATCAATATCCGCCACTATCTTTTGTAAAGCAGCTGCCGTTTGGTTGGCAATATAGGCGCCATCATTGACTTTTTCAATGGAACCGTTAATCAGTTCTGTCGTTTCCTTGGCGGCATTGGCAGCCCGCGCCGCTAAATTCCTTACTTCTTCCGCCACCACGGCAAAGCCTTTACCGTGCTGCCCGGCCCTGGCTGCCTCAATGGCGGCATTTAAAGCTAAAATATTAGTCTGGAAGGCAATTTCATCAATGACCTTAATAATCTTGGAAATATTCTGGGAAGACCGGTTGATTTCTGCCATGGCCGCCAGCATCTCCTGCATCTCTTCCGTACCCTGCTGGGCATGACCTTTGGCATCCACGGCAAGCTTGTTAACTTTATCGGCATTTTCTGCGTTATGCTTAGTTTGGCCCGAGATTTCCTCTAAAGAAGCTGTCAGCTGTTCAATGGAACTGGCCTGTTCAGCAGCACCCTGCGATAAAGCCATGCTGGAATCAGAAATCTGTTTGGAACCTGCTGCCACCTGTTGGGCCGCCTCCAGGATGTTGGCCAGGAGCTCATTAAAGTTTGCCAGGGCCTGATTAAGGGCTTTTTTAATGATGGCATGGTCGCCCTGGTACTCACCGGTCATACTGACCTGCAGATCTCCTTCCGCTATCGCTGACAGAACTTGGGCAGCTTCGTTGATGGGATCTGTGATGGCGTCCAGGGTCTCGTTAATACCGGTAATAATGCGTTTAAAGTCGCCGTATAACTCATCCGCATCGCCGCGCACACCCAGTGCTCCTGCCGCTGTTAAACCGGCGATGGTTACCGTTTCATCAATCACATTCTGCAGGTTCTGCCGCAGCAGCTCTACCCCTTCATTAGCCTGGGCCAGTTTGCCGGGCAGCCTTTCCAGACTGACGGAGAAGTTGCCTTCGGCATAACCGGTTAGAACAGCAAGGATTTTCCGCAGGGTACTGACATAAAGGCGATAACCGTCATTAATGCCGCCGGCCACTTCCCGATAAGCCCCGTTAAACTGCTCATCAGCAATTAAGGCATCTATTTCTCCCTCCGCATGCTGCTCATATAACTGCTTCAGCTCAGACATTAAGCGTTTTAAAACCTGCAGCAGCTCCTGCAGACTGCCTCCCAGCACATCATCTGCTGATTTGGCGCTAATACTTACAGCTAAATCTCCCCGGGCTATTTTGGCGGCAGCATCGGCCAGCTCCCGCATGTTGGCAGCGACCTGCGCAAAGGAAACTGCCAATTGTCCCACTTCACCCTTGGCTTCAGTGGGCAGCTGCACATCAATAATCCCCCGGCTGATTTTCTCCGCCGCTTCCATCATCTGCTTGATCGGTTTGTGAATGGTACCGGCCATAACCGTACCAAGAATAATGGCGATTAAAACTGCGGCAGCCATGGCAATTTTGGTCACCAGAATCAGCTGCTCTGCCAAAGCCTCAGCGGCGGAAACGTCCGCGGCCATCATTTGCTGCACATTGACAATGCCCAAATAACCCAGGAGGCACGTCAGCAAGGCCATTACCAAAAAACCAACAACAAATTTTGTTGTTATTCTCATTTTCCACCCTACCTTTACAATTCAGATAAATCTTCCAGTTCATCTTCTGTAAGTAATTTGGTACAGTCAAGCAGCAGCTTAACTACATCACCTACTTTTCCCACCCCCTTAATATAGCGATTAGTATTCTGTTTAATCTCCGGCAGGCTGACAATCTCGCTGTCAGGTATGGACAGGACTTCTTCCACCGCGTCGACAATTAAGCCCATGGCCACCTCTTCTACCTGGATCACAATAACACAGGTGCGGTCGCTGTATTCTTTAAACTCCTTCTTAAAGCGTAAGCGCACATCCATAACCGGTACGATCTTCCCTCTTAAGTTAATAATGCCGCGAATATATGGGGGAAGTTCAGGCACTTCCGTAATGGGCTGAATACCGATTATCTCCATCACATATTTGATTTCCAGACCATACTGCTCTTTACCCAGGGAAAAGATTAAATACTTGCCCTTTTGTGTATCCTCATCGTCCTGAACAAAAAAATCTTCCTGTGCTGCCCTCTCAGCCATTTCGACAACTCCTTCCCTCTCCCGCTTTAGTTAATTCAGCAAACCGCCCACATCGAGGATCAAACTGATGCTGCCGTCACCCAGGAGGGTACAGCCGCTCAGCCCTTTGCTTTGGTGTCTGTTCCTGATGTAGGCAGGCAGCGCTTTTACCACCACTTCCTGCTGTCCCAACAGCTCATCGACAAAAAGCAGACAACCCTGCTTATCATGTTCCACCATAATCAGAATGCCTTCACTTAAGTCGGTGATGGGCGTGTCCAAAGCAAAATATTGATGCAAACGAATGATGGGGTAGCAGACACCTCTGACCATCAGCATTTCATCACCATTTGTGTCATGCAGCAAAGTATGCTGCTGCGCCCGCAGGCATTCTTTAATGGACGCGATGGGGATGGTAAAACAGGAATTCCCCACCTTCACGTTCATGCTGTCAATGATGGCCAGCGTCAGGGGGATCTTCAGGGTAAAAGTACAGCCCTCTCCCGCCACGCTGTCAACGGCAACGGAGCCGCCAACCAGCTGCAGATTATTAGCCACCACATCCATGCCTACGCCGCGTCCCGAAAACTCCGTAACATCCTTTTTCGTAGAAAACCCGGGCAGAAAAACCAGTTCATAGATTTCCTGCTCCGTCATCTCGGCGGCAGGCTTGGTCAGCAGACCTTGTGCCTGCGCCCGCTCCAGTATTTTTGCTTTATTTAACCCTCTGCCGTCGTCCTTAACTAAAATTAAAACATCACTGCCGGCATTTTTGGCCTCCAGGGTAATGGTGCCAACTGCCGGTTTGCCCAGTGCCTCCCGCTCCTCTTTACGTTCCAGACCATGATCCATGGCATTACGAATAAGATGCATGAGGGGGTCGGCAATATGCTCAATAATATTTTTATCAACTTCTGTCTGTTCTCCCAGCAGCTGCAGCTTTACTTCTTTATTTAACTGTCTGCTCATATCACGCACCAGCCGGTGCATCTTGTGAAAGGTGGTGGCCAACGGCACCATGCGGATGGACATCACCAAATCCTGCAGCTCGCCGGTGATTTTATGCAGCTGACGTGCTGCCTTCTCGAAATTATCTAACTGCAGTCCCTTTAAGTCAGGATTTTGTGTCACCATCGATTCGGCAATGACCATTTCGCCCACCAGGTCCATCAGCTGGTCCAACTTACTGACGCTGACGCTGATCACTGCCTGGCTGCCGGCAGCCAGATTAGTTTCCTGTGCCGTCCGTTCTTTCAACTGCTGCATAGTTTCCGGCACATCCCCGTCCTTGGCACCGGCTGCTGCCGTTTCTGCCGCCGGCAGCTGACTCAACTCCAGCCGCTCCAGAAACAGAGTCTGCGCCAAAATTTCCTCTAGTTCCGCATAGCTTTTATCGCTTCGCAAAAAAAGCGTAAAGCCCTTTTCCCGAATCAGTTCTGCACTGTCAGCGCTGTCCAAATCCTCGGGCAGATACTGCAGTTCTGCCACCTGCTCCTGCAGCTGCAGCACCAGCGTATAAGCCCTGATATTTTCCATCCCGCAATCTGCGGCAAAATGAAGTACCGCTTTGTAAATAGAACTGTCTGCGGCCGCCGGCATGGGTGTCTTAAGCTGCCCGGCAGCAGTGGCCGCTGTTTCAGCCGCCGCAGTGGTTTGTTCTTTTAATACCGTCACATAATTCTCAATACTCTGCAGCAGCTGTCCGGCCTCACCGTCGGCAGGATCACCATTTTTAATCTTCTGCAGCTCAACTTTCATAAAGTCAATTCCCTCCAGCACCAGATCGGAGAGCAGGGAATAATCAATAAAGGCCGGCTGCCGTTCACGCAAAAAATAAAATAAATCTTCCATTTTATGCGCCAGCGCAGCAAGGCTGTCAAAAAGCATCATGGCTGAGGAGCCTTTAATGGTATGCATGATGCGAAATATTTCATTGATGCTGTCCTCGTCATAGCGGTCGGCATTTTCCGCGGCTAAGATTACAGCCTCCAGCTGTTCAATATTTTGCGTCGTTTCATAGATGTACATTTCCAGCATCTGTTCAGTTTGCCCGTGGTCCGCCATTTCCTTGCCTCCTTTCTTTACAAAATACTATTGATGGTCTTAAGCACATGATCAGCTTTAAACGGTTTAATAATAAATGATTTGGCACCGCTCATAATGGCTTCTTTCACCATGGCCTCCTGCCCCATGGCTGACACCATAATCACTTTCGCCTGTGGGTCAAGCTGCATAATGGCCTTCAACGCATCCAAACCGTTCATTTCCGGCATCGTAATATCCATTGTGACTAAATCCGGTTTTAACTCCACATATTTTTTTACCGCAACAGCTCCGTTTTCAGCCTCACCCACAATCTCCATGCCGTTACTTTCCAGCATATTTTTAATGGCCATGCGCATAAAAGCAGCATCATCTACAACTAAGACTCTTGTCATGACTCCTCACTCTCTTTCTCTTATAGTACAGAGACAAGAAAGACGCCGGCTTTTTCAATGATGCGTCTTGCTTGTTCTTTAGAAAATAAGCAATTCCAGGCTGATGTAATTTCCTAGCCGACAAGAAAGCAGTTTCCACTTTCAGTAATTATCGGCTGCTGCCGGCTAAACTTAATACTGCCGTTTTAAAAGCCTGCGTTTTACCGGGGATTACCGTCTTTATTAAAAAAAATGACCGCCTGGCAAAGATAGGTCCACAGCATACATGTTGGACCTATCCTGCTGCAGTCGGCTCCCCAATTTTTAGGGAAAAGTTTCACTTACCAGACAAGCAGCCTCTCCCGTCCGCTTAAACAGTTCTGCCTCACAAGTGCGGCCAAAGGTAGTTTTTCTCTGCGCCAATTCCAGGCACACATCTACTACGGCGGCGTCAAACTGCGAGCCTCTGCCTCTCCATAGCTGTTTGACCGCCTGGGTAGGTGGGAGAGCCTTGCGATATGGCCTGTCTGCCGTCATCGCCTCATAGGCGTCAGCCACAGCCAAAACTTTAGTTAAAGGATGGAGCTGGGCACCACATAGTCCCCGCGGATAGCCGCCGCCGTCCACATGTTCATGATGCTGCTCAATAATCACAATTTCCTCTTGTAAAAAAGCCAGGGGTGCAAGGATTTGGGCTGCAGCGGTGGGATGGGTTTTAACGATCTCCAGTTCAGCTTTATTCAGAGGTGCTTGTTTGAGCAAAATCGCATCAGGCACAGCAACTTTACCCAGATCATGCAGCAAAGCTGCCCGCCGTAAAGTTTGCAGACTGTGTGCCTTAAAGCCCATGGCTTCAGCAATAACACAGGCTAACTGCGCAACACGCTGCGAATGGTAATATGTAGCGGTATCTCTCGCTTTCAACATCAACTGCAGTGACTCAATTACGGACACTTGTTTCACCCTGCCTTCACTAAGCTTCTTTTTTAAGCAGGAAAAGCTGCAGCCTTACATCTGCAATAAACTGTCTGACAACTGCCGCAGGCGCACTGAAATATCAGCCAAAACTTCCAAAGTTGTCAGCACTTCCTCTGTCGCTGCCACCTGACTTTGGGCTACCAGTTTCGACTGGTTGATTCCCGCATGAATATTCTTCATATAATCTTTAACGTTGTGGGTAATCTCAGCAATTTTTTGTGTCGACTGCCCCGAATCCTCAGCCAGGCGGCGAATCTCTGCCGCCACCACCGAAAAGCCCTGCCCCGCCCTGCCGACACGGGCAGCCTCAATGGCAGCATTTAAGCCGATAATCTTCGTTGTCTGGGCAATCCCCTCAATGATGCCTAAAATCTCCTGCGTTTTTTCCGCTTCTGCCGTGGCAGTCTGTGATACGGTCGCTAAAGCTTCGGCACTGTCAGC
>JAAYKP010000044.1 GCA_012522335.1 Bacillota bacterium
CACAGAAAAAACTGCAGAAAAAACCGGTTCACTGGTTAGAATAATTGCTGTATGACTGGGTGAAGTAAAGCGCTGCATATAGTTTTGCACAAAGAAAGCAAAGCTGGTGGCAAAAAGGGCGGTGATGATCAGTGCCGGCCAGACAGCCGGCTGAAAAGTATTACTGTCTGACTCCAGGAACAAGGAAAAAAAGCCGCTGCATACAGCCACCACACCAATTTGCAGTGCAACAAGCCAGACGGTTGAATAGAGGGCTGTAAATTTACCAACATAGATAATGTGCAGGGCGAAAGAAAAAGCACAGCATAAGACTAAAAGATCGCCCACATTAAATTCAGTCACACCGAAGCCGGAGATTAAAGCCAGACCGGCCGCTGCGCACAAGGCGCCGCTGATCACCCCACCGCCTGGTTTTTCTTTATTGATCAGGGTGCTGAACAGCGGCACAAAGATAACAGACAGTCCGGTGATGAAACCTGCATTGGAAGCCGTAGTATACAGCAGACCAAAAGTCTGGAAAGAGTAACCTAAAAAAAGAAAGATACCGAGCAGGACCCCTGCTTTAACTGCAGCCTTTGTCAGCTCTCTCCGCCGCGGCAGGGCAAAGGCCCCCATAACTACAGCGGCTAAAGCAAAGCGATAAAAGTTAAAAGTAAAAGGTGGTAATAAATTAATGGCATTTTTAACAGTCACAAATGTTAAACCCCAAACTGCAGCCACCAGCAGTAAAGCAGCATCAGCCAGTAGTAAAAGATGTCTTTTTTGCTTCAACTCTCTGTCTCCTTTAACGCACTATTAAATATATTTTATTATTGTATCATGAAACGGCGGAAATGGCGACCGGCTGAGCATAATGGCGGCGCAGGCAGTCCTTGACAGTTAGCCTGGACTTCTGGTAGAATGAATGAAACTTACAGGCACCTTTAAATTAGTCCAGAGAGACTAAAAAGGAGGCTTTTTAGATGTATCTTCCGCAACATCAATTTGGCTAACCGGGACGGCTGCCGCTGCCGTCCGGTTAGCCTTTTTATCATGGACAGATTTCCGGATAAAGGCAGTGGCGCTTGTACCGTCGACAACTGCCGGCTAAGATTACTATTCAGCAAAAGGAGTTGTTTATCTTGCCTCAAGAGCCACGGATAAAAAAAATAATGGTGATCGGTTCCGGTCCTATTGTTATTGGCCAAGCAGCTGAATTTGACTATGCCGGCACACAGGCCTGCCGGGCGCTGAAAGAGGAAGGCTGCGAAATAATACTGGTAAACAGCAATCCGGCCACCATCATGACTGATCTGAATATGGCTGACCACGTCTATATCGAACCGCTGCAGTTTGAAACCCTGAAAGAAATCATAGCGCAGGAAAGGCCTGACGGTCTGCTGGCCACGCTGGGCGGGCAGGTCGGTTTAAACGCAGCGAAAGAATTGGCGGAAAAAGGCGTTTTAGCGCAGTACCGGGTTAAACTTTTGGGCACACCGCTTTCTGCCATTATCAAAGCTGAAGATCGCCAGCATTTTAAAAAGACAATGCAGGAACTAGGGGAACCGATTCCGGCCTCAAGTATCGTCTCCTCTGTGCAGGACGCCCTGGCCTTTGCCGCGCAAAACGGCTATCCTGTAGTCGTTCGCCCCGCTTATACTTTAGGCGGTACAGGCGGCGGCTTTGCTGCTGATGCCGCCGAATTACGGCATATTGCTCAGCAGGGTTTAACAGCCAGTCCCATTCAGCAGATTTTAGTCGAACAGAGTGTAGCCGGCTGGAAAGAGATTGAATTTGAAGTGCTGCGCGACAAAAATGATAACTGCATCATTGTCTGCAGTATGGAAAATGTTGATCCTGTCGGTGTGCATACCGGCGACTCCATTGTCGTTGCCCCGGCCCAAACTCTGTCTGCAGAAGAGTATACAATGCTGCGCACCGCAGCGCTGAAAATCATTCGTGCCCTCGGGATTGAGGGCGGCTGCAATGTACAGTTTGCCTTAAAGCCGGACAGTTTAGAGTATGTGGTAATTGAAGTTAATCCCCGGGTTTCCCGCTCTTCCGCTTTAGCTTCTAAAGCTACCGGCTACCCCATTGCTAAAGCAGCCACTAAAATAGCCATCGGCTTAACTTTACACGAAATTCAGCAGGCAGTGCCTGAACATGCCCCTGTCCTGGAACCCAGTCTGGATTATGTTGTTGTCAAAATACCCAGATGGCCGTTTGACAAATTTGCCTTTGCCCGGCGTTCTTTAGGGACACAGATGAAGGCAACCGGTGAGGTAATGGCCATTGAATGCACCTTTGAAGCTGCGCTGCTGAAAGCAATCCGCTCTTTAGAAATTGGTGTGCATAGTCTGCGTTTAACCGCAGCAGAGCAGCTCTCCCTCCCTGAACTGCAGAAAAAAATAGCACAGCCTCATGATGAACGAATTTTTATGGTGGCAGAAGCGCTGCGCCGCGGCATTTCCGCCGCGGAAATCTCTCAGCTTTCCCGCATTGATCCCTTTTTTACGGAAAAAATTAATAACATCATTACACTGGAGACAGAAATTAAAACTTATTGCGGATGTAATCTACAAGATATCCCGCCGGCACTATGGCTGAAAGCGAAAAAAATGGGCTTTGCTGATGCCTACCTGGCTGACCTGCTGCAAACAGAAGAAGCTAGAGTTCGGACAGCACGTCTGGCCGTCGGCATCAGGCCGGCTTACAAAAGAATTGATGCCGGCGCTGTCGGCTTCACCGCTGCCAGTCCCTACTTTTACTCAACATATGCTGAGGAGGATGAAGTGCCGTCAGGCAAAGGGCGCAAAATAGTCGTGCTGGGTTCAGGTCCGATTCGTATCGGCCAGGGTATCGAATTTGACTATTGTTCGGTGCATGCCGTCTGGGCACTGCAGCAGGCAGGTTATGAAACGATCATTATTAACAACAATCCCGAAACAGTCTCAACCGATTTTGATACGGCAGACAAACTTTACTTTGAACCGCTGCAGGTGGAGGATGTACTGAACATTATTGACAAGGAACAGCCGGAGGGTGTTATTGTGCAGTTTGGGGGACAAACAGCCATTAATCTGGCACAACCCTTAACTGCTGCCGGAGTACCAATTATCGGCACCGGCGTCGAAGATATTGACCGGGCTGAAGATCGTGATCGTTTTGATGCACTCCTGCAGGAGCTTGAGCTCTCTCGCCCGCCGGGACAAACTGTTACTTCAGCGGCAGAAGCCATTCCGGTGGCCCAGTCCATTGGTTATCCCGTCATCGTTCGCCCCTCTTATGTGCTGGGCGGCAGAGCAATGGAGATTGTTTATAACGATCAGGAGCTGGCGGAATATATGAACAGCGCCGTACAGGTATCGCCCCGCCACCCCGTTCTGGTTGATAAGTACCTGCTGGGAAAAGAACTGGAGGTAGATGCCATTTCTGACGGCAAGCATGTCTTAATTCCCGGCATTATGGAACATATTGAACGGGCCGGAGTGCATTCCGGTGACAGCATTGCCGTTTATCCCGCCCAGTCGATCTCGGCACAGCACCGGCAGCAAATTGTTGACTACACAACCCGCCTGGCCCGGGCACTAAATGTTAAAGGGCTCATTAACATCCAGTATGTACTGTTCGAAGATCAGCTGCATATTTTAGAAGTTAATCCGCGCTCTTCACGCACAGTGCCCTTTTTATCTAAAGTTACCAACATACCCATGGTGCGGTATGCAGCATACTGTGCTTTAGGGCAAACACTTCCTTCCCTTGGTTATACAGGCGGTTTGCTGCCCGCCAAACCTTTTGTCGCCGTAAAAGTACCTGTCTTTTCCTTTGCCAAACTGGATGATTTGGAAACATCCCTGGGCCCGGAGATGAAGTCAACCGGTGAAGTCATGGGTATAGACAAAGATTTACCGCGTGCTCTGTTTAAAGCGCTGCAGGCTGCCAATCTGGCTCTGCCGCAGGCCGGCAGACTGTTGGTCACCGTAGCAGACAAAGATAAAACTGAGGCTCTACCCTTATTAAAACGCTTTGCGCAGCTTGGTTTCAGCATGACAGCCACTGACGGTACAGCCAGGCTGCTTGCCGAAGCCGACTGCCCGGTAAGGCGGGTTAATAAAATTGCCGAAGGTTCACCCCATGTCGTAGATCTGATCCGCGGCGGTCAAATCGATATGGTCCTGAATACATTAACAAAAGGCAAAATGCCGGAACGAGACGGATTCCGCATCCGCCGTGCTGCCGTTGAACTGAATATTCCTTGTCTGACTTCTTTAGATACGGCTAAAGCTGTTTTACATGTCATAGAGAACTTAAAAACCGGCGGCACAGTAAATTATCTGCCGCTGCAGGTATACCACCAGTAATATTTCACTGCTGCTATATAGCAAACAAGAAAACTCCGGCTGACAGCACCGGAGTTTTTATTTGTCGGGGCACCGACAGCAGTGCCTGCTTTTTTTGTGCAGGAGGCTGCCTTATTCAAACAAACACTGACCTTTTTGCATATAGTATAGCAGCAGTTTTATTGCAAGGAGGTGAAAGAAGTGAGTACCAGGCATACAGCAACGGCGATGCATGCCGCCAATGCCGCCCAAATCCCCCCTCCACCCCAAAAATGTGACGGTCAGTTATATACCGTAAAAGCAGGTGACTCTCTCTTTCTCATCGGCCGCCGCTTCGGTGTAACAGTACAGCAGCTGCAGGCAGCTAACCCACAAATTACTAACCCCAATATTATTTTTATTGGTCAGGTAATCTGTGTCCCCACCGGTGGTACTGTGCCTCCTCCGCCTGAATTCCGCGTGTTATCCTTAAGGATTCTCACAGAAAACGGTCAGCCAATTCCCAGAACAAATAATGCTCTGCAGCTGCCTGCCCGTGTCATCGTGCGTGCCACCTTTACTGATCCGGTACAAAGAGCTTTCTTCTTTTTGGAACCTACGGGTACCGGTTCTTGTGAAAATGCTCGTCTGATCGGTATAGATTGCCCCAGCGCCACTACCGGTGTTGCAGAAATCATCTGGAATGTACCGCCCGGAACTTTAGGCCGTGTCTTTGTTGTCGCCTGCCGTAACAGTATTTGTGCCAAATCCGAGGAAATTCTAGTTGTCCGCAATGACAGCAGCATGAACAATATGTAAATAACACGGGCTGTGCCCGTGTACATAACAGTGAAATAATTACATCAGCCGCTGCAGTGGTCCCAGAGGATTAATAAGCTCTCGCAGCAGCTGAAAAGAAAGCTTGATTTCCGGGGGACCAAGGACGTGCGGGGTAAAAATCAATTCAGGAAAAATTATGACCATTGAGCTGCGCATCAGGTAAAAATCCTGGTCATCAGCAACACCCGGCACAGGTCCTGTGGTTGGCAGAGATTTTTGCCTGATCTGTTCCTGGATTAAACTATTCAGCAGATCATGATAGGGTAGGTGGGGATTAAATAAATCTTTAAAGCTGTAGAGCACACCGGTGGCTAAATCAAAAGTTAAGGCTTTAAGCAAGGTTCTCCCGCTGCCCTGAGTAACTTTACGCGCATAATTCTCAAAACGAATACTTAACAAACCTTTCTCATTTATTTCTACAGTATAGCTTCCTTCCATCTGTACCAGTTCCGCAGCTTCACTTCCCTGTGCCACCATCATCTTCCTTACCGCAGCTTTAATCTGCGCATTGACACCGGCCTGCACCCCTAAAATATTTAAGCCCACAATTTCCGGATAGGCAACGGAAATGCCTGTCTTTTCTATACGCTGATCTATAATTCCGGCCACCTGAACCTTTTGCAGCATGAGACACTCCTCCTGATAGCTTTGTTTCTATCTTATGCAGGAGCAGTGCAGAATGTCGCCGATGGCTGACGGCAGCCCAGCACATATCTGCCGGTTTAGGTATTTCATTAAAAACCGGCAGGCAGTAATTTTTGTGTTTCTTCCCTTAATTCTTGCATTCTAAAGTTTTTGCCGGGACATGACGTGCTTAATATATCTCCATGGCCAATAATGTCGTCAACAGAGAGATTATCTTCTACAATCAAAATAGCATTTAACCAAGCACCGCTTCTTAACTGGGCATCAGTCATTTCCTGCTGATTAAAATGCCCTTGATAGCCAATCCCCAGACTCCTGCCATTCCATTCAGCCCCGGCATGGGCACCCCGTTTCCGGCCTCTGCCTTCATAAATGGTACCATCAAAGCCAATCCAATAATTATAGCCTATACCAGCCCAATAATCTTTCGTGCCATCTTCCCTGATCACATATTTTGAGCGATGATAATTATGTACATCGTAAACTGTCCATGTGGGATGGGCCATATGATGCTGCACCAGCTTGATAATAGGTTCCTCTATATAGGGTAATGCTTCCCGCCAGTTATAATTGGGAACCACGATCTTGACAGGAGAAGTTATCCCAAACTCTGATGATGTTAAGTCCAGGTACTCATTGCTCGTATTTATTGCCCAGATCCGAATACTGTAGCTGCCGGCCTGGGTAGGTATATAGTCTAAATAGCTTTTGTCTGTATACCATTGAGATGCAATATGTTCGCCATCTTTGTAAATGTAATAGGCAAAACGCAGATCTTCCGGCTAGCTTACATCAGCTGTCCAACGAATTCTCGTTAGAATTTGCTGGGGCGCTGCATGGTCAGGCTTCAGTGAGACAAGCGCGGGCAATACTTCTCCCGGCTCGTCCTCCCTATCTGCAGGCAGCATTACATCCTCTGCTTCCGCAGCCTCCGGTTCCTCCAAACTATCTACCGGGGCTGCAGTACCCTCACTATTTACGTCTCTTGCTGCCGGGGGAAGTTCCTGTACTCTTTCCGCATCGCCAAGCAGCTCCCCTGTTTTTGCTGCTGACAGATCCTCATCTCTAGAATCTGCAGATTCCACTGTCAAAGGTGTGAGCAGTATTTCTTCCTTTTTTACCAGTTTAGTTCCATCAAAACCCATTTGATAGATACTTGGCGGCATTTCTGCCTTTTTTGCCTGTGGACCTGCCGTATAACTGTTCAGATCGAATGGCTTGTCCATCATAAGGCTGATGGCATAGGCCTCAAGCACATCGTGATAATCTACATAGCCGTTTTTATTATCTTTATAGGCAACAGCCTTTTTACTTGCATAATCTTCATACAGTACAGCCGGCTGACCAAAAATCTTAATTGCGTACGACTCTAAAAGCTGCTCGTAATCATACTCATAATACACACCTTTTCTGTTTTCACTCACAAAGGCTGTAACGGCCGCCATAGCTTTGGACGGTAGGCTGAGAAAAAACAAATTGATAAAAACTAACACCAGTAGTACTTGAGCCGTCACCTGTTTACTGCTTCCCCCAGACCAAATTGCGCCCGGCTTAATAAACATTAACCTGACCTCGTCTCGCCGCATTCTCTTCTACGCTGCCGAAAAAAAACTTATACTGCGCGTTATATTTTAATTTGACCCCACCAACTTCCACAGTGTAACCACTGGGGTCAGCGGCATACAGCTCCACCGTCACAGTTAATTCACCCGGCACCAGTACCTTATCGCCTATCACATATCTTTTGACATCGGTCGGCTTATGTGTCGGTTTAGGCTCCGGCTGGGGTTTCGGTTTAGGTTTAGAAGTTGAAGGTTTGGAGGGTGTTTTCGGCCGCTCGGCGGCAGTCTTCACCGGTTCCTCTTTCTTCGGCAGTTCAGTACCGCAGACTAAAGCTGTTACTCCCTTGCTGAGCACTGCTTTGCCAGGACTTTTCTCAGTTGCTATCACTACACCGGCACAATTAATGTTGGCCTGGGCAATAATTCCGCTGCCTGTTACTTTTGTCTTACCGTTTAACTCCAGCTGCCCAACCTGACAATTTTTTTGCAAATTAAGGCTGACATCGGCGGCGTCTTGTGCCACCACCAGTTTCGCCACACTTCCGCTGCTCAGGGTAACCTCCGTATCCTGAGCCAAAATGCTAATTTTTTCGAAAATTCCGGCTAACTGATGCGGCCCTGCTGCCGCCAGTACTACCTCCTGCCACCCGCCTTGCCCCACCAACGTTAAAGGAGCTGTAGTCTCCAGAGCTGTCACTGCCGCATCTGCGGCGGCGTTAACCTGGCAGCCCGAGGCAGCAACTAAAATTTTGTCAATAATTCCTGCTGCTAAATGTAATCGTGCTTGCGCTTCCGACAAGTGCACAGTTGTAAAACTACCGCTGAGCATGACTTCAGCCGGGGTTTCCACTGCTACGACAGCAAATCCGGCAGCCTCTTCCGCCAGCTCATCTTCTACTAAGACTGCAGGCCCCTGCAGCAGAGCAGCAGACACTTCGGTTTCCCCCTGACAAATAACACGCACCGGGCTGTCCTGCCGGGTAATTGTCAACTGCTGCAGCAGGCTGTCCTGCATTAACACACTGTTAACGCCAGCACCGCTGATTACTGCTTCCCCGGCAACTTCAACATTGATTAAGCTGACCGCACCTTCAGTAACAGCATCTGTTATGTAAAGATTCCCGGTGATGAGGGAATTTTGCAGCACCACGTCAGCCGCAGCAATGGTAACGTCACCTTCAATTACTTCCCGAGCCGGGGGACCATAGGTGCCGGCCGTGGCAATTTCTGTCGGCGCTGCTGAAACTGCGTTACTGCCGGTAAAATGGTAAATAAAAAAAACCTCCGAGAACCAGATTAACCACCAGGGAAAAGAGCAGCACTATTTGGATTTTTCTCATCTCTGATGCCTCCTTGCTGTATTCATTAGTACTTCGACCTTTGCGACGTCTTACCTTCAAAAAGATGGCAGATTTGTCGTGGCTGAGGGCTATGGGTAACAGGCAAATGTAAATGAACAGATGAGCCTTCGCCGCAAGTGCTGTCCACAACAATATAGCCGTTATGATGCTGCAGAATACGATTAGAAAGGGTCAGACCCAAACCGGAACCATCTTTCTTGGTTGTAAAGAAGGGCCTAAATATTCTTGACAAATCTTCTTGCCTGATACCGATACCTGTGTCACAGACAGAAATTGTCACAGTATTGCTTTCACGCTGATAAACAGTCTTGACAGTCAGACAGCCGCCATCCGGCATCGCTTCCATGGCATTACGCAGTATATTTAAGAGAGCATATTTAATCAGTTTTGCGTCCGCCAAGCATAAGGGCGCATCTTTATCCAGGATTGTACGAATAACAATATTGGCAAGCGTACCGGCATGCTGTACCAGCTGCAGTAATTCCAAGAGCAGAGCGTTGATGGATATAAGCTGTAAGCCTTCAGCTTTAGGATGGAAAAGGGTCAACAAATCTGAAATAATATTTTCCACTTCTTTTATTCCCTCCAGTGCCATCTGCAAATATGCTGAGACATCCTGCTCTGCTTTTTGGTTGGCCAGCTGGATATATCCTTTGATCGTCGTCAGTGGATTACGTATTTCGTGCGCTGTACCGGCGGCAATTTGGCTGACGATTGCCTGCACTTCAGCAGAATTAATTTCGTTCTGCAGGCGGCGGCTCTTGGTGTGATCCCTGCGCATCCAGATGGCGCCACTGATTTCACCGGCCGGGCTCCGTACCAGGGCAACACTGTGCACAAAAACACCTTCCCGCCCTGTATACGGACAGTAGTTGTTTTCTACTTCCGTCATGCCCCGCCCACACTGCAGCGCTGACAAAAGGTAGTGTTCATGGCCGCCCAGCTGGGGGAAAACACTCTTCAGTGTTTTACCAACCACCTCTTCACTTTTTTTCTTAAAAACAAGCTCCGCCTGCCGATTAAAAAGTGTAATCCTGCCGTTCATATCGACAGCTACAATGACAGCCATAGTGTTATCTACAACGAAACTGGCGTATGCCCGCCAAAAATAATCAGGTAAACAATTTCTCGTCTTTAGTACAGTTTGTTTCGTCATCATTTGCCACAGCCTCCCTGACAAAAAATCACAAACAACTTTTATCATAGCAGATCATCTCTGAAAAATTTAGCAATTCCTGTCGGAAAACAAATAATTATTTTATCGGCCAAAAAATAACCACGAATGGCAAAACCATTCGTGGCAACAGGCTGATGGTGGGGCTAACTGGGATCGAACCAGTGGCCTCTTGAATGTGAGTCAAGCGCTCTCCCCCTGAGCTATAGCCCCTCTAAGCTGGTGGACGTGAGGGGATTCGAACCCCTGGCCTCTTGAATGCGAGCCAAGCGCTCTCCCAACTGAGCTACACGCCCTTACCGTTAATTAATTTTATAAAATTAAACATAAAAAATCAAGTAATTTACTGCTTTTTCCCTTGATAACAGATAGCTTCAAAACGGGGAAAGACTTCTTTCGGGACCTGGGAGCCGAAGCGAACTTGTAATAAGTTGGCAGGATGATCACAGATATCAGGATCATCTGTTAACATGGTTTGAAAGCCGGCTTTTTCTAATAACTTCTGCATCAGACGGCGATACTGCCAGGTATTAATACGCTTGCCATGTAAATCCCAAAACCAATAACATTCCAGTGAAATAATAATTTTATCTTCCAGAAAATCGGTGGCAAAAGGAATCTGCACCAAAGCTCCCGCAATACCCATATCACGCCAATAGCGGGATACTTCAATAGCCCCTAATTCCATAATATCTAAGCCTGTATTTGTCCAGCGCTCAAACTGTGGTCTGTGGAAGGTAATGTAACCGACAATGGTATTATGAATGTGAGCCAGATAGACCAATCCTTCCGGCAGAGCGGCAATTTCCACCAGCGCTTCCTGCTGCTGCAGGGGCTGCCTGAATTGATTTAAACCGCTGCAAATAGCCAACCTGCGGATATCTTCCCCGGTAACAGGTCCTTCTACCGTAATAAAGCCACGAACTGTAAACAGATGACGTTTTGAAAACGTCCACAGGTTGCGCTCACCGGCATCGGGGGTTCTCATAACGTCACCTCACCACTGTTTCTCAGTCATATTATACTTTATCCACAGGTTTAATTCTATTAAAAGTATTACAAAGAATCGTCGCTGCTGTTAGTATTACTACTCTCTTGAACAGTTAATGCTTTGAGCAGGGCCAGCGGCGGTTCAACTTTCCAAACCCCGTTTTCCATGCTTACCGTAAATTTTTCACCGCTTAACTTCTGCACTGCCACCGCTGATTTTAATGTTAAGTCTACAGTAAAGGTTGTCCCCTGCTCTGCGGTCACTGCATATGACGCCAGGGAGCTTGTCCAACCGTCAGCCCAGGCTTGGTAGTCAGCTTCACTCTGTGCAAAATCTCTGCTCTGCCAGAGAAAGGCATCGTACCATTTCTTCTTTTGCAGAGCTGTCAGATAGTCGCTAAGCGCAGTTTGTTTTGTACGGCCTAAGGCATCATGACCCAGCGCTAAACGTGCGGCTGCCTGCGCCGCCTCCTGTATCTGTGCTTCATCTGCCGTCAGATACGAATCACGGCTGTATCTGCTGCCGGCATTCCAGATTAAAAATTCATCTATGCCCAAAGCAAGCGCTGCTTCAATTTGTGCCCGCACTTGAACAGGGCCATACACGATGTGACCCTTCACCCACGTGGCGGTAAAGCTCTGCAGCCAGGGACGAATAATTGCCGGCCGCTGCAGCGGTGCGTTACGCTTCAGCGAATCTGTCAGGGCATACTTGACAGTGCCGGCAGGATTCGCATCGGGGACGGCGATGCCAAAATAGCCAGGTCCGTAGTGACTGGGATAAATCATGGGACAGATATAGTCTACCAGGGATGATATTTTCTCCCAGCTTTGCCCGATCCCCTCGGCATCCCCCTTTGATGTGGCGACTACCCCGAACACATCAGCAGCGATATGCACATTATAGTCCGCCAGCTGCTCCCTGGCATAAGCCAGAAAGCCGGCAATGGCTTCAGCTTTACTGCGGCCATTGCTGCCGGGGAACTCCGCCTCCCGGTCAACACGCCGCGCATTTTCCGGAAATCTTACATAGTCAAATTGAATTTCACGGAAACCTTTTAACGCCGCCTCTTTAGCGATGGCAATATTATAATCCCAGACATTTTTATCATAGGGATTTACCCAGGCAAAATTTTTCGGGTCACGCCATTGGCCGCCGCCATCACGTTTTTGAATCGCCCACGCCGGTTTAACCTCCGGCAGATGAGGATCCCGAAAAACTACCACACGGGCAATAGGGTAAATGTCACGCGCTTTCAGTTCGCTAAGCACTGCATCTATATCTTCAATTACCACACCTTTATTACCATTAACCTCTTTAACAATTTCAATCTCACTGCGGTAGGTCATTAAGCCGCTGTCATTTTTAACATCTATCACCATGGCATTAAGTTCAGTCTCGTCAACCAGCTGCATTAACTCAGCAAAACGCCTGCTGTTCGCCACCGTATGACCTGTCACATAAATTCCTTTTGCTTTAACCGCAGGATTATCTGCTCTGTCCACAGGCGGCAGAGGCACAAAAAAAGCCCCCAGCTCTTCTCGTAATTCTGCCTCGCGCCGGCGCCGCTCTTCTACCGCGTTTTGATATTCCTGCTCCGGATTTAAATGCTGCTCTTGTTCTGTCCCCTGCTTTTCTGAACGGGAAAAAGTATCCTGCAGGCAGCCGGCAAGACTTATGAGCAGCAGGGAAATAAGGACAATTACTGCGACCCTGCTCAACCAGATTAGCTTTTTCAACATATCCCCCCGCTATTCGCTTTTACTCTACTTATACTTTAGCGGGAGTGGACAAGCCTGTCGAATGCGGATAAGTCCGTTTAGCGGGCATTTTCATCAGCTAGCCTGCAGAAAGCAGGTATTTGCTAAGAATTCGGCACTTTGCCCCCATCATCCTAAATTAAACAGTTATGCCAAGCAGACTGAATATTTATAATCAGACAGGCCATTTCCTCCTGACTAACCATAATTTGCGGCAGAGGAAAAAGTGCCGGTTTTGCGTAAACCGGCACTTGTGTTAATAAAAACCTACAGCTGTACGCTCTCTGCAGTTTGTGTTTTGTGACCAAGCGGACCGCCTGAGCAGCAGGGGCGAGAAGGATTAGCATAAACGGGATCACAGCAATCACATATTACTTTCCCGTTCAGGATATAGATGTCATCAGGCTCCACTTCTGAACCGCAAATGATGCAGGTACTCATGGGACAGCCTCCTTGTGATTTTTTTAACTTGCTGCTTTTATTATAAACGAGACTGAACTAAAAGGCAAGGACTTTTCTGAT
This sequence comes from Bacillota bacterium, assembly GCA_012522335.1. Classification (GTDB taxonomy): domain Bacteria; phylum Bacillota; class Dethiobacteria; order Dethiobacterales; family Dethiobacteraceae; genus UBA9865. The sequence goes on from JAAYKP010000044.1 coordinate 13,154, forward strand.
AATTTTAAAAATTAACAATTGTGTTGGCACATGAGTGGGCTGCCGCTGACACGGCAGCCCGTTTTGCTTATATCAATGCAGCGGGTGAGAAACTATTTTAGTTGCGTACAATTTGAATCCATGTCTGCCCAAAAACTCGCTCTATTTCCTGACCATCCCCATAGTAGTAGCGCGTTGGTGAGCTGACACTGCTTTTCTTCCAGCTCCCGCGAAAATACTGACCTTGTGAGTAAAAATCGATAGCTCCTTCTCCGATTAAATTGGCTGTGGGCCTGCCGGCAAAATCATTATAATGCGGTGTATACTGTACAATAATATTTTTTGCCTGGATAGCTGCTCCATTACCGTCCCGATGCTGTTGACCATTGATGTAGCGGTAGTAGCAGCCCTTATCTGCAGCATACTTATAACTAACTTTGTAATTCCCACTATAATTAATAGTAAGCGCATTACCTGCTTTGCCCTGCCGACTTAAAAAGGCCGGCCGTACTACTATTGTCTGCGAACGTGCTTCCTCTTTTAACTGCTGCAGGTTAACATAGAGATTGTGCGGTGCCCGCCGCGACTTGTCACGATAAAAACTGGCATTAGATGATGTTAAAGCATCTGTATGCCTCAGATTTAAATCCTTAATCAGCTGCAGGTTATCGTAGCTCCCCCCGGCATGGATAAAGCGTACACCGTTTTCCAAAGCCAAGGTAATATTATGCTGCCGGGCACTGCGCAGCGGTCCGACTTTGCCGGGGAAAGAAGCAAATAATGCCAAATAGCGCGTTATGCGCCCTTCCACTTCGTATTCATAGACAACATTGGCCTGAGACAATCCGTGCTGCGGTCTGGCAGCAGCGTGGTTGTCGATAACTACCCCGTAAACCGGTTTTACTTCTGCCTGCGGAATAGATGCTGCCATTTCATCAGCCAGCCTGCCCTGTGCTGCCGCTAAAAGTTTTTGCATTTCTTTTTCCTGCGCCACCAGGTTTTTATGTTCTGCTTCAACTTGATAGCGCAGATCAGTTAATCTTTCCTGTTCAGTTTCCATGGCCAGTTTGCGTTCTTGTAAAACTGCATATTCTTCACGCAGCGACGACACTATTTCGGCATCCCTGTTTAGAATACGGGTCATATAAACAAAACGTAAAATCAAATCACCAAAATTTTCAGCATCAAACAAAACGTCCAGATAAGACAAACTGCCGGCCATATAAGCAGTGCGTACCCGCTCGCCAAAAATTGCGTTTTTTTCTGCCAAATTAGCCTCTGATTCTGCCAGCGCCAGTTTAGTTTGTTCCAGACGGGCTTCAGACTCTTTGAGTGCGGCGTTCAATTCGACAATTCTTTTTTCCCTGTCACTGATATCTTTTTTGAGTTCCGCAATTACTTTCTCCAGTTCCGCAATTTCTTTCCTGGTTTCCTCAGGATTGCTGAAAGCTGTACCGGTAAAAAGACTCACTATCAGTCCCAACAGCAGCAAAATGCTGAGCAGCCTCCGCCGGTGCTGCATAATTATCCCCTCCTAAACGCGCAGGTACTTGCGTACAGAAATTACGCTGCCCAAACCACCCATTAATGTTCCTAAACATAACAAACCAAGAAAGATGGGCACTAACTGCTCCACCGCAGTTACCGGCCGGATAAAGAAAGCAAAGGCATCCTGCTGCAGGGATGCTGCCAGTCGACTATAGGCTAGTCCTAAGGCAGCTGTCGAAGCCAGAGTACCTATCCAGCCCATGGCCATCCCTTCCAGCAGAAAGGGAAAGCGGATATACCAGTCACTGGCACCCAAATACTTCATAATGCCAATCTCCTCCTGCCGTGCCAGCACAGACAGGCGAATAGTAGTAATGATCAGAAAAACTGCGCCCAATGCCAGTAAAATACTTACGCCCACAAATAATTTGTTTAACCAGCCGGTAAGTTTGAGCAGACGTGCTACCAGCTCTTCACCATAATCAGCCATCTCTACACCTGGCAGACTGCGAATTTTTTCTGTTAATTCCGAGACCAGGGAAGCATCCGTAGTTTTGACAAGAAAAGCATCAGGCAAAGGATTGTCTGCACCCTTTAATCCTGCTAATAAGGACGGGTCCCCAAGAGAAGCGCTAAAATCAGCTAAACCATCTTCTTTAGAAATAAAGGTAATGCTCTCTATGCCGGAGAGCTGCTGCAGCTGCTGCTCAACTAACTGCACATCAGCCTCGGCCTGTAAAAAGACAGCAATTTCCACATTTGCTTCTACGTCACGGATGAATTGTCCCGCATTCACCGTCAGCAGTAAAAATCCACCCAGAATTGCTAACGAAACGGCAATTATACTGGCCGTCACTACTGCCAGCCAGAAGTTGCGTCTTAACGAAACAAAACTATCACGTAAACAGTATTTAAATGAATTAATGTTCATCGTGATAACTCCCCCGTTTCTCATCTCGTCTCAGTCGACCCTGCTCCAGGGAAATCACTCTTTTTTGCATACGGTCTACGATATCCCAGGCATGGGTGGCAATAATCACTGTCGTCCCACCCTGATTAATCTTGTCAAACAGCTCCATTAACTGCCGGGAAGTTTCCCGGTCCAAATTACCGGTAGGTTCATCTGCCAATAAAATCAGCGGTTTTTTGACTAAGGCCCGGGCCACCCCGACGCGCTGCTGCTCCCCGCCGGACAGTTCTTCAGGGAAATATTTCTCCTTTCCGGCCAAGCCGACTCTTTCCAGAGCCAGCGGCACTTCCGCCTGAATCTCTCTGCCCGACTTACCTAAGACTTCCAAAGCAAAGGCTACATTTTCAAAGACTGTTTTTTGCTTAAGGAGTCGAAAATCCTGAAAGACCATGCCAATTTGGCGGCGATGCTGCAGCAGTGCCGCCTTTCCCAAGTGGGCTATATTCTTCCCATTAAAGAGGATTTCCCCACCGGTAGGTAATTGCTCTCGGAAGAACAGCTTTATTAGTGTGCTTTTGCCCGCACCACTGGGGCCAACCAAAAACACAAACTCACCAGGATCTATACGCAGTGAGATATCGGCCAACGCAGGTCGATCACCACCCGGATATATCTTTGTTACCGCTTTACATTCGATCAAGTTACCGCACCCCTTTTTGCGCAAACCTTTACTACAGGTTTCGACTTATCACCCAATAATCCTGTTAACAACAGCTTATTGTCCGAAAAACCAGTACTTATTTCCTGTATCAAGCATGTTACAGTCTGCCTGTAGTTTACTTCCTGTCAGGCAAAACTGAGGTGTAAAAACATAGGCGGCTCCCTGCTTCCCGCCGGGAGCCGCTGTTTGTTTAGCTAATCTAACTGTGCCAGATAGTGTTGATATTCCTGCTGCTGTTTTTGCATTCAGCCTGGGTACTTGCTAATTGCTGCCGCAGTATTTGCATTACATGGTGAATTGAGTTTAAGTTCACTACAATCTGATTCAGTGAATCCTTAATACGTGATTGCACAACCCAATCAGCAATTAAGCCATCAAAGAAAAAATCAGCAAATGTGGCAAAAGAGCCGATATCGATGCTTTTGCAGTTTTTTCTCGTGAGCCTGCTCCCGCTCTAAATCCATTTCCAGAGCCTGTAAACGAGCAGCTAATTTTTCTTTACGTTTACCTGCTGGGCAGCTATGAGCAGCCTTTCATTAAGTTGTCGCATAGTTTGCCTCCAAGGTTATTAAAATCAATTGCCAGCACCTAAGAAAACGGTGTGTCAAGGAACCGTCCCCTGTCACGCTACCTGGTAATCACGTTTGCCCACTTCCCTTAGCATCCAGCCTACAGCCTTATGTATTAAATCATGGGGATGCTGCAGCAGGATTTCAGCTATCTGCAGGGTGTCGCTAAAAAAACCTTGTTTGATAAAATAAAAAGTTGCCATGATGGCCATCCTCTGCTCCCACAAATTGTTGGAGCGTGCCAGCCGATATAAAGTCTCTTTGCTCCTGGTAAAAAAATATGCCCCTAAGATTTTATCCGCACTGCAGTCTACCAAATCCCAATTATTGATATAGGCGGTATTCTCTAAATACAGCCTGACAATCTTCTCTGCGGCTGCCTCGTCTTCTGCCCGCTTATATTTTTCAGTGAGCATAAATAGCGCTGTTTGACGATACTCGTGGATCGGTTCCTGCAGCAGCTCCTTCACTTCTGTTAAAGATAACTGCTGATAATACTTTTTGGCCACTTGACGCTGGTCCGGCACCTTCACACCGATAAAGCGGTCGCCTTCACCGTAGCCGCCGGGATAGGCCTTAAAAAATTGTGGTAAAAACTTTGCTTTTTCCGGGTCTGCCAGCTGCTGCAGTTCTTTTTTTAGCGATGCAAGCTTGGTCATCCTTTTCACTCCCAGAGACGCCATGAATTCTTCCCTTTTTATCTTCTGCAGCGGCAGGTAATATCCTTTTTCTCCATTAGCCTTTGCAGCGCTGCCCGAAAACGCTCATCATCAGCTGCAGTTCTTTTTTTAGGGCCCTTTGTACGCCCGCCGGCCCGCCGTATTTTTGCTAAAGCTTCCCTTGTTTCCAGTAAAAAATCTATCGTCTCCTGCCGGTATTCTTTACCCATAGGACTCAGACAATATACACCCTTGGCCAACAGGATGGCGGCCAACCCCCAGTCCTGAGTAATGACCACATCTCCTTTGTGCGCTAGGTTAAGCACTTTTATGTCTGTTTCCTGGGCAGCGTTACCGACAACAAAATGCCGGTCGGAAATGATACGATGATTAAAGCTGGCTACTGTCCAGACTTGTACCTGCTGTTGACGCCCCACTGCCTGACAAATTTGCAGCACACTTTTCGGGCAGGCATCTGCATCAATAATAATTTTCACCGCAGCCTCCTAAAATTGTCGTCGCTCTACGGAAATAAATTAGCTCAATTAACAGTGACTGGCACGAATGCTCAAGTTGGTTTACAATAGGAATTGTATCAGAGAAAGGAGTGTCAGTTAAATGTTAGAACCAATGTTAATTAAGTATGCAGAACTGGTAATAAAACTTGGTGTTAATCTGCAGCAGGGGCAAACCCTTGTCATCTCCACACCCCTCGAATGTGCCCCTTTTGTCCGCACTTTGACCGAGACGGCTTATGCAGCCGGCGCCAGAGAAGTTGCTTTCTTCTGGCAGGATGAACAGCTGGATAAAATTAAATACTTACATGCACCGGCTGACATCTTTAGCGAGTTTCCTAACTGGCAGAAAGAGTTCTACCTCTCCTACGCCGAACAGGGAGCGGCCTTTCTCCGCATTGCGGCCGCAGACCCGGATTTGCTGCGTGATGTAGACCCGACACGCATTGCGGCAGCACAAAAAACATCCGGTATCCATCTGCGTGAGTTCAGGGACAGAACTATGAATAACCTGAATGCCTGGTGTGTTATCTCCGCGCCTACAGAGGGCTGGGCTCGTAAAGTCTTCCCTGATGCCGCCGATCCGGTTAACAAATTGTGGCGGGCTATTTTGCAGACCGTGCGGGCTGATCAGCCGGATCCGCTGACAGCCTGGCAGGAACATAAGGCAGCACTGCAAAAACGACTGCAGCTGCTTAATGAATATCGCCTGCAAAAACTGCACTTTGCCAACAGTCTGGGCACCGATTTAACGGTGGAATTACCGGTCAATCATTTGTGGCAGGGTGCTGCTGATATAACGCAGGCTGGCATCCCTTTTATTCCCAACATGCCCACCGAAGAAATCTTCACGCTGCCGAAAAAAACCGGTGTCAATGGCAGAGTCTATAGTGCCATGCCCCTTGTTTATCATGGTAATTTAATTGATGAATTTTCCCTGACTTTTAAAGACGGGCGTGTCTGCGAAGCCACCGCTAAAACAGGCGTCCAGCATCTGCATAATCTGCTGGAAGTAGATGAGGGGGCACGCTATCTGGGAGAAGTAGCGCTTGTACCCTTTGATTCACCCATTGCCAATACCAAGATCCTTTTCTACAATACTTTGTTTGATGAAAACGCTTCCTGCCATTTAGCTTTTGGTCGTGCTTATCCCGGCAGTCTGGCCGATGGTAATCAGCTCAGCCAAGAAGAGCTGCTGGCACGCGGTGTTAATGACTCATTGATTCATGTTGACTTTATGATTGGCACTGCTGACTTAGAGATTACGGGCACAACCGAAAGCGGTGAAAAAGTCACTATCTTTAAGCAGGGAAATTTCGTCTTTTAAAATTTAAGCGGGCGAGTGAATTCGCCCGCTTAATCTTTCCCTGACTATTGCTTCAGCATAGCTGTACCGGTTAAACTTTGCTGTAAAGCTCCTGCAGTACATCAAGCCGCATCCCCTCAAAAATACCGCTGGTAGTACCAAGAATAAATTTCTTACCTGCAGCCAAGGCACGGGTACTATCCACTAAGTCCGCCAACATCCCCTCATCCTTGGCTGCAGCCTCCAGATCATCTGTGTCTAAATGGCCCCACAGGCAGACCTCCTGCCCTACGGCCGCCTGCAGCTCTTCTATCTGCATACCGGCTGTTTTTTCCAAACATTCCAGACCGGACACACCGATATTGATAATGTCAGACAAAACATCACGATAGTTACCGTCAGAATGGAAAAATACAGGCAGGTCCTGCTTCAAAATCTGTTCTGTCTGCCGGGCTAAACTGGGAATAAATAAATCCTGCAGAACTTGCGGTCTGGCAAATAAACCATGCTGATGCGCAATATCATCTGCCAGGATAATACCGTTGACTCCTTCCGCAGCCAGCTTTTCGATCATGTAAAAGTTTAATTTTTCCACCTGTTCAATGAGAGCGGACATTACTGCAGAGGAGCGCAGGTTGCTGCAGAATTCGGCAAAACCAAGTAAACGCATCCCCCATTCAAAGGCACCGTCCAGCACGGCGAAAATAAAATAGGGTGTCTCTGCTGTCCAGTTTTCCAGTTCCGGCCAGAGGTAATCCTTTCTTGCCGGCAGTTCTTTCCCTTGCCGGGGGTAGTCCGGCGAGAGGGAATAAATATCCAGTCCCATGGTCTCAACGAAAGCTTCTTTTTCCGCAAACCCTACCTCTGCTGTGCCCATTACCTTTTTTACGGCACCGTCAGTTATACATAATTCACCTTTAGGGATGTTTACTGTGACACCATTTTCCAAAACATGCCGCACTAATTCACGACCCTTTAGTTTGCTGGTATTCTGCATCAACTTCGCCTCCTTATCTTCTAAGCGCATAGAAAATGGTCCTGCTTGAAATCTGAAAACAGCCATTTTAAATCAGCGCAAAGAAAGCTACCCTCAGGCAGCTCCCTTTGCGCTGAAATCAGGTGCCGCAACACCAAATAATTTACTATTTTGTTAACGGGTAAAGCGCATCGCCTTGGCAAAGGTGGAAGAGAAGGCCGGATCTGAACCTAACTCGATAAATTCAACACTTCTGGCCCTAGCTGCTGCGCGTTGATACTCACTTTGGGAAAGCAAAGCCAGTTTTGCCCCGGCGCCGGCAGCATTACCCACCATTGTGATCCGATCCTCCAGTTCAGCAGGAATCAGGCCGATCACACAGGCACTATGGGGATTTAAATAGTTACCAAAGGCTCCCGCCAGCTGTACTTCCCGTATCTGATCCGTTTCGATGCCGTAATTATTCATCAAAGTCCGTATGCCGGCAGCAATCGCTCCTTTTGCCATCTGCAGCTCCCGAATATCTCTTTGTGTTACCATAATTTTTTTGCCGCCGGTCTCATCGGCGTCAGCCAGGAGAAAGGCAGGGGTACCATCATGTTCAAGCAGACGGTGCTTAAACTTCTGGCCTCTGGGATCAGTAACCTGTTCCGGGCGCAGAAGCCTGCCGCGCTCATCCAACAAACCTACTTCAATCAGTCCGGCTACTATATCCAATAAAGCTGATCCGCAAATACCTATTGGCTTAACATCGTCAATCACAGTATATTCTAACTCTTCAGCAAAGGTAACGTGGTCAATGGCACCCGTGGCGCCGCGCATGCCGGAGCTGATTTGAGCTCCTTCAAAGGCAGGACCGGCGGCAGTGGAACAGGCAAGGATGCGATCTTTATTACCCAGAGCCATTTCTCCGTTAGTGCCGATATCTACCACCAGTTTTATCTCGTCACTTTCATCCAGCTCTGTCGCCAACAGCACGCCCACAGTATCTGCGCCAACAAAACCGGCAATATTTGGCAGCACAAATACCATGCCTGCAGGGTTAATTTCCAGGTTTAAATCGCGCGGGTCAACTTCTACGCTTTCGCTTATCACCGGAACATAGGGCGCCAAAGCTACCTCGCGGGGGTTAATACCAAGGAAAAAATGGTGCATGCAGGTGTTGCCGACAATGGAAACGGCATAAATATCTTCCCGGGCCACGCCGGCTTTTTTCGCTGCTTCACCAATTAAAGCATTAATTGTTTGCGTTACCGCGCGATGCAAAACATCTACGCCGTCAGCATGATGATTAGCATAAGTAATACGGGAAATAACATCGGCGCCATATTGAGTTTGGGGATTTAAAGCTGAAGCGACACTTAACTCTTCACCGGTATAGAGATTCATTAAGAATCCGGCGATGGTAGTGGTACCAATATCGAAGGCCATGCCATACAATTTTTCTGTCGTATTACCGGCTTCTAAACCGCGTATTTCATTACCGTAGACCACTGCTGTAACTTTATGTTTGTTATCACGTAATAAATCGGGGACTGTACGCAGCAAAGGAACCGGCTTGCTGGGGCTCTCTTCAGCATTACTTTGTGCTGCCAGCCCATCTTTGATCCGCTGCCAATCTGTTCTTTGATCGGTAAGTGTGGGCTGATCTACTTCGATATAGCGTTTAGTGATGTGTGGTTCGACTTTAGCGGTTCTATTGAGGGATGAGATTAAAATACGGTGCTGGATATTTTTCTCAGATAAAAACTCTACCGTCATCTCGCCGTGTACCTGGGTCATGCAGGCAAAGCGAATACCTTCTGCAAGTTCCTCGGCTGTTAATTTTTCCTTTTCTTCGGCCAGAGGCTCTCTGATACCGGCCGTTATACGCACCAGACATTTTCCACAGCGGCCTCTGCCGCCGCAGGGAAAATCAAAGTTAATACCTGCGTCATTCATGACTTCTTTCAGCGTAGTGCCGGCTTCTACCTCCAGCTGAATGCCGCCGGGAAAGGAAACAGCATGTTTTGTCATACACATCACCTCTCGCTTTTTTTATCTCATAGGTTCTACCTACTGCTGCTTACTGGTTTGTGCCGTGTATTTTTATATAGTCGCCGCGATAATATGTGAAACCCATCCCCATGGGCTTATTATCCCTATTAAATAGTTTTTGCTCTACCACCAGTACTGGCAGTTCTTTATAAATATTCAAATAATGTTTAACTTTTTCATCCGGAATTTCCGCTGAGATCAGCAGCTCTTTCTTCAAAGCAAAGGCAGGTGTAGTTTTAGAAAGCATTTCAGAAAAAGTGGCATACTGCAGTTCTTTTTCTACTATGGGCATTCCGCGATGATACAATAAATACTTGATATCATAGGCTACAGGATTGCCTTCGGTAAAGAAAAGTCTTTTAATGGATATTACATTCTTGCGTTTTGAGATTTGCAGATTATCAGCCAGTGTATCATCAGGCATAATAATATTAACTTCTAACAGCCGTGTTCTGTCTACACTGTTAATTGTGTTGCTCATTTCATCGTAATAAATAGTATACTTTGTTAAATCGGGCTTTTTAACAAAGTTACCTTTGCCGGGGATTGAATAAATATAGCCCTCCTGAGCCAAAATACCCAGTCCCTTACGTATTGTCATGCGGCTGGCGCCGAATTCTTTACATAAAGTATTTTCGGAGTCTATGGCATCGCCGGGCTTCAGTTCCCCACTATCAATTTTAGCTTTAATTGCTTCGACTATTTGTGTATATACCGGAACTACCATGATTATTTCTCTCCCTGTACTGACTTTTCAAGCCAACGCAAACAATGTTTAACGCCAACTAAGGCGTCATTGGCGAAGGCATCTGCGCCGATATAGTCACAGCTTGCCGCTGTAAGATGTCCACCACCCACAATCACCTTTACCTGTTCACGCAAACCGGCCTCTGCTAAAGCTTCAACAACCTCTTTCATCGCTTCAACGGTATAAGTCAAGACACCGCTGAGCCCTAAAATCTCCGGCCGGTGTTCAGCAACCTTTTTCACAAAGGTTTCCTTAGGAACATCAACCCCCACATCTATAACTTCAAAGTTGTTGGCTTCCATCAGGCCACGAAAAATATCTTTACCGATATCGTGCAGATCTCCATGGACCGTACCTAAAACTAATTTACCAATCCGTTTTAGCCTTTGCGTCTGGAACAGTTTTGTCATCTCTTCCAGGCCTAATACTTCTTTAAAAATTAGCCCAGCCATGATTAAATCAGCAATAAAATATGTTTTGTCTTCATACAACTGACCGACTGCCAGCATTCCCTCATTAACTGCTTCCAGCAGGACTAAAGGCTCAACTCCCAGGCGTAATGCTTCCTCTGCCAGCTGCAGTACCTTGCCGTCATCTAGTTCCCGAACTGCGTTAACAAGTTCTTGTTTCCTCTGCAAGAAATCTGCCATCATAACCCTCCGTACGTCCATTATACCACAGCTGTGGTATAAGAAATAAAGGGGCCACACTTACCTGCTGCAGCCCCTGCTAGTTTTCTCCAACCCCATTTGTTCCTCTAAGTAAATTATATGTTAATCCTGTCTTATTTGCTGCAATCCCACGTTTTGACGTTGTTCACTGCTTTGATTAATGTTTCCTCACTGCAAAAATCGCTGCTCTGAAAAAGACCATGAAAAATGCTGTTTATTTCTTTTTGGGGCCAATTTTATTTTTACGGTAGGCAGTAGAGAATTTTCGGCAGAAACGGTCACGTCCCATTAATGCTTCAGTTGCCAGCAGCGCGGCCATGAGATCTCTGTCGAGTGGATCCATAATTGCCGAATCCATACCTGCATAGATGGCAAGCGTTAGGAAAGTAGCATTAATAGTTTTTCTCAGCGGCATGCTGAAAGAAATGTTGCTTAAACCGGAAGTAATCTTAATTGTGGGGTATAATTCTTTGATTTTAGTCATGCTTTCAATAAAAGTCAGCATGGAACTGTTGTCAGCAGAAAGTGCCATGACCAGCGGATCGACATGAATTCTGTCCGGAGTAATGTTATATTTTGCTGCCTTTTCAACCAGTGATTTTGTTATATCAACACGAGTTTGTACATCGGTAGGAATACCTCTGTTATCACAGGTTAAGGCAATAACCTGCCAGTCTGTGCCTTCAATCAAGGGATAAATGACTTCCGGTTTATCACCTTCTTCGGAAACCGAATTAATGATACCGGGGCGCTTGGCATGCTTAAATACTGCTTCAATCATTCTGGGGTTAGGGCTATCAATACAAAGTGGAGTATCTACTGCGTCCTGTACAATACCCATTAACCAGGTTAAGGTTTCTACTTCAATATCCTCGGCAGTACCGGCACAAACATCAATATAATTTGCACCGGCTTCAGTTTGTTTAATTGCCAGTTCACGAATGTAGGCTTCATCTTTTTCCGCAATGGCACGCCCGACTTTGGGGATAGTTCCGTTAATTTTTTCGCCAATAATAATCATGTGAGTTCCTCCTCCTTTTTCTTAGAGCATTTACAATTACCGGCCACCTCATACTTCCGGCAGCCAATATAGCACGCGCACTGCAGATACCCACCACCGCAGTACCCGCGTTTGAAAGCCAAGTCGTGATGTGCTGTGCCTGTCTAAAAAGGTCTGCTCAAAACACAACGGCATTAAGAAAGAACTCATACTGCAAATACCCTTTTAGTCATGACAAAACAAACCCATCCTGGCTATACATGTATTTATTCCTATCCACAATATAACATCACAGGTGCAGGCTGTCAATAAAGATTGCATATTATTACTGCAATGCTTTACTGCCAGACGGCGATTCTTACTGCTGCAATTGCTCCACAGGCCAAGATACCTCAGACCGGCTTTCCACATTATATATTCTTCTTTCATCACCATTATCCTGCGTTAAACAGGATCGTTTTGCTGAGAATTAGCCGGCAAAACTTCATTCATGCTGCCCATTCTGTAACCTTCCAAATCCAGGGTAACGTAATTGTAGCCAAGTCTTTTTAAATGTACAGTAATCCGGTCGGCTAACGGCAGAATTTTTGGCAGTTCCACGGGCAGCACTTCAATACGTGCCGTCAGTCCATGCTGGCGTACCCGCACCTGCGAGAAAGACAGTGAACGCAAAAAGGCTTCGGCCTCTTCTACCATGGACAGTTTCTTTTTAGTCAGGGGTTCACCATAGGGTATGCGGCTCGCTAAACATGCCAGTGCCGGCTTATTCCATGTCTCCAGGGAGTGTGCCCGTGACAGCTGACGTATTTCCGCTTTGGTCAGAGCTGCTTCCTGCAGCGGACTCCTGATTCCCAGTTCACGCAGCGCCCGTGCACCGGGACGGTAATCCTGCAGATCATCGTAATTACTGCCATCAAAGACATAGGTGAAGTTTTTGGCTTTTGCTACCTGCTGCAGCCGGGCAAAAAGAGCCTTCTTGCAGTGATAGCAGCGCTGTGGAGAATTGGCACGAATGGCATCATGGGCCAGCACATCGCAAGTAATAACCTGAAATGAAAAACCTAAGGCGGCAGCCAGGGCAGCCGCTGCCCGTTGTTCAGCAAGAGGAGTAAGGACTGAACTGATCATTACCATGTGTGCCCTATCATGCAAAACATTATGCGCAATTTTGGCTAAAAAAGTACTGTCTACCCCTCCTGAAAAAGCAATTACTGCACTGCCGGCATCCCTGATAATCTGCTGCAGGTGATTCAGCTTGCTTGTCGTTTCAGTCATGTTAAACTCCTTTCCTGGGAATACTGCTGCCTGCTGCAGGCAATATTCTAGGAAATTAGTCAGAGTTCCTTTTTTCTCTTCCGGAAGAAAGAAATCATTAATAATTGCCTGTAAGTAAAAAGCAGGCTGACCATAAACATGGTCAGCCTGCTTTTAGCTGCTAAACTCGGCAAATGCTTCCGGCAGCAGTTCAGTCAGTCTGAAGATACGCTGTTTCCCCTCCAGATTGGCACATAAAATCCACATCTTCGGGGCAAATTCGGCCAGCACCTGGCGGCAGGCACCACAGGGTGTAGGCGGCTCAGGCAGATCCGCCACCAAGGCTAAACCGCTTATTTTTTTTCTGCCGGCGGCCACGGCTGTAAATGCGGCTACGCGTTCGGCACATATCGTCAAGCCGTAAGAAACATTCTCTACGTTACAGCCTGTAATGATCTCCCCATCTTCTGTCAACAGTGCAGCTCCCACAGCAAAACGCGAGTAAGGGGCATAAGCCTTCTCCCTGGCCAAGCGGGCCTGCTCAAGCAGACGGGTGTAAACGTCCATTTAGAGCCCTCCTTTAACGTGTGTAGGCGGGTAAAGTTAAGTTGTCCGTTTTCTCAATTTCAAACCTTAATTCACGGGACACCTGCAAAGTGATGCGAATAATATCTAAACCACTTGCCAAAACGTCTGGATCACCAATGGCCTGTATGACAACCGGGTTCACAGCAATCCTTTCGTCATTGACAAGAATTGATGGACCCACACAACGGATAGCCGAATTGACCGTTAAACGCTGATTACCGACGGCTACACCACGGGCACCGGCAGCAAATAATTCATTAACGGTATCTCGGACATCAGTTTCATGAATAATAGCATCACTGGTATAGCCATTTGTATCGTCATAGATCTTGACAATCACGCCGGCACCGCTCATCTCTGCATAACCTGCCCGTGAACGCAGATCATGTATGGTGACGCGCAGTGAATCAATTTCTTTCTGCAGAGAACGAATCTGATCTGCCGCAGTTAATGGTACCATTAACTGCCCACGGCCATTTTCTATTTCCATTTCGACAATTAAATCCTGTGCCTGTTCACCAAGGGTTACCGTCTCAGCTATTTCCTGCAGAGTCTCCGGAGTTAAAAGATGCGACGGTTCTGCTTCTACATCCTGGCCGCGCACCAATTTTACCGTCAGCTGCTGTTTGTCCCTGATCTGCTGTACCTGTGGATCCTGATTTATCAGCAGCAGAACTGTTTCCCGCTGCTTCGCGTCATATTCCTGCAAAATTCTTTCCTGCGTCCGGGAAGCATAAGTAAGAATCGCTTTGTTCAGCTCTTCCTCGTTAGCCGCTATTTCAATTTCATAATTGAAGCGAGAGAGATATTCCCGCACTTGTGTGCGTGACTCTACGCCCAGGTTTTTCGCCAGCCGCCTGTTATAGTCGACCAAGTCCTTGGCAGCCTGCTGCTTAGCGGCAAAACCCTCCTGCACCGGGTCCAAGCGATAATATAAAAAATAAAATCCCGCCGCTAAGAGCGCTGTATTAATTAATAAAATTACTAAAATAACGATAAGTCCTTTTTTGCCTGGTGAGAGAGCAGTATCAGAATTACTCACTTACTGTCTTTGACCTCCTTTCAGTAAAAATCTTACATTGGTTCTAAGGTATCAGAAAGTAATTAAAAAGTCTTTATGAAACTATTAAAAAACATTAAAGCTCTCCAGTACCTGAGGGCCAAAGATAAAAAGACCGACGATGATGGCATAAACAGCTGCCAACAGCGCAGCGCCGGCGGCTGCATTTTTGGCCAACCTCGCCAGGGGATGATACTCCCGCGTAAATAAATCGACCACCCGTTCCAGCGCAGTATTTAACATTTCCATGGTCATGACTAAAAAAATAGCAGAAAATAAAAAAAGCCACTCGCTGCCGGTCAGGCGAAAATAGACCCCGGCCGCAACTGCAGCTGCCGCAGCAGCAGTGTGAAAGCGCATATTCCGTTCACTGCGCCAGGCATCTGCCAAACCACAAAGGGCACTGTAGATACTATCTTTAAATCGTTTGTGTTTAAATTTCATCACGGGTTGCTCCTACTGCCTGCAGCAATTTCTCTTCCGCCAGACGCATTGCCTGCTGCGCTGTCTCTTCTTCATGATCATAGCCCAATAAATGCAGCAGGCCATGGGTAAAAAGATATAATACCTCTCGCTCCAGGCTGTGATTATAATCGGCCGCCTGCTCCTTAGCCCGTTCCAGCGAAATGATAATATCACCCAGCAGAAAATCCTCAGCTGCCGTTAAATCCTCGTCAGGCGTGATCAGGGGGAAGGAAAGCACATCAGTCGCTGCATCTACACCACGCCATTCCTTATTCAGTGCCTGTATCCTCAGATTATCACAGATTGTCAGGCTGATTTCCGCTGTCTGCGGCCAGCCATGTTCAGCCAGGGCCCGGCTGCAGATTGTTTCCATGGCTGAGAAGACGCCTGCCGGCAGCCCTTCCTTTAACTCATTATTTAGCAGAAGCACCATTTTTTCGCCCCCTTTCAATTTCAGCCCTTAATTCCTTTTCAGGATACTCTATTCTTGTATGGTAAATTCCCGACAGTATTTTAACCAGTGCCACGGCAATAGTATCCAAGTCTTTTAAGGTAAGATCACATTGATCAAACTGGCCGTCATTTAACTTGTCTTTAATTATTTTGCGTACAATAGCTTCCACACGTCCCACCGCCGGCCGGGACAGGGAGCGGACTGCCGCTTCCACTGCATCGGCAATCATAATAATTGCTGCTTCTTTTGTTTGTGGGATCGGCGCTTCGTAACGAAAATTTTCTTCGCGCACAACTTCTTTGCTATCCCGATTTTTTTCCGCCTGCTGATAGAAGAAGGAAACAAGACTGTTGCCATGATGCTGGTAGATAATGTCCTGAATTACCTGAGGTAGATTTGCTTTTTGTGCCATTTCCAAACCATCTTTAATATGAGAGGTGATAATTAGTGTGCTTAAATTAGGGGAGATTTTATCGTGTGGGTTTGCTCCCCCCATTTGGTTTTCAATAAAAAAATAGGGGCGCTTCAGCTTGCCAATATCATGATAAAAAGCACCTACCCGGGCCAACAGCGGATCTCCGCCGACCGTTTCCGCCGCCGCTTCAGCCAAATTAGCCACCAGTAAACTATGGTGATAAGTGCCCGGCGCTTCCAGCAGCAGCTGCTTTAACAGCGGATGAGCGGGATCAGCTAATTCCAGTAAGGTGACCGCAGTAGTAAGGCCAAAACCGCTTTCCAAATAGGGCAAAAGGCCAATGGCCATGACAGCTGAAACAAGACCGTTGGCCACAGCAGCAAAGATGCTAACGCCAAATTCACGCAAAATATCGTAACCAAAGCGCAGATTGCCGGTATACAGGAAAAGACCAAACACAGCCAAAACATTAACAGCAGCCACATAAAAACCGGCCTTAGTGATATCTGAACGGCGGCTTAAATCGGTGACACTAAAGGAGGCTACCAGACCGCCAAATAATGCTGCCAACATATAACGAAAATCATTGCCGGCGATGAGAACGACAAAAACGGAAAAGGCCAGCGTCATCAGCACCGCTAACTCTGCATTCAGCAGCACGGCAATTAAAAACGCGCCCATGGCCACCGGAACCAAATAACCGGAAAAATAGTTAGCAGCAATGGCAAAAGTTAAAGTAAGCAAAACAATTAACCCTAACAACAGCAGTAGGGTAGTATTTTCGTAAATCGCCTGCTGATAGATGTACAAATAGACACTGATCACGATAAATAAAATCAATAAAATAGCCGCCAGACCAAAAAACATGGGAATACCGCCGAAACTATCCCGCAGCAGTCCCAAAGCCTCCAGCTGCTCCAAATGCCGCTGGGTCACTATTTCCCGTTCCTGAATAATTTCCGTACCTTCCAAAATACGCACAGGAGCCACGGCTTCACGTGCCGCCTGCCGTGCCTGGTTAGTTGTCTCGGCATTATAAATCATGTTTGGTTCAATCACCGCTTCGGTAATGCGTACCATGACACGCTTCTGATCCTGATCGAAAATCAGAAAATTAATTTCCTGTGCGGCTTGGCGCTGTGCCGTTTCCACCCCGGCCGGCTTCACTCCCTGCTGCAGAATAACCTGTAAGACTTCTGCTAACTCTGCCTGCATGTCCGCTAAATCCTGCGGCCGCGCCTGCAGCAATGCCAGGGCCAGCACATCTGTCAGCTCTACCTCCACTGTCTCCTGCAGCAGAGCTGCCTTTTCTTCCTCCTCCAGCTGCAGGGCACGCACTTCCTGCACCTGTTTAAAAAAATTGTTGACACGCTCTTCTGCACGGTTTAACACTGTAGGGTCATAATCAAATGACTCGGCAACCGCTTCTGCCGCCTGCTCCCGTAAGCGCTCCGTTTCATAGATATCCAGCGCTTCCCACTCTGCCACGATACGCCGCGGACTGGGTTTACCCAACTCCAAATCAAGCCGGTTTGACTTTAGAGTAAAAAACAGAATCAAAAGCAGGGCAAAATAAAGCAGGATTGCCAACAGAATCCGTTGGCGGCGTGGCTGCTGTGGAAAAAAATTATTTTGTTTAAACAGCTCTCCGAGGCGAGCGGTAAAGCCCATTATTTATCACTCCGCTTCTGCTCCTGGTCATGCAGTTCATAGGCACGAATAATTTTTTGCACCAAAGGATGGCGCACTACGTCACGCTCTGTCAAATAAATAAAATCAATTCCAGGAATCTTTTGTAAGATAGACTGCACTTGTTTTAGGCCGGAATAAGACCCGCGGGGCAGATCTACCTGCGTAATATCACCGGTAATTACAGCCCGGGAACCATAACCCAGACGGGTTAAAAACATTTTCATCTGTTCATGTGTGGTGTTTTGTGCCTCGTCCAGAATAATAAAGGCATCGTCCAGTGTACGACCGCGCATATAGGCCAAGGGGGCAATCTCTATCATTCCCTTTTCCAGATAGGTATGATAGACATCTATCCCCAGCAGATCATAAAGAGCATCATACAGGGGGCGCAGATAAGGAGCCACCTTGTCCTGCAAATCACCCGGTAAAAAACCAAGATTCTCCCCTGCTTCCACCGCAGGACGGGTTAAAACCAAGCGCTGCACAGTGCGCTCTTTTAAGGCCTTTACGGCCATGGTCATGGCCAGGTATGTTTTACCAGTACCTGCCGGGCCGATAGCAAAAACAATATCATTTTTCCTAATGGCATCCAAATAGCCTTTTTGCCCTATGGTCTTTGGCTTGATTTTTTTGCCGCGGGGCGTAATATAAATGATATCACTCAGCAAGCCCCGTAAACGTTCAGCTTGTCCGGTACGTATTAATTCAATGGCATACTCTACGTCAGGAACAGTAGGGACTTGTCCCTGCTGCAGCAGCCACAGCAGCTCCCTGAACAGGAAAGCGACCTTTTCCGTATCTTCCTGTTTTCCTTCAACAATAACGGCATTGCCCTGTGGAATGATATTGACTTTAAAATAACGTTCCAGCAGGGTAACATGCTGGTCAAAACGACCTAAAAGCTGCCTGATTTCTTCGTTGTTGGCTACCGGTATGGTGATGCTGTTCTCTGCAAATGTCAAAACGTTTCTTCGCCTCCGTTAACTATCTCTTCCACGGCAATATTTTCCCTTGTCTCTAAGATATATTGTACCCCTACAAAACCTTCTTTGTTCAGCTCAACCTCTCTCACTGTCACCTGCTCTGCAGTTTCACCCGGCGGCAGCTGCAGCTCAGCCAGTTTTTTCGCCCGCTCAGCGGCAACTTTGACAGCTTCTGCCCGAGTTAATTGTTTTTCCGCCAGAACTACTTCATAATACGTCTCTGTTACAATTTCGACAGGAATGCTGAGAATCCTTTCTAAAAGACGCCTGCTGCTCGTCTCCGTATCGTAATGACGGTAAGGGATATCACGCCCTACACGCAGAATAGACTGTCCGTCCACAAAAAAGTTCCAACAGCTGATTTGGCTGCCTGTACGCCTCCGAGTGGTCTCTGTCAGTTCTGCTTCAGCATAACCTTCGTACCAGACCCGCGCCGTAACTTCACCACGTGCCCGCACAGGCAAACGGACAATTTCCTGTTCCGCTTCCGGAGCATACTGCGGTTCAGGCGACAAATAACCTTCAATCAACAGCTGCCCGCGTTTCACAGTCTCTCCCACTTCAACTTTAGCTTCCCCGACAATCACCAGTACATCTGTGACCAAGCCGTCCTTGGCGGCTACTAAGTGGGCATGAGCAGCACTTAGCGGCGGCGATTTTATTTCTTCAACTATTTCAATCACCAGTTTTGTTCCTTGCAGATGCAGCCCAACCCATTCTAACCTCGGTTCCGCCAGCAGCATTTGAGAAATGACAGCATTTTTATCCAAACTTTCTTTAAACAGACCGGGTGCTGCGCCGGCCTGCGCAGCTAAGTGGCGAATATAGTCAGCTTCTAAATTTTCATTCCCCTGCACTTCAACAAACCAGATAAAAGAAGAAAGAAGATACAAAGCCACAATGAACAGACTGCAGCCAAGCAAAAGGCCTCGCCGTCTGGTAAAACGGTGGCAGAAAAAGGGCAGCCCTACTTTGCGCACTATCTGCAGGCGGCAGTGCGTCCGCTTAGCTAAGTGGCGCAGCGCAAAGAAATGATCAAGCTCTACCTTAAAGTAAGCACCCTCAGCAGCGCGCTGCACATCCCACAAGGGGATGTGCTGACTGTTGGCCAAATTAATAAATTTCTCCGTGTTCCGTCCCTGTACGGCTACGATTAAATAACCGGTAATCAAACTGCGCAGTCTTAGCATCAACACCCGCAACCCCCTCGGCCCTACAGCTCATAGTACACAGCATTAATGCTGCCATCTACAGCAATTTCTTCACTGGACAGATATTTGATTACAAGATCCTGACCGCTGACAATTAACTCACCACTATTAATGGCTACGCGGACACGTTCACCGCTGTACTCGATCACGCCACGATGATTTTCGATGCAGCATTGAACATTGCCGATAATAGTAACTTTAGGTAAATTAAGCATAATCTCCTTCGGCAGTTCCATGGCATCCAGCAGAAGACTGCCCCACTGAGTAAGCTTCTTGCTGCCCACGCGCCTCCCTCCAATCCTTCTTTCATAACTATGCACGCGCTGTGACTGTTATGCACAGCAAACGGCTGCCTGTACGGCAGCCGTTAACAATGGGAAAACTTAAAAAAACTGAAGGGGGTTAATTGGTGTCCCGTGCTTTCGTATTTCGAAATGGACATGGTTTCCGGTGCTGTTGCCCGTGCTTCCCATTAAAGCTATTGTCTGTCCTTTAGCTACGCGTTCTCCCACCTTCACTAACAGACGGGAATTGTGCGCATAATAGGTGCTGTAGCCATTACCATGATCAATTACTACCAAGTTGCCATAACTACCCCGGTAACTGCTTGTTGTTACCACACCACCGTCGGCAGCACGGATAGGTGTACCGCCGGCAGCGGCAATATCAACCGCATAATGCATCTTACCCCAACGCGGTCCAAAGGTCGATGTAATGGTGCCGCCGCTGGCCAGGGGCCAAATAAAGCGGCCTGTACCGGACTTTGGCGCAGCAGCAGTGCCTTTGGCCACCACCTTATCTACCGGCTCACTGAGGACCGTCTCCTTTACCACCCTGCGCGCTGTTTCCTGACCATTTTCCACAGTGATCAGATATGTTACTTCTTTTTCCCCCATCTTACCGTTTGTCAGCACTTTAGTTTGCGAAGTATAAAGTTTGTTGTCCTTAACATATTTGGTGGTGAAGGGGATTTTTTCCGTCACTGTCACTTCTTCCACTGTCAGCACATTAACTAAAGGCTCCACCGTCACCAGATTCAGCTCATCGTTGGGTTTGAGCTGCCGGTTTATGATTTGCGGGTTGGCTGCTTCCAGAGCGGCCATACTAATATTATGTGCCCGGGAAATTGACCATAAAGAATCGCCCCGCGCCACAAGATGCGTTTTGCGCTGCGGTAGGCCGGTCAGCAGGATATTAGCAGCTTCCTCCACGCTCACAATTTCATCAGGCTGAACCGGGCGTTTAATGAAGTCTATCTCTTCCTGGATGACAAAGTCCTTTAAAACAGCATTCTCCCTCTCAGCTGCATATGATTTTTTCATCATGCGCAGCACCCTGTCATAATCATCGACGCTTTTTAAGGCCACCGTCTCCCGACCGTCAACAGTTAAAATGTAGCCATAGGTGCTGAAGGAAAGTCGCTGCCGCAGTTCATCTTTGACAGCAGCAATACTTTGATGTTCCCCCGGCCGCCTGTCTTCCACAAAATCTAAAGTCTCATTGCGCATGACCTGCATCTGAAAAGCAATCTCAGCATCATCCGTCAGCTGATCAATAAAAGCTGTCAGCTCCTTTAAATCGCTTTTCGCCAGGAAGGCGACTTCAGCTCCGTCAATGGTCACAACATAACCAAAACCGGCATGATAACTATAAACTGCAGCCACCAGGAGCAGGGCTGCACATAAAGTAAGCATACCTGTTAAAACACCTTTTCTCCTGCACTGCTGTAGTACTTTTTTCCCCTGAAACATCTTTGCAGCCTCCCTGCTGTATTCAGCCAATATTCCTATTTATTAACAATTGTTAATAGGTCTTAACATTTTACCTCTATATATTCGGGGCTCAAGGATGTTTTCCTGCTATTTATTAAAAAATTATTAACAAAGCTTAACATTTGCATCGCGAGCAGGGAGCGAAAAAGAAGCAAGATAAGGCTGAGATAATTTCCTTTCCAATAAAAAGAGCGAGGAAGAACTCCTCGCTCAGCCGAAAATCTAACTATATTATTGGTGGCTGCGGCTGCAGACAGGCTACTGGCGGCGAAAATGCCGCAGTGCTTTGGGCGGGCCGAGAATTTCAGCGTAAACCAAACCGCGCAGTACTTCTTCTTTATCCTGCAGAAAGCTCCTCTGCAGCCTGACAGCTGCAGGTTTTGCCGGTGCCGGCACTGTTGTCTGCAGCGGAGGCGCTGCAGCCTGACTAACTGTTTCCCGAGCGGCTGGCACAGGGTGTTCTAAAGAAACACCCTCTCCGGCAAACTTATCCTTTCTGTTGTCACCTAAGGATTGTGTTTGCTGTGGACGTTCCACCTGCACAGATAAAGCAGATCTTGCTTCCTGCAGTGCCTGCTCCAGTTTACGCAGCGGCTGCTCAAAGGACCTGTCCAAACGTCTGCGGGCAGCAGGGGTGGTTTTCTTCTGTGGAGGCTTTTTGGCGTGGTTTTCAGCCCTTGTGCGCAGTACAGATAAAACTGCGAAAATGATAAATACTATTAGCCTTTCCATACCATTACCTCCCCCAGCTTATTTCTTGTTATTATCACCCTTGCCACTTCCATCACCCAGTTTAGCAATAGCATCACGCATCTGTGTATCGGCTTGGATGTTTTGCAGGTTGTAGTAATCTACAATGCCCAGCTTGCCCTCACGTAAAGCCTGGGCAAAAGCACGGGGCACCTCCGCCTCGGCTTCTACCACTTTGGCCCGCATTTCTTCCACCATGGCTCTCATTTCCTGCTCCTTGGCCACCGCCATTGCCCTTCTTTCCTCAGCTTTGGCTTGGGCAATCCGTTTATCGGCTTCAGCCTGATCAGTCTGCAGTTGAGCGCCAATGTTTTTGCCGACATCAACATCGGCAATATCAATGGAAAGAATCTCAAAGGCTGTACCGGCATCTAAGCCTTTATTCAGCACAGTTTGTGAAATGGAGTCAGGGTTCTCTAAAACAGCTTTATGTGTTTCAGAAGAACCGATGGTAGTAACAATTCCCTCGCCTACCCGGGCGATAATCGTCTCTTCACCGGCTCCACCGACTAAACGTTCAATATTAGCACGTACTGTAACCCGGGCTTTAGCCTTAACTTCAATACCGTCCTTAGCTACGGCAGCAACGATAGGTGTTTCAATTACCCGAGGGTTAACACTGACCTGTACTGCCTCCAGAACATCCCGACCCGCCAAATCAATGGCTGCGGCACGCTCAAAGCCAAGCTCAATACCTGCCCGTTGGGCTGCAATTAAGGCATTGGTAACGCGATCCACATTACCTCCGGCCAGGAAATGGCTCTCCAGCTGATCACCCTTAAGTTCCAGACCGGCTTTAGTGGCGCGGATCAGTGGGTTGATAATCTTTGCCGGCGGCACACGCCGTAAACGCATGGCAACAAGGGTAAAAATACCGATTCTTACCCCGGCCGCCAGTGCCGAAATCCATAAACCGAGGGGTACAAAGCTTAACAATAAAGCTAACCCAAGTACAAGCAATGCTAGTGTAATGATAAGTTGTGGCATTTTCCTACCTCCTAAAAAATTATTGGGGGCGAACAATCACCCGGGAACCCTCAACTTTGACAACCTGCACAGTCTGAGCTTTCTCTATGAAGCTGCCTTCGCTCACCACATCAATCCGTAAACCATCTATCTCCGCCGCGCCAATCGGACGCAGCGGGGTTAAAGTTTGTCCCGTTTTGCCAAGCAAATGGCTGTAATCAGCGGGAGCTACATAACCGCGATCTTTTGTTTCTGCATACTGCAAAATAATCTGTGACCAGACCCTGGAGCGTTTTAGGTAGCGAAAAGCTACCGCAACCACTGCTGTGGTAAAAAACAAGGAAGACAGAATAATGCGAATACCTGCTTCCGCAGTAGAAGCGGATAAAATGATGGCGGCGATAATGGACACAATCCCGGAAACGCCAACTACACCAAAATTAGGGATAAAAGCTTCAATCAGCAGCAGAATAATGCCCAGAATAAAAAGAATGACTTCTTCCTTTCCGGCAAAGCCGGCAATCATGCTGCCGCCGAAATAAAGAGCAAATGCTAAAATACTGATCACTCCTGCTGCGCCAAAACCAGTGATAAAAATCTCGATCACCATGGCTGTTAAGCCAATGGTCAGCAACAGGGTTGCACCTACCGGTTTTGCCACAAAGCGGGCCAATCGTTCCGCCGGACTAACCTCTACAGTCTGCACCGCTGCACCGGCCAGGTCCAAAGCAGACAGCAGCTCTGCCCTGGTAGCAAAAACACCGTCCACAAAGCCTATTTCTTCTGCTTCTGCCGTAGTTAAAGTTAATAACTGCTTGTCATCATCCAGACCCTCTATGGTAATTTCTTTGCGCACCATGGCGGCCGCAACCTCCGGATCTTTCCCCTGGTTTTCTGCTGCTGTACGCATCTCTGCTTCCCAGGCGGAAATGATTTTTTCATCTACGGCTTCGCCGCTGAGGTCTTGTATCTCAGCTGCACCTATAGTGCTGCCGGGCGCCATATAGAGCTTGCGGCAGGAAAGAGCCAAAAATGCACCTGCCGAAAGGGCATTATGGCGCACATAGGCATAGACGGGCACTTGACTGTCATATATTAAGTCACGGATATCTTTGGCCGGGCTCACTAATCCCCCCGGCGTATTTAACTCCATGATAATGGCTGATGCACCATTTTCAGCAGCCTCTGTAAAGGCACGCTGCAAAAAATAATAAAGCCCTGCCTCCACTTCTCCCTCTAACTTGATTACATAAACCTTTCTATTATCCCCGGCAGCCTGTAAATTCTGCAGAGGCAAAAACAGAAACACTAACAATAAAAGGAGTGCCAAAACTTTATTTTTTACCATGGCTCTACCTCCTTGAGCAGTTTACACTTTCATTATATAACATCTCTTTCTAAATTAAAACAGCAGGTTTCCAGTTAAACCTGCTGTGGTGTCCTTAACCAAACCGCCTTTTGTTATGTTTACGAGCGGCTTCAGATTTCTTTTTTCGCTTTACACTAGGCTTCACATAGTGCTCGCGCTTACGTACCTCCGCGAGAATACCTGTTCTTGCACATTGTTTTTTAAAGCGACGGATTGCGCTGTCAAGAGTCTCATTTTTTCCAACCTTGATCTGTGTCAACTACTTTCCCTCCCCTCACTACCAGCCTGCATGGGAAATAAACGGGACGAAAGAGGGTATGTCTACCCGCATACTTTTTTGATTATATCCTTTTCAGCGAAGTCTGTCAACGATCTTGCGGCTAAGCAGTCTCCCGTTTTAAGGCAGAAATTTTTTCCCGGCCAGAAGATGAAAGTGAAGATGCGGCACTACCTGTCCAGCCGCTTCACCACAGTTTGTAAGCACTTTATAGCCGCCGGCCACCCCTAGCTTCTGAGCAACTTCTTTAATGCTGAGCAGTATTCTCCCTGCCAGCTGCAGATCATGGGCGGGAAGTTCATCAAGGTGTTGAAAATGTTTCTTGGTTACTACGAGAACATGGGTTGGTGCTTGCGGATTAATGTCGCGAAATGCCAGCAGATCTTCATTTTCGTAAACGATATCCGCCGGTGCCTCAGCACGAACTATTTTACAAAAAATACAGTTGTCCACTTTCATCCCTCCAGAAGATATTATACCACCTTTACCCGCAGCTAGCAAACATTTCCGTATTTTTGCGGCATAAGGCCAGAGCGAAAAAAACAAACAACAAGTGAGCTGTGAGAAATAATCATTCCCTACTTCCGCGGACAGACACGGGCAAGGCAGCCTGTCATACAATAAAGTAATGAAAAGACACAGAAAGGAGGCTCTTAAGTGTCAACGGGAAAAGTGACAAAATTTTTTGCCGGCACTAACAGTTATCAGGGTTTCAAGTCCCTCTTTCATTACATAGCGGATGAACGCACTAAACGCATAATTATCCTGAAAGGGGGACCGGGTACAGGCAAGTCTACCATCATGAAGAAGATAGCAGAAAAAGCACTGGCGGCAGGCTATGATACAGAACACTTCTACTGTGCTTCTGACCACTCCTCCCTTGATGCCATTTCCATCCCTCATTTAGGTTATGTTATTGTCGACGGAACAGCACCGCATATTATTGAACCAACTATCCCGGGAGCATATGATGAAATTGTGAACTTAGGAGAATGCTGGAATGCGGCGGTCCTGGAACCTTATCAGCAGGAAATAAAAAACTTACTGCAGGAAAACAGCAGCTGCTATCAGCAGGCTTATCAATATCTGCAGGAAGCGGCAGTAGTGATGGAGAAGCTGCGCTGGTTTATGGCACAGGCTATGGATTACAGGGCAGTTTCCGCCATGACTCATCAACTGTTAGCAGAACTGACTGCCGCACTGCCGGCCGGCACCAAAGCCCCAAAAGAACGTCATCTTTTCGGCAGCGCCATTACACCTGCCGGTTTAGTCAACTTTTTTCCCTCCATTTTGCAAAATATTGAACGCTTTTACCTATTGAGCGGAGATCCAGGCTGCGGCAAATCGTATTTATTGGAGCAAATCCGCCAAACTGTCAACCGGGCAGGTCATGACACGGAAGTTTACCGCTGCGGTTTTGACCCTGACAGAATAGATGCCGTTGTTGTACCAATCTTAAAAACAGCCTTTGTCAAAATGACCTATCCCCACACCTTTTCCATCAATCCACTGCAGGTAGTAAAAGAGCAGGCAACAATTGCTTTAAGTCGTTATGCCAACACCTCAATTCTTAAGAAATATGCCGAAGAAAGAGCAGAAACTACCGAACGGCTGTGGTTTTTACTGGGCAAAGCGGTAGAAATGATACGCGGTTCTAAACGCAACCATGACCAACTGGAGAGTTATTACATAAAGGCCATGGATTACAGCCGCCTGGAGGCGCTGCAGCATAAGCTAACAGAAAAAGTTTTTAGCTGACAGCCGGCTGTCAGTTAAAAAGTATATCCTGTCCGCACCCTGCCCTATACTCCTCAAACTGTAGGCAGCATGAAAAAAAGGCAAGAGAAGAGGCATGCAGCGATGCATGCCTCTTCCTTTATTTCTGCGGAGTTTCTTCCGCCATTGTGGGCTGCGTATTTTCTATGACCAGTTGATCTATTTCGCTGCCTTTCTTATTGACAAACTTCCAAGTCACCTTGCCCGCTTCCAATGTTACATCTGCAGCCGGTAAAGTTATAACTTGGTAATAATCGCGCTTCGGATTAACACGGACTTCAACAATTAACTCATTTTCCCCCACATTGCTTGTTTGTACATTTTGCACCTCGGCGTGTAGGGCAAATAAAGCTACCTCATGCTGGGGTTGGAAGGGGTATTCCGGTAATGTAACGGCCCATTCTTCTGCCACTTCTGCCCAACCTTCCTCATCTACCGCCAGGCGGAAGGTTGGATTATCCTCCCGTTCTCCTTTATCTGCGGTAATAAATTTAACTTCACTGCCCTTAGCAACCCCTTCCGGTGCTACAGTTGGGCTGGCCCGAAAGGAATCATAAACTGACAGCGATACCAGGAGCACCAGAAGAAACAGCAGCGGCAGCATCCGCCGTGCTTCCACCACAAACATTTTATTTCTGGCCATTCTTTTCCACCTCTCTTCCGCCTGTCTTTTTCCCTATCAATCCTATTCGCCTGACAAGCAGAATATGTCTTTTGCTTCAAAATAATGGACACGCTAAAGAGGATAATTTTTATAATTGTCGAATAACATACACAAGTGTGGTAAAATGTCATAATTTGGAGACCTGCTATGAAGAACAATTTTTTAATGCTCTTGAATCGTTTTTTTTCAGAGCGCAGCTTTGCTCTGCGCACAAAAGTGCTTGTCTATTCTCTTGCCCTCATCATAACCCTGGCTATAGCGCTGCTGATACGGCAGGGGCCTTTTAATGATAGTGAAACCAGACTAATTCTCTACCTTTTCCATGTTTTAATTTTTGCCAGTACCTTTGTTTGCGGTTTAGCCCCCGGCATTATCATCGCCACCATCAGTACGATAACAGCAATCAGCTCTCTGGGTAAAAACTGGTTCCAATTAAGCCAGATGACCTTTCACGAAGCAGAAGTTTTTCCTTTTATTGCCCTCTATTATTTAGTAGCCATTACTGTTGACTGGTTCCGTGAACATATCGAAAAGCTGGAAAGGCAGCTGGCAGAAATTGAAGAACTGCACGAGAGGACCAGGCAGATGGAAAAACTTGCTTTAGCCGGGCAAATTGCCCTGGGGATTGCGCATGAAATCCGCAACCCCATTACAGTTGTGCATGGCTATCTTCAGGTGCTGGCGCAAAAACAGCCGGAACTTGAGGAAAGCTACGGCTTGATGTTAGATGAGTTAATGCGGGCCAATCAGATCATTTCTGACTTTCTCTCTTTCAGCCGACCCAGGCAGCTGCAAAAAGTGCCGCTGCAGCTTAACCAGGTGCTTGAGTCGTCCGTTTCTTTAATTGCCGGTAAAGCAGTGCGCAGCAATATCGCAATAAAAACTGACTTGGCCTACGATTTACCCATTCTTTTACTCGACCACAGTCAGATGATGCAGGTCTTTTTAAACTTGTTTAATAACGCTATTCAGGCCATGCCCGCGGGGGGCACCCTTGCTGTCAGCACAGAATTTGCTCCGGAGCAGAATGTGGTGCGGATAAAGATCAAAGATGACGGCAGTGGTATAACGCCGGAAGTGCTGCAGCAAATCTTTGATCCTTTCTTTACCACCAAAGATCAGGGTACGGGCTTAGGTTTATCAATTACACAAACAATAGTAGCCGCCCATGGCGGTCAGATTGAAGCGGAAAGCAAAGTAAATGAGGGTACACAATTTACCATTACCCTCCCCCTCCCTGCAGCAGAGGCGGAACTTCAAGTTTAAAATTAGCTTTCATGCAGCAGGCAGTGCAGTTCTGTTAACAGATTTGGCAGCAAAACTATAGTAAAAAGATTGGCAATATTTTATAATATTCATTAGAGGGGATGATGCTGATGGAATTAATGCCGCTCATTACATTATTTTTTCTGGCTTTTCCCGAAGGGATGCTGACTTCAGCCGTTGGTTTAACACTGATTAATTTCCGACCCCATTGGCAGGGAGCGGTACGCGTCGGCATAACCCATATGCTGGCAGCCTTTTTTCTGCGCAGGTTGCTGCCTCCAGGTATACATACGCTTGTAATTACCATTGTGCTGGTAGGCGTGATCATGTACAGCTACCGACTAAGCTTTAAAAAATCATTTGCAGCGACAATTTTAGGTCTTGTGTTTCTGGTGTTAGGAGAATCCATTACTATGCCGCTGTTTACCCATGCTTTTTCCGTAACCATGCAGGACATCCTGGCAGACCCTTGGCTGCGCGTTGCTGCTTCCCTGCCAACGCAGTTGTTTTTGCTGCTGGTCCTGCTGTTAGCCTATCGCCTGCGGAAATTCCACCGGCAGCCTGCTTCTCATTGGCCTGACAGAAATTAAATATTTTTTTCGGAGTATAGCATGAAGTGGTTAGTTGACTATCTGGACCGTGAATTAAATTTACAGCATGACCAACGCGAAACAATTGAATATGGCCTGGCTTCATTACTTTATACAGCCCTCAGTGTCGTCAGCGCACTGCTGCTGGCCAAGCTTTTGGGGCTCTACCGGGAAACAGCGGTAATTATTTCTGTAATCATGCTCTATCGCAAAGTCAGCGGTGGAGCGCATATTTCCACACCTCACGGCTGTCTGATTACCGGTACGGCCGCCAGCCTGCTTTTCGCATACCTGACAAAGTTATGGGCCCCCCTTTTTGCTGCATCGGCTGCAGCCAGGATCCTGCCGGCCTTTCTGGCCCTTTATCCTGCATACCTGTATGTCCCGGCAGCTGTGCCGCAGAAACCTATCACCTCACTGCGGCAAAGAAGGCTGCTGCGCCGGCTATCCTTTGCCCTGCTCCTCTGCTGGGGTCTGCTGGGCATAATCGTTAAGCGGCTGCCTGCAGTTTGGTCATACTATTATTTTGCCGGCAGTCTGGGACTGCTCTGGCAGTCATTTCTTTTAACACCGGCCGGTTATCGCTTGCTGGCATTTCTCTCCCCACTTTTCAACAAAAAATAAGCCTTCCTATTAATAAATATGTTATGTTTTGTAATGTTTCGACAATTGGCAGGATATTTAGAAAATTTGCAGTATTCCTTCTATTAAATCATTAGAAGGAGGCTTAGACTAATGAAGAAAAGAATTCTCTCTCTGCTCGCCGGCCTGCTGACCCTGATTGCCCTCGGCAGCGCAGCTTCAGCCTGCTGGGCAATTCTTTATCAACCTAAACTTCCTGAAGCACTGAAAAGAAGGTGATTTTTAGCCTTTGTACGTACTTAAATAAAGTTATGGCAGCAAAAAAAGCTGGGCGCTCTGACCAGCTTTTTTTGCTGCTGCTGTTTGTTAGGGCGTATTAACTTCTGCGCACTACACCAAATAATCCGTCCTCTGTAAGGCCGGTAATCTCCACAGCGGCAATTGATCCCAGCAGCTGCTCACTGCCTGCCGCTGTAACCCGCACATAATGCTCTGTCAGTCCGGCTGCCTGTTGGCTGCCCACCACTTCCTCAAACAAAACATTAACCTCCTGCCCCAGAAAACTCCGGTGGTAATTAGCGGCCAACTCCTGGCCCAGCTCTGTTAAGAGCCGACTGCGTTGGTTTTTTACCGGCGGAGGTACCTGCCCGGGATATTTAGCTGCCGGTGTGCCGCGCCGGGGGGAGTATTTAAAAACATGCAGGCGGCTGAAAGCAGCTGTACGCACTACTTGCCTCGTATTGTTAAAGTGCTCTGCCGTTTCCCCGGGAAAGCCCACCATTACATCTGTGGTCAAAGCAAGATCGGGGATTTGCCCCCGCAGCCGCTCAACTAAACGTAAATACTCCGCCGCGGTATATTTACGATTCATGCGCTGTAAAATGTAATCATCACCACTCTGCAGGGGAATGTGTAAATGGTGACAAACATTGGGGTTGTCAAGCATAACTTCAATTAAGTCTGCTGTCACTTCCGTTGGTTCAAGGGAAGAAATACGAATACGTTCCAGTCCGGGTACGGCTGCCAGCTCGCGCAGCAGATCGCTTAGTCGGAAGTCATCAGGAAGATCAACACCATAGCTGCCCAGGTGTACACCCGTTAAGACCAGTTCCCGAAAACCTTGGGCCACCAGCTTTTCTGCTTCCCTGACGGTCTCAGCCAGAGGGCGGCTGTACAGCGGGCCCCGGGCATAGGGCACAATACAATAAGAACAAAACTGCCGGCAGCCTTCCTGCACTTTTAAAAAGGCCCGGGTACGCTCATGGGTATAACCAACACCCAGATTATCAAAAGCAGTCTTCTCCTCCAGCGGGGCAACACAGTTCAAACGACCTGTTTTAGCCTGTTCAATCAATTCAGGCAGTCTGTTCCGAGCATGGGTGCCGATAACCAAATCTACTTCCGGCAGAGTCATCACATCTTCTGCTGCCACCTGAGCATAACAGCCGGTCACCACAATTACTGCTTCTGCATTTTTTCGCCGCGCCCGACGGATCATCTGCCGGGATTTTCGATCACTCAAATGCGTAACGGTGCAGGTGTTTATGACATAAACATCAGCCTCTTCTTCAAAGGGGACAGTCTGGTAGCCGGATTCCTCCATTAAGTGCTGCAGGGCAGCCGTGTCAGTCTGATTCACTTTACAACCTAAAGTATAGTAGGCTGCTGTTGGCATCTTTATCTCCTCATTTCTCCAGCTTCATACAAAGTTAAGGCAACAGCTGTGATGGCTGCGGTTTCTGCACGTAAAATACGTGGTCCCAGGGTGACAATTTCTGCTCCTGCCGCCGCCGCTCCCTGCACTTCCGCCTCACTGAAACCGCCTTCAGGACCGGTCAGCAGTAAAATTCGTGCACCAGGCACACATTTTCGTAAAGCTTGTGCCAAAGATTGCTCTGCCTCTGCCTCCCAGAAAAGAACAACCTGATCATAGTCAGTAAAACTTGACAATAAATCCGGCCACTGTAAGGGCTGCACTACTTCCGGTACCCGGTTACGCCGGGCCTGTGCCGCGGCTGCCCTGACAATTTTCTGCCACCGCTGCTGCCGGGCAGATTGCGTCTGTTTAGGGCGCACCACTGTGCGCTCACTGTAAAAGGGTCTGAGACTGTTAACTCCTAATTCGACAGCTTTTTGCAGAACAAACTCTGTCTTTTCCCCTTTGAGCAGCCCAAAAGCAAGGTCTACTTTCGTCCGGGGTTCACTGCTGGAGAGAGGTGATTCTAAGACACAGCGGACTTCGTCCTGTCTGATCTCGGTAATGCGGGCGGTATGGCAGCACTCCCGCTCATCACATAGTTCAATTTGGCTGCCGACAGCTGCACGCAGAACGCGTGTTAAATGCTGAACATCATCGCCCTGCAGACGAACAATATCAGCTTCTCGCTGTGCTGTATGATAAAAAAAACGGTTCATCTCCTTCGCTCCCCCAGCAGTGCCGTCCATTCACCGGCATCATATTGTGCCAGCAGTTGAAAATTATCGGCAAACACTTCTTTGCTTACTTCTTCCGCCCGCTCCCTGATGATACCTGAGCAAATCAGCTTGCTGCCCGGCCGTGCGACAGAGGGCAGGTAATCCTTAATACCCAGCAAAATATCTGCCGTTAAGTTGGCAGCAATGATCTCGGCAGTAGGCAGCAGCTTCCAGACTGCTTCTGCGAACAAATTGCCCTGGTAGAATTTTATATCCTCCAGGCCGTTAAGAGCGGCATTTTCCCGGCTGCTGCGGACTGCCACCTCATCATAATCTACCCCCACCACGCTGCCTGCACCTAAAATGCGGGCCGCTACAGATAAGATACCGGAGCCGCAGCCTAAGTCCAGCACCGTTTCGCCGCCCACAACCAGCTTTTCCAACAAGTCCAGGCACAGCCGGGTAGTTTCGTGACTGCCGGTACCAAAAGCAGCACCAGGGTCAAGCACAATCTGCAGCCGCCCCTCTGTATCTTCAACCTGCCGCCAGCTGGGCACGATGAGCAGTTTCTGCCCAACCGGGGTAGGATGCCAGTAATCTTTCCATTTATTTTCCCACTCCACATCATCTACATACCGCCACTGCAGACTGGCCGCCGGCAAACCAAAAGCAGGCAGAGAAGTTAAAAACTCCTCCAGCTCGGCCAGCGCCGTTCGTAAAAAAGAAACGGGGAAATAACCCCGTAAAACAG
>JAAYKP010000045.1 GCA_012522335.1 Bacillota bacterium
ATAGGGAAATAAGCAGAATGCTGCGTGAGGATTTAACGTCTTTACGTAATGAAATTAACTTAACAGCACGTCAAAACCGTGAAGAAGTAAATGCTTCTGTCAGGGCTTGGGGTGACTCCCTGGTCAAACAGATGATGGAGATGACGATGCTGCAGAAAGCCCAACTGGATACCCTTACAGCCAGTAATGAACAGCGTTTGGATGCCCTGCGCAAAACTATGGAAGAAAAGTTGGCGTTTCTGCAGCATCAGCTGAACACAGATGCACTGCAAAACCGTACCGAACTGGGGAAAGCGCTGCAGTCATTTGAAGAAAGCTTTCGTATTAGTGTTAATGAGTTAAATGCTGCACAGCGACAAAAATTTGGCGATTTGGCAGAGCAGCTGGAGAAACTGGTGCAAAGCAGTGAAGAAAAACTGGAAAAAATGCGCGGCACCTTAGAAGGGAAACTCCAGGAACTGCAGGCTGACAATACCGAAAAACTGGAGAAAATCAGGGCGACTGTAGAAGAGAAGCTGCACAGCACACTGGAAAAACGTCTGGGAGAATCATTTAAGCAGGTTAGTGAACGGCTGGAGCAGGTGCACCAGGGCTTAGGTGAAATGCAGAATCTGGCCACCGGCGTAGGCGATTTAAAGAAAGCTTTACTGAATGTTAAGGTACGCGGTACGCTGGGTGAAATACAGCTGGCCGGCATTCTTGATGAAATCTTAACACCAGATCAGTATGCGGCCAATGTGGCTGTCAAGCCGGGAAGAAATGAGCGGGTGGAATTTGCCGTCAAGCTGCCGGGTAAAGAGGAACAAGTTGTCTGGCTGCCTATTGATGCCAAGTTTCCCCTGGAGGATTATCAACGGCTGTTAGATGCTTATGAAAGCGGAGACGCTGCTCAGACTGAAAGCTGTGCCAGGCAGCTGGAGGTCAGCATAAAAAAATGTGCCAAGGATATCCGGGATAAATATTTAGATCCGCCGGCAACGACGGATTTTGCCATTATGTTTTTACCTTTTGAGGGTTTATATGCAGAGGTTTTACGCCGCAGCGGTTTATTTGAGACATTAATGCGTGATTACAAAGTAGCAATTACCGGTCCCACTACTTTGGCTGCCTTCTTAAACAGCCTGCAGATGGGATTTCGCACTTTAACCATTGAAAAACGTACCAGTGAAGTTTGGTCGCTGTTGGGAGCAGTGAAAACGGAATTTGGTCGTTTTGGCGATCTGTTGGAAAAAACGAGAAAGAAACTGCAGGAAGCCAGTAATACCATTGATGATGCTTCCCGTAAATCACGTACTATTGAACGGAAGCTGAAAGATGTGCAGGAGCTGCCGGAAGCAGACGGTGAGCAGGCTATTGGGTCTGAAGGGGTGAACAGTTGAATCCGGCCGCGCGGCAGTATGGTAAAATGAGGAACAGCAGAACTGGGGAGTTTGAGATGATTAAAAAAGAATTAATTGAATTATTGTTTGATGCTGCCAGTATTCAGCGCTGGAATGACCATAACCGTCCCTATAAAGGTTTTACGGAACTGGATAAGCAGGCGCAGAAGATGGTTTATGCTTACCTGCTGGCTAAATTTGAACAGACAGACCGTAACGCTGTTGTAAACTGGCGGCAGCTGATTGAAGGTGGCTTTTTCGAATTTTTACACCGTATCATTCTCACGGATATCAAACCGCCAATCTTTCACAAATTGATGGACGAAAAAGGTGAGCAGTTAAATCAGTGGGTTATTGCTCAGCTGACTGAAGCGCTGGCAGGAGTCAGGGATAATTTTTTGGAAAAATTTAAAGCTTATCTGTTTCAGCCCGAATATAGTGAACGGGAAAAAAGTATTCTCAAGGCCTCTCATTATTTGGCTACTAACTGGGAGTTTAGACTGGTCTATACTTTAAATGCCAATTTATATGGTTTAGAGGAGACTAAAGCAGCCATTGAGGATGAGATTGAAGAGCATTATCATCTTGCCGGCGTACAGAAGCTGCAGTTAGGCAAGAAAACAAGTCATTTTATGGATTTAGTAGGACAGCTGCGTTTTCAGCAGCGATGGGCGCAGACGGCGCGGCTGCCTGAAACTTCTGTCCTGGGGCATATGCTGATAGTTGCCATGCTCTCTTATTTGGTAAGCACCGAGCTAAATGCCTGTGATCAGCGTTTAGTTAACAACTATCTGACAGGTCTTTTTCATGATCTGCCTGAAGTATTGACTCGCGATATTGTTTCCCCCGTGAAGCGTTCTGTAGCCGGCCTGGATGAGCTGATCAAAGATATTGAGCAGCGGCAGGTAGAAGAGAAGCTGCTGCCCCTGCTGCCGGCAGCCTGGCATCAAGAACTGCGCTATTTTACGGAAAATGAGTTTGCCAACAGAGTGCTGCTTGACGGTCAGGTAACTATTGTGGAGGCCGATGCCATCTCCTCCCGGTATAATGAAGACCGCTATTCTCCCATTGACGGTGAATTAATTCGTGCCTGTGATCATTTTGCCGCGTATATGGAAGCTTATTTATCGCTTTCCCACGGCATCAAGTCACATCATCTTGCAGAAGGCTGCCGGCAGCTGTGGCTGCAGTACCAAAACAAAACAATAGCCGGCTTTCCCTTTGGGCAGTGGTTTAACTACTTTCGTGATGCGGAGGCAAAGTGACGGCGTTTTGATTTGTATGGAAATTATGTAAACAAAAAAGCGGCGCTGCGCTAGGAGGCGCAGCGCCGCTTTTTTGTTGTCGGGGTTGTTAAGGGGGATGCCCTTAATTCTGCGGGGTGATTGTGAAAATCAAGCCTTTTTCATCGGCATCGATCAAGACCTTATGATGTTCTCGCAGCTCACCGGCGATTAATTTGCGTGCTAAAACAGTTTCCAGTTCTTTTTGTATGTAGCGTTTTAACGGACGTGCTCCGTAAACAGGATCATAACCGGCTTGGGCTAATCTTGCTTGGGCAGCTTCCGTCAGTTCCAGCTCAATAAAGCGTTCAGCCAGACGCTGCCGCAGCAGATTCAGCTGCAGCGCAACAATTTGTTTAAGTTCTGCCAGCGTTAAGGGCTTAAAGAGGACAATATCATCGACGCG
>JAAYKP010000046.1 GCA_012522335.1 Bacillota bacterium
CGCCATTACCGACACCACCATGTGCATGATTGAAGGTCAGCAGTTAAAAAAATTAATGCAGAAATATCCGGCCATTGCTTTTAAAATTATGGAGGAATTAAGCCGCCGTTTAGAAAAGGCCGAAAATCTGATCAAAGACATCAGCCTCCATTCAGTGGAGCAGCGCTTGGCACAAAGCCTGCTCGCCCTTTCCCGGGAGCAGCCCAAAGTTACGCTCAAAATGACAAAGGGCGATTTTGCCTCCCACATCGGCATGAGCCAGGAAACTTTAAGCCGCAAACTGGCTGCCTTTCAGGAACAGGGACTAATTAAGTTAGTAGGACAGCGCCAAATTATTATTCTTGACCGCCAAGGTTTAGAGGCAATAATTGAACAGCAGCCTTAACATGCAGACAGCCACCGGGGCAAACCAGGTGGCTGTTTAATCTTTAACCTGAACTAAGCTGGCTTTTATACTCCTGAATGACATTCTGAGCAGCCTCTTTGGCCGGTTGATAGTAGCCTTTTTCCATCGCCTTTTGGCTTAACTGGAATTGGAACTGCTCGTCTGCATTCCTGATCTGGATTAAAGTTTGCCTTAACTGCGGGTTTTCCGACTCGGCAATGGCCGTGGCATAGTTAGTCAGGCTGGCATTAAGCTGGGATAGTACATCGCTGACCATGTCTTTATCTTGCATCATTGTCCCTCCTCACTAATTTAAAAATTGCATAAGTTTCTGTTTCGTCTGCTGCGCTCTGTTGGCAGACTCCTGAAACATCTGTTTAATTTCCGGGTCACTGCACTGCTGGGCATAAGCCTGCAGTTTGTTGGCACCGGTAGCATGGGCACCGATTAAGTGCCGCAGGTTTTCCAGTTCTTGTTGGTTAATTGTCACTGCCACATCTCCTTTCTCGTGATAATCGTCTTTAGTTTACCAATTACAATCAGTAATATTCCTGCTTCTTTTCCGGTATAAAGGAGCCCTTTGTTTGGGAAACTGTAAAAGATTAAGGAACGATGGAAGGAGATGCAGATGTTTAATCCCTTTGCAGAAAAACCTATCCCGCTCGGTGACGCCGTCATGGACTGGAAAACTATTTACCCTAAGCCTTATGACAAAAACATGGTTGACCCCCATACCAAAGTACGCGTCATTTTAATGAACGGCATTGAAGTGGAGGCAGCCATCTTTTCGCACCAGTTCCACCGCCACTGTACCGATAACGAACTGCGGCGCGAGCTGGCCTTTTCCCGCCGCATTGAACAGCAGCAGCAAAAACGCATTAACTGGCTGTCACCAATCGGTGAAACACCACTGGAAACAACCATCGGCTACGAACATGTGGCCGTAGATCTGACGGCCTGGCTGGCGCAAAACGAGCCCGATCCTTATGTCAAGGACACCCTGGATTTTGCCCTGCTGGAGGATTTCGACCATTTATACCGCTACGCCAATCTCCTTGACCTGGACAAAAACATTCCGGCCCAGAAACTGGTAAAGGAATATGTGGAAATAACGCCGGGCCGCCCCACCATCGCCGAACACCGGCACCCCAGTGAAGCGGTCAGGGGCTACATCAACTTTAAAAACGCCGACATCCGCACCAAGCTAAACATTTTGATTATTACCGCCGCGGAACAGCAGACCATGAATTTCTACATGAATATCGGCCCCACCTATTATAATGATTTAGGACGTCAGCTGTATCAGGAAATCGCCTTAATTGAAGAGCAGCATGTCAGCCAGTACGGCTCCTTGATGGATCCCACCTGTACCTGGCTGGAAAGCCTGCTGCTGCACGAATATGTGGAGTGCTACCTTTATTACTCTTTCTATCAGGACGAAAAAGACCCCCATATCAAACAAATCTGGGAAATGCATCTGCAGCAGGAAATTGCCCAGCTGCACCGGGCCAAGGAACTGCTGGCCCAGCATGAAAATAAAGATTGGCAGCAGGTGATCCCCAACGGCACCTTCCCCAAACTGCTGCAGTTCCACGACACTAAGGATTATGTACGCCAGATCCTCGGTGAGCAGATTGAACTGACGGCAGACAAGGAAGTGCTGCAAAACGTTAACAACCTGCCGGACAATCACCGCTTCTTCTGGTATCAGCAGAAAGTCAACCATGACGTCAATGCAGTCCCCAGCCATGTGGTGATTGCCCAGCACCAGCAGCAGAAAGGCATGGACTACCGCTATGAAGATAAACCCAGTGCGGTCACAGCCCTGCAGAATCGTCAGCAGGACAATGTGAACATTGCCCGCAGCAAACAAAAACAGCTGGTCGGGGTCTAA
>JAAYKP010000047.1 GCA_012522335.1 Bacillota bacterium
ACCGGCAACTGCTGCCTTCAACTCAATCTCAACAGGCTCAGTTGTCGCTTCGGTGGGAGCATCAGAAAATGTGAGCGTAATACCTAGAACAGTAGTGTCAGTGGAGAGATCCTGCCAATTGCTTCCGTCAGTCGAGTACTGATACTTAAAGTTTTCACCGTCAGCTACCGATTGCAGGAACAAACTCCCATCGTCAGCTCCGCTGTACTCTCCGTTGAGGGTAATATCCTTCCCGCCCACTTGTTGAGTATAATCACTGAACGAAGTTGCAGGTGTTCCTGTTCCTCCGCCGGCCGCAGCACCAGACTTCATAGAGGCAATACTCAAAGTTATGTCCTGAGATGCATTAGCTCCGATGTGGAACTTTTTGTCAGTAAAAGTTCCGTCCAAAAGATTCTGTTCGTTAAACTGAGTTTGATTCGCAATCCTATCAAGTTCATCGATCAGTTCGTTCATTTCTTTTTGAATCTCCGAACGGTCAACACCGATATTCGTGTCACTCGCTGCTTGAACAGCTAACTCCCGCATCCGCTGGAGAATAGCATGAGTCTCATTAAGAGCACCTTCAGCAGTCTGAATCAAGGAAATACCGTCTTGAGCGTTTCTCTGGGCCTGCTTCAAGCCGCGGATCTGACCTCTCATTTTCTCAGAGATGGCCAATCCTGCTGCGTCATCACCGGCACGGTTAATTCTCATACCGCTGGAGAGTCTCTCCATGGATTTGCTGGCGTTAGATTGATTGATGCTCAACTGCCTATGAGAGTTCATGGCCATGAGGTTGTTGTTGATTCTCATTTTTATTCCTCCTTGAATTTTTTGTCCCTAGTCCGTTAGGGACGTTTTTATGAAAAACAGCGTCATGGGTCGGCCGCCCCACCAACACTGTCTCTCGCTAGTTTCATCGACCTTTAAATGTATAACTTGAGCTTTGCGCTAAGACTTTTTTTGGTCTAAAAAGATACCCGTGTTCTGGGCAG
This sequence comes from Bacillota bacterium, assembly GCA_012522335.1. Classification (GTDB taxonomy): domain Bacteria; phylum Bacillota; class Dethiobacteria; order Dethiobacterales; family Dethiobacteraceae; genus UBA9865. The sequence continues at coordinate 978 of JAAYKP010000047.1, forward strand.
GACTTGAGCTGTAAGAACGGGCTGCCTGCCGTCTGCGCTGCATGGTCTGCAGTTCCTGCTGCAGCTGCGCCCGGGCATCGGCCAGGCCGCTGCGAATCAGTTCATCGTTGGCCAGAATTTGCTGCAGCAGCCTTTGTATCTCCCCATGGGCAGCAGCAACAGCTTTGGCTTCAGCAGTGGGAAAAAGGCGCGGCAGTTCCTCGGCCTGCGGCTGAAACCCCAGCTTTTCCTGCAGGGCGCTCCAGAGGGGAAGGGAATTTTTTTGCCGCTCTTCAATGGCATCCAGCAGCTTTTGCCGTTCAGCCAGCAGCAGCAGAAGCTGCTCTCCGCTGCCTGCCGTGCTGTTTTGTACTGCTGCCAGCAGTTCCTTTGTCTGCAGGGCAAGTCGACGATAGTCCTGCAGCTGCAGGCGGTAATGTTGACTCAGCTGTTTAATCAATCCGTTACTCATGGTCAATCATCAATAGCCGTTATTCTGCAGCTGACTCATTAAATAATTGCTTTGCGAGTAAAGCTGCTGCAGTGCTTTTTCCATGGCGGCAAACTGACGGTAGTAGGCTTCCTCCTTTTTGGCAAAGAGCTCATTTAAGCGGTCAATCTGTTTATTGAGCTCATTAATGCGGTTATCATAAAAATTCTGAAATTCAGTGATGTCCCCTTTAATGCCCGCTTTTTCCAGCAGGATACCTTTCTTGCCGTTCTCATCACGTGTAGTGCGGATATTATCGTTTAATATATCGCTGAGACGGGCAGCGAGGCCGGATTGGGCATAACGCTGGGTCCGCTCCTCCGCAGTTAAGGTGGCACTGTAGGAAATTTCCGAGCGGCGGGAAAAGAGCTCTACCACCCGGTCCGGCTGCTCGGCAATGGCTTTTTTCAGGTCAGCGCCGCCGTTAGTCAGCACCAGCTTACCCCGGTCACGGTAATCCCTGCTGGTTTGAATGCCGATTTGCGTAATATTCATGCCGTCCACGGAATCATAAAGGACGGAACGCAGGTTGCGCAGCATATTTTCCAAGGCGGAATCACGCCGCAGCAGGCCGCTTTTTGCTTTTTCTTCCCACAGCTCAATTTCTTTCTCAGACATGCTTTCTTTTTGTTCCTCGGTGAGCGGCTGAAAATCCCTGAAGTACTCTTCATTAAGCTTATCGTTTATTTCCTCAATTAACTTGTTGTAATCGTTAACAAAGGACTCCAGGGTTTTATAGACAGCCTCCGTATCAATTTCCGTCCTTACGGTGATTTCCGGCGCATTGTCTGAGGCTGCAATATTCTGCCTAATGGTATAGGTTAAGCCGTCCACAGTGAAAGTATTGGCGCTGCTGCTGCCTGTAAAACCGTTAATTTTAAATTCAGCGTCACGACCGGCTTCGCCCACCCTGCCGTCTGTCACCGCAAAACCTAAGGCGGAGAAGAAATGGCCGCCGTCATCAGTGGTGATATAACCATAACCGGTTTGGCGGGCAGTCATGGTCAGGCTGTCACTAAAGCTGCTGTAGGAAACCTGTACCCCTGCCTTGCTGTTATTAATTTTAGTCAGTACAGCCTGCAGGGTATCGGATTTATTGATGATAATTGCTTCATCATTTATTGTCAGTGTAAACTGGTCGTTTTCATCAAAGACGAAAGTAAGCCCGGCAGCCAACTTGCCTGCCAGCTCACCCATTGTGTCTGCAAGGCTGAGCCGTTCGCCATGCTCACTGCCGGCGGTAATGCCGCTGGAGACAGCTTTGGCTGCCGCCGCGCTCTGGAGCACCTGAAAAGTAGATTCACCGAGAACAGCATTGGCAGAGGCCGTAACCGTCACCAGTTCTGCCTCGGAGACCGTGACCGACATTTTTTTCAGTGCCGCCGGTGAAGTCAGGTTTGTTTCCGGTTTCAGCAGATCAAAATAAGTATCGCGAAAAACACGCACTTTATTGATTAATTCACGGTACTGCTCTTTTTGCCATTCCAGCGTTTGGCGCTGCTGATAAAAGCGATCAACTTTCAGCCGCTCCACACGCATTAAATCCTGAATTATCTGTTCGGTATCAAAACCGGAAGCAATTCCGGTCAGACGCAAAACATTCATCGCTTATCCTCCTTTCAGAGCGCTATTCTTTATCCGGCAGCATCGCCTCTGCCAGTTTCCTGCTGTCTACCTGGTATTTACCCTCAGCGATTGCTTGACGCAGCTCTTCTACACGCTCCAGGCGTACATCATCCAGCTCTTGTACCAGCTTAACAGCTTCTGCTACTTTATTGGCGCCGGCAGAGATAGTCAGAGAATCGCTTTTTTCTGCCGGAGACTTTTCTTGTTTAATCTCTTTTTTCTCTACCTGCTGATACACTTTATTTATTTGTATCCCACGGTTAGTAATTTTCACGGCAAACATCCTTTCCTTGCTTTCAAGTAAACTATCGGCAAAGACTGCCCAACCTTTAGCTTTAACATGAATATTTTCTCTGCACATTCGGCAAAACCTTTATCCTTTTGTTTGCGGCAGCTGCCATGTATAATCTTCTTTTAATTTCACAACTTAAATTTAAAAGCACAAATCTTTATTTAAAGGAGGGAAAAGTATGCCCAATGTCTGGAATCCTTTCGGCGAATTTGCCCGCATGCGGGATGAAATGCGCCATATGTTTGGCGAAACACCGTTTCTGCCCGCCCTCAGCCAGACCCTGCCGCGTGCTGCCGGACCGTCAGTCGATGTGCATGAAACTGATAAGGAAGTTGTCGTCACGGCGGAAATTCCCGGCGTGGAACCGACAGACTTAAATGTGACGGTGGATGAACTGCAGATCACCATTAGCGGTGAAACAAAACGCAGCAGCGAGCGGGATGAAGACGGTTACCGGCTGAAGGAACGGCGGATCGGTCGATTCTCCCGCACTGTTCCGCTGCCGGCGGAAGTAAAACCGGATGAGGCCTGGGCTGACTACAAGCATGGAGTTTTAGAAGTTCGCATGAATAAAGCAGAACAAGGGCGCATCCGTTCCCGCCGCCTGCAGATTAACGCTAAACATTAAACTATAAGTGCCATCGGTAACGGTCACACTTTTCGCCTCTCATGTTTACCAGCATAAAATTACAGAGCACGCCGGCCAAGCGTGCTCTGTTTATTTCTATTAGAAGTATTGTTCCGGTGCCGTCAGAAAAGCAAACTTCTCCGGTGCCTCCAGGAACTCCAGGTACATGGGACGTCCGCGGATTAAACCAAATTCGGGCCGCTCTTCTGGCGGGCGCGTACTGAGCCGCGGTGTGGGCTGATAGCTGGGGTTAACGATAAACTGACCCTCCTCATCCGCAGTCTGCACCTCAAAATAGGCGCCGCCGGCCAGTTCTTTGATGGGGCCGTAAACGGAAGTAAAATCGGCAGCCACCCAGTTGCTCATAATTAAAAACTCTGACGCGGGGTTAATGGTAATATGGCCGTAACCGGGAGGGATTAATACTTTATCACCGGCTGTGGCTTCGATCAGGATGGCCTCCACACCATCTTCGTCCGGTTCAGTCTGCAGCAGATAGTGGGCCTTACCGGCCAGCACCTCATACACCTCCGGATAGGTTACTTCCGTACCCGGTTTGAGAGGATGATAATGGCCGGCCGTTTTGATATATTCTCTGCCCAGCAGCCCGGGGCGGATCACCGTCACATCATAGCGCAGGCCATGCTGCGCCAGCAGCTCACGATCCTGCTGCCGGCAAACATCGCGATACATATAATAAAGCTCGGCCGGTGCGTCTGCTTCAGGGTCCAGCAGCACTTCCCGCATTTCCTCTCTTGTGCGCACAGCCGGCGTCACCACCGTCAGTCCGGCGCCAAAAATAAGCCGGCCGTCCCCATCAGCCTGCAGCGGTAAGCCGCTCGTGACCTGTAAATCCATCACTGACCATCACTCCTTTTTTACCCAAACAATGATTTTTTCACTTCATTTTGGATCAACGTTTTTTCTGCTTCACTTGCTGCTTCCGTATAGATGCGGAAAACAGGTTCTGTCCCCGAGGGACGCACTAAACACCAGCTGCCGTTATCCAGGATAAGCTTTAAACCGTCAAGCCGGTTAACCGCCGCCACTTCGCGGCCGGCCAGTATAGGCGGCTGCCAGTGTGCCATTTTTTCCATCACGGCAGTCTTGTCCGCTGCAGTGGTACGCAGATCAAGACGTTCCGTATACACGGGACCGAAACGCTCTTTAATGCTGTCCAACAGCGCCGCTGCCGTTTGGCCCGTTTTCGCCAGCATTTCTATAAACAGCAGCGCGGCAAAGATACCGTCTTTTTCCGGCAGATGGCCGTTAATGCTGACACCGCCGCTTTCCTCGCCGCCTAAAAAAGCATTTTGTTCACGTAAAGCCTGACCGATATATTTAAAACCAACCGGCGTCTCCAGCACGGGACAGCCGTAATGCTCTGCCAGGCGGTCCAACATATGGGTAGTGGCCACAGTGCGCGCCACTGCCCCGCGGCAGCCCCGCTCCTGCAGCAGATATTCCATAAATAAAGTTAAAATTTCATTGGGGCTGTAGTAACGACCGTCAGGATCGATAACACCTAAACGATCGGCATCTCCGTCTAAAGCCACCCCCAGGTCGGCGCCGTCGGCCTGCACCTGCTGCCTTAA
>JAAYKP010000003.1 GCA_012522335.1 Bacillota bacterium
CTCAATAACTGTATCCAGAACCCATCCTGGATTGGTAAAAAGATTGTTTGAATTAGAAGTGCCTGAAATCTTTGACGGCACGGTAGAAATTAAATCGGTAGCCCGGGAAGCGGGACAACGCTCTAAATTAGCTGTGCATGCCAAAAATAAAGATGTTGATCCCGTGGGGGCCTGTGTCGGGCCAAAAGGGGCACGTGTACAGGCTATTGTCAATGAGCTGCGCGGTGAGAAAATAGATATAGTTAAATGGGATGAAGATCCGGAAATCTTTGTTGCTAACTCGCTCTCACCGGCAAAAGTTGTTTCTGTTACGCTGCTCAAAGAGCAGAAGGTAGCCAGTGTGATTGTACCGGATTACCAATTGTCACTGGCTATTGGTAAAGAGGGACAAAATGCCCGTTTAGCTGCCAAGCTGACAGGTTGGAAAATTGATATCTCCAGTGAGAGTCAGGCTGCAGAAAAAGAGACGACAGCAGCTAATTATTCGCTGGAGGGGGATGACTTAAGTGAAACGACGTAAAATCCCCTTACGTACTTGTGTTGGCTGTCAAGAGCAAAAAGCGAAAAAAGAACTTGTCCGGATTGTACGTACTCCACAAGGAGAGGTGGAGATTGATCCAACGGGAAAAAAGTCAGGTCGCGGTACCTACATTTGCCGAAAAAAAAGCTGCCTGGAGCAGGCAGTTAAAGCGAAAAGAATTGAACGTAGTTTACAGCAGTCAATATCTCCTGCGGTTGTAGAAGCATTAGCTGCACAACTGGCGGAGGAAGAATAAGATGCCAAATAAAGCATTATCTCTTTTGGGCTTGGCACGTCGTGCCGGCAAGCTAACATGGTTTGAAGAAGCCAATTTGGCGGCAATTCGCAGCGGTCAGGCTAAACTACTGCTTTTAGCCGGTGATGCCGGTGAGGCAGCAAAAAAAAGATATCGTGATAAAAGCAAAACCTATCGTGTCCCCCTGCTTGTTTTTGCAGATAAAGCTCAATTAGGTGCTGCCCTGGGGACATCCCCGCGTGCAGCAGTAACTGTAACTGACGAAGGTTTTGCCGCGCGATTAAAAACTTTATTAACTACAGAGTAATGTTTAAGGAGGCCAAACTAATGGAGGTGTAGCCCATGTCAAAAGTTAGAGTGTATCAATTAGCAAGGGAGTTAGAAGTGCCCAGCAGGCGCATCATTGACTTGCTGACAGAAATTGGTTGTGATGTTAAAAACCATATGAGTGTTGTTGATAAAGCGTCAGCAGACCATATCCGCTACCAATTAACAGGTAAAGGAGAACCGCCTGCTTCTTATACAAAAGAATTGGCAGACAGTAAGGCTCAGGAACAAAAGAAGATAACAACGGAGCAGAGTAAGCCAAAGGCAGCAGACAAAAAAAAGAAACATCAGACCCAAAAAAGTAGTGACAACGATCAGCAAAAAAGACCAGGCAGACATACGAAACAAGGACAGCAGACCCCACAAAAACAGGCAGCTGCTGAATCAGCCGCGCCCAGTGCAAAACCTAAACAAAAACAGGAACGGAAAAGCAGGTCTGCCAAACAAAACAATAATGCAGTGGCGCAGCAAAAGAACAAACAAACAGCTAAACGCCCAAAAAAGAAACTGGATAAACGAGAGCGCCGGGCACGACGCGAGGCCAGACTGCTTAATGAACAGCAGAAAAGGGAAAATACGGTCGTGCTGGGCAGCCGTATAACAGTTGGTGAACTGGCAGATAAACTGGGCGTAGGTGCGGGTGAAATTATTAGTAAGCTGATTGGTTTGGGTGTAATGGCTGCTATTAATCAGGCTATTGACACCGAAGTAGCCCAGTTGTTAGCAGAGGAATATGGTTTTGAAGTGGAAATTCAGGTTGACAAGTATGAAGCCGAACTGGTGGAAGCAGTTGAAGACAAGGAGGAAGACCTCCAGCTGCGTTCACCTGTGGTTACAGTACTGGGTCACGTTGATCATGGCAAAACATCAGTACTTGATGTTATCCGTAAAGCCAATGTGACGGCCCAGGAGGCCGGCGGTATTACACAGCATATCGGTGCATATCAGGCTTACTATCAAGGTAAAAAGATTGTTTTTTTAGACACGCCCGGTCATGCCGCCTTCACTTCCAAGCGGGCACGTGGAGCCCAGGTTACAGATATCGCAGTAATTGTAGTAGCTGCTGATGACGGTGTGATGCCGCAAACTGTAGAAGCTATCAATCACGTCAAAGCAGCCGGCGTTCCCATTATTATTGCCATTAATAAGATTGATAAAGAGAGCGCCAATCCTGAGCGCGTCAAACAGCAGCTGACAGAATATGGTTTGGTTGCTGAGGAGTGGGGCGGCGACACTATTATGGTCGAAATCTCAGCTCTGAAAAAAATAGGTTTCGACGAGTTGTTGGAAATGATCCTCTTGGTTGCAGAAATGGCAGAATTGAAGGCCAACCCCAACAAGCCTGCCCTTGGCACAGTTATTGAAGCCAAATTAGATAAAGGACGGGGTCCCGTCGCCACTGTCTTGATCCAAGATGGCACATTAAGGGTTGGAGATTCTGTAATCTGTGGCACCATTTACGGTAAAGTCCGGGCCATGGTTGATGATAAGGGTAAGCGGATTAAGAAAGCCGGCCCCTCAACTCCTGTGGAAATTTTAGGTTTAACAGATGTGCCGGAGGCCGGAGACGATTTGCAGGCAGTAACTGATGATAAAATGGCGCGTCAAATAGCGGAAAAACGAGCTGAAAAGAAGCGTGAAGTGGAGCTTAATAAATCAGCCAAGGTTTCCTTAGACGACCTTTTTGAGCAGATTCAACAAGGCGAAGTAAAAGATTTAAATATCATTATTAAAGCTGACGTACAAGGTTCTTTTGAAGCACTGCGTGACTCATTGCTTAAGCTGTCAAATGATGAGGTGCGTGTGCAGATTATTCATGGTGGTGTCGGTGCAGTTGCTGAATCAGATGTCATGCTGGCTTCTGCTTCCAATGCTTTAATTATTGGTTTTAATGTCCGTCCGGAACCTAATGTGCGAAAAATAGCAGAAAGAGAAAATGTGGAAATCCGCCTATATCGTGTTATTTACGAAGCCATTGAAGAAGTTGAGTCAGCGCTTAAAGGGATGTTGGCTCCCCAATATACAGAGGTGATTTTAGGCCAGGCAGAGGTAAGACAGCTCTTTAAAGTGTCTCGCCTTGGTACCATTGCCGGTTCCTATGTCTTGGAGGGCAAGATTACACGTTCTGCTGATATCAGAGTTATACGGGACGGCGTGGTAGTACATGAAGGAAAGGTACAAACATTAAGAAGGTTTAAAGATGATGTACGTGAGGTTTTAGCCGGCTTTGAATGTGGTGTTTTATTGGAGAAATTCCATGACTTTAAGGAAGGCGACATTATCGAGGCCTATACCATTGAAGAAATAAAACCTGCATAATCTTTCGTTGGTTTGGAGGTTATACAATGTCACAACAAAGGGCACACCGGGTTGCCGAAGAAATAAAAAGAGAAATCAGCAGTATCTTACGTGATGAGGTTAAAGATCCCCGCGTCAGCGGTATGATTAGTGTGACTGGTGTAGATGTGACCAGGGATTTTAGTCATGCCAAAGTGTACCTGAGTATTTTTGGCAGTGATGAGGAACAACAAGGTACACTGGCAGCTCTGGAGAAGGCCACCGGTTTTATCAGATCTTTAATTGGCAGACGCGTTCGTTTGCGCCACACCCCGGAAATAACTTTTCATTTAGATCGTTCTATAGCTTATGGGGCCCATATTAATGAAGTACTACGCAAAATGAAGAAGGACGATGATGGTGAATAGTTTAGCAGAAATTGCCCAAAAACTGCATACTTGTCGTTCAGTGCTTATTACTTCTCATCATGCACCTGACGGTGATGCCATTGGCTCAATTTTGGCCATGGGCTTAGCCTTACAGCAGCTTAATGCAGCTGCCCTGATGTTTTCTGCTGATGATGTGCCAAAACGCTATCAATTTTTAGTTGGTGCAGATAAGATTATTACTCACAGTTTGCCAACGCAGGATTTTGATTGTGTGTTAGCATTAGACTGTGCAGACAAAAATCGCCTCCAACCAATCTGGGATAAAATTGAAAATAAGATGATAATAAATATAGACCATCATCCTACTAATGATTTATTTGGGCATTTAAATTATGTTGACCATACAGCGGCGGCAACGGGTGAACTGGTTTTTGCCTTACTGCAGGAATTAGGCTGCCGGCTGGATGTGGCAATTGCGGAAGCTTTATATGTTGCCATTAGTACCGATACCGGTTCTTTCAAGTTCGCCAGCACCTCAGCCCGCACACACCGCATTGCGGCTGAATTACTGGCAGCCGGAGTTAACCCGGGAACTCTTAGTCCTTTAATTTTTGATTTGCGGTCTCGGGCTGCCCTGGCCGTTCTGCGTCAGGCGCTGGCGAAACTCTCTTTTTCTGCTGACGGCAGAATAGCCTGGATAGCATTAACTGACGACGATATGCAGCAGGCACAAGCGGCGGAGGAAGATGTGAACGGGATTGTAAATTATGCCAAAAACATTGAAGGTGTAGAAGTTGGTTTACTGTTTAGAGAACAAGCGGATGGAACGACTAAAGTAGGATTTCGCGCTCATCAAACAGATGTGGGTAAGGTTGCTGCCTCTTTTGGTGGTGGCGGCCATAAATTAGCTTCTGGCTGTTCTTTACGGGAGGATTTGCAGACAGCAGTGCAGAAAGTACTTGCTGCAGTCAGTGAGGAAATCAGTCAATGAACGGTATTATCAATATACTGAAACCGCCCGGCATGACGTCGCATCAGGTTGTAGCCTTTTTAAGGCGTGTAATCGGAACGCGCAAAATTGGACATACAGGCACCCTAGATCCGGGCGCGGCCGGTGTACTGCCGCTATGTATCGGGCAGGCAACACGTGTATCTGAATATGTTTTACAGATGGACAAAACATACCGGGCTGAATTAACACTAGGCACTGCTACAGATACTGAAGATGCAGCGGGACAAGTAATTGCCAGAAAAACTATACCGCCTTTAGAGGTTGAGCAGGTAAGAAAAGTCATGGCAGATTTTGTGGGTGCTCGTCTGCAGATTCCACCGATGTTTTCGGCTGTTCGTGTCCAGGGAGAAAAGCTATATCAGCGGGCGCGGCGCGGAGAAACTGTTGAACGTCAGCCCCGCCCGATCAATATTTATACTTTGAAATTACTGCGGCTGCAGCCACAGTCCCTGTTATTTGATGTTTCCTGTTCCCGCGGCACCTACATTCGCACCTTATGTTGTGAACTGGCAGAAGCTCTGGGTACAGTTGGGCATATGTCATTTTTAGTTCGTGTAAGTGTCGGCCCATATCATTTAAATGAAACATTTACTTTGGAAGAGTGTGCAGCCCTGCAGGCTGCAAATAAGTTGGCTCAGGCAATTTTGCCCATTGACTCTGCCTTAGGGCAGCTGCCGCCGCTGATTGTTTCAGCAGAGAATGCCGCAAAAATAAAAAACGGCAGGGCCGTAAAATTGGTTGATCTGCCGCCGACAGGCACCATAATGCGTGTATACGGTCCAGATAATAATTTTTTGGCTGTTGCTCGGATAGAAAATAATGTGCTGCAGCCGCGAAAAGTTTTTCACAGCAGGTGAAGCCTATGGAGATTATACGCGGGATTGATTCCTTTCATCTTTATCACCAGGAACCCATTTATTTGGCCTTAGGAAATTTTGACGGTGTTCATTGTGGTCATCAGGTTATCATTCGTACTACTGTTGACTTGGCGAGGGCACATAACAAAAAAAGTGCAGTCCTTATCTTTTCTCCTCATCCAACTATGATCTTAAGGCCGGAAAGAACAACAAAATTATTGCTGACTGTTGAGGACCGCATCCGCATGTTGGGAGAAGCAGGTGTGGACTATGTTATTATTCACCCGTTTACACCTGAATTTGCCGCTATAACACCCCAGCAGTTTATCACAGAGATTCTGCACCGTAAACTATCTGCAGCCGGTGTAGTTGTAGGCTATGACTATTCTTTTGGCAGCCGGGGCAGGGGTAAACCGGCTGACTTACAAAAGGCAGCAGCAGAATTAGGCTTCTTGGTGCAGATTGTAGAACGTGTTAGTATTGGTGGCGAACCGGTCAGCAGTACTGCCATTCGTCAGCTGCTGCAGCAGGGGGATTTAGATAAGGCTAATCTGATGTTAGGGTATCCATACTTTTTACGGGGGATGGTGATTCATGGAGATGGCAGAGGGCGTACACTGGGATTCCCTACCGCAAATCTCCAGCCACCCCCGGAAATAATACTGCCGGCCAATGGTGTTTATTTAACCCAGGTGAAGGTTAAAGAAGAAGAGTATTGGGCACTTACTAATGTCGGGCTGCGGCCTACTTTTAATAAGGATGAGATTTCGGTAGAAGTATATTTGTTGACAGCGCAAAAAAATCTTTACCAGCAGGAATTAATCGTTTCCTTTTTACAAAGAATTAGAGAGGAAAGAAAGTTTCCGGATGCTTCAGCCCTGGTGGCTCAGATCCAGGCTGATGTGAGACAGGCAAAGAATATGATAAAAAAAATGTCAGCAGAAAAAGAAATAGCTCTATAAAGCCTTCATCTTTCTTGCCTTTGCATAACCATTATGGTAAAATCTATACTGTTAACCTTTGGCTCAGGTAAACGAGGCTCCGACGTTGCCTTGGCTTAAGGGGATTAAAGAAAAAGGAGGTGTGCTTCATGAGTTTGGATTCAGTCCGGAAACAAGAAATTATTAACAGTTTTCGTCTACACGAACATGATACCGGTTCACCGGAGGTACAAATAGCTCTTTTAACAGAAAGAATTAATTACCTGACAGAACATCTGAAAGAGCATAAAAAAGACCATCACTCAAGACGCGGCCTGCTAAAAATGGTCGGTAAAAGACGTGGTCTGCTAAATTATTTAAGAAAAATTGATGCAGAACGTTACCGCACTATTTTAACAAAGCTTTCGCTTCGTAAATAGTTTCCCGGTATCACATATGCAGCAAAAGCGGGGGAAACCCCGCTTTTTTATCGGAAAGGAAATTACACCAACCTTGTCCACGGTAAAAAGCAGGTAGAGCTGTCGTTTTTAGTAACCAAGAGAGGATGTTAAACGATGAAAGTTTATAAAATGCAGTTGGCCGGTAGGGAATTAAGTTTTGAAACCGGGCGCATTGCTAAGCAGGCCAGCGGTGCTGTCTTAATTCGCTACGGCGATACTGTACTGCTATGTACAGCTACGGCATCGGCAGAACCTCGTGAGGGTGTTGATTTCTTTCCTTTAACAGTTGATTATGAGGAAAGACTGTATGCTGTCGGAAAGATCCCCGGCGGATTTATTAAGCGGGAGGGCAGACCTACAGAAAAGGCGATCCTGGCTGCCCGCTTAACAGACAGGCCCTGCCGTCCTTTATTCCCCGATGGTTTTCGTAATGCTGTACATATTGTGAGCACAGTCTTATCAGTGGATCAGGACTGTCCCCCGGAAGTATTGTCAATTTGCGGTGCCTCTGCAGCTCTCTCCATTTCTAACATTCCCTTTGCCGGTCCCATTGCTGCAGTAGTAGTTGGTTGGATTGACGGCAGGCCGGTAATCAACCCGACACAGGCTGAAGCGGAAGCGTCCCGGCTTCACCTTACCGTAGCCAGCACTAAAGATGCCATTATGATGGTAGAGGCCGGTGCACACGAGTTAACAGAAGAAGAGATCCTGGAAGCTATTATGGCAGGCCATGAGGCCAATCGTGCCATCGTAGAATTACAGGAGCTGATGGTGGCTGAAATGGGGCAGCCGAAGATGGAAGTGAGCGGATTTAAACCTGATGAGGGAATAGCGGCCGAGGTACGTCAGTTCTGCCAGGAAAGATTGTATCGCTCCGTACGTACGGTGGAGAAGCAAGCCCGGGAAACAGCCATTGAAGAGTTAAGAAATGAAACCTTGGCGCATTTTACCGAAAGCTATCCTGAAAATGAGCAGGATGTACGGGTAGCTTTTGATGACCTGATTAAAGAAGTTATGCGCACCATGATTATTAAGGAAAATGTTCGCCCTGATGGACGTAAAAGTGATGAGATCCGTCCTGTCACAGTGGAAGTGGGCATTCTTCCGCGTACTCATGGTTCCGGCCTCTTTACACGCGGTCAAACACAGGTGTTAAATATCTGCACTTTGGGTGCACCGGGGGATGTGCAGCGTTTAGATGGTTTAGGACTGGAAGAGTATAAACGCTATATGCACCATTATAATTTCCCACCCTACAGTGTTGGTGAAGCCGGTTTCATGCGCGGTGCCAGCCGGCGTGACATCGGTCACGGAGCTTTGGCAGAGCGTGCTCTGCTGCCGGTGCTGCCCTCACAAGAAGAATTCCCTTATACTATCCGTTTAGTCTCTGAGGTTGTTGAATCAAATGGTTCATCATCGATGGCCAGTGTCTGTGGTTCCACACTCTCTCTCATGGACGCCGGTGTGCCCATCAAGAAACCGGTTTCCGGCATTGCAATGGGTTTAATCATGGAGGGTGATGAAGCGGCCATACTGACAGATATTCAGGGTATGGAAGACTTTTTAGGCGATATGGACCTTAAAGTAGCCGGAACTAAAGACGGCATTACTGCCTTGCAAATGGATATTAAAATGAAAGGCATATCACGGGAACTGCTGGCCCATGCTTTGGCACAGGCAAAAAAAGGCTATCTATATATCCTGGATAAAATGACAGCTGTGATCCCCGAGCCCCGTGCCGAGCTTTCTCCCTATGCTCCACGCATTATCACCATGCAGATCGATCCTGATAAAATCAGGGATGTGATTGGACCCGGCGGAAAAATGATTAATAAAATTGTGGCAGAAACAGAAACGGAAATTGAGATTGAGCCGGATGGAACAATTTATATTGCTGCCGTTAATGCCGCCGGTGGCTTAAAAGCACAAGAGATGATTGAAAGATTGACTAAAGATATAGAGGTCGGCGACACCTATATAGGCAAAATTACCAGAGTCGAGAAATACGGGGCTTTTGCTGAAATCTTACCAGGCAAAGAGGGATTGATACATATTTCTCGTCTTGCCCATGAACGGGTGGAAAAAACAGAAGATGTAGTTAAAATAGGTGACGAAGTTCCGGTTAAAGTGATTGGTATCGATGAACGCGGCCGCATAGACTTGTCACGGCGGGCGGCAATTCCCAATGCCAATGGAGAAATGATTGATGAGAATCAGCCGCAGCGCGATGAAAGACGTGACCGTCGTCCCAACAATAATCGCAACAATAAACGTTCACGGAGAACATAAACATCCTGGTTTATGTTCTTTTTATTTGCTGCCGGGGAGATATCTCCCCGGCAGTTTATTTTATCTGCTTCTACAGAAGCACAATGAATGAACCTAAAGCCAGTGACTTACTGTTGCTTTGCGCTTCCAGATAATAATTACCGGTAGGAGATTTTTTATCTAAACGATAAACTGCCATCGCTTTACCTTTGTTGTCAGTCTGCAGGGAAGTGTGAAAAACTTTTTTGCCGCTGGGATCGTAAACATAAAGTTTAAGCGGTACTTGAGGGGCAGGTTGGTCCTGTTTTTTAGCAATAACGGAGATTATGACTGTGTCACCAAGTTTATAAGTGTTATTTTCGGCGTGTACAAGTACAGATGGCATCGTTTTACTCACATACTCACTCCTTAGCAAGCAAATTAGCAATACTCTAATATAGATATGCGTAAAGCAATAATTTGGTGCAGGAAACCGTCACACAAATTGGCTTTAGCAATATTATGATTATGAATAATAATCAGGAAAGGGGTTGCAGTTGTGCAAAAGCGGATTGTTGTCTTTGTACTTGTTTCGCTGCTGGTGGTGGCATTAGCTCTAACCGGTTGTGGAAAAGACGATAATTTAACAACTGTCAGACTAAGCGAAGTAACACATTCTGTGTTTTATGCGCCAATGTATGTTGCGATGAACCAAGGATATTTTGAAGAGGAAGGGTTGAGGCTGGAGGTTACTACCGGTCAGGGTGCAGATAAGGTGATGACTGCGCTGCTGGCAGGCGAAGCAGATATCGGGTTTATGGGTCCTGAGGCCAGTGTTTACGTGTATAACGAAGGTCAGGATAATTATGCAGTAAATTTTGCTCAGCTAACTACTTGTGACGGGTCTTTCCTAGTTGCCAGGGAGCCGGATCCGGATTTTACCTGGGAAAAAGTTCGCGGCAAAAGCATTATCGGCGGTCGAAAGGGCGGCATGCCTTTGATGACTTTAGAGTATGTACTTAAAAAGCAGGGTATTATTCCAGGCCAAGATGTGGAAGTTATGACCCATATTCAGTTTGCCTTGATGGCGGGTGCCTTTACCGGTGGTGAAGGTGACTATGTAACATTATTTGAGCCTGTTGCTTCCGCTCTGGAGCTGGAAGGCGCCGGCTACGTGGTGGCTTCAGTCGGTGCAGACAGTGGAAAAATTCCCTATACTGTTTTCTGTGCCCGGAAAAAACTAATGGAAGAAAACCCGGAGTTAATCCAAAAGTTTACCAATGCCGTCTACCGGGGACAGCTTTGGGTACAGGAAAAAACACCGGAAGAAATTGCTGAAGTTATTGCGCCTTCTTTCCCGGATGCGGATCTGGAAGTCTTGGCAAAGGTCGCGGCTCGTTACAAAGAAATTGATGCTTGGGCTGCTACCCCTGTTTTTACCGAAGAATCCTATAACCGCCTGCTTGATGTGATGCAGACTGCCGGTGAGTTAAACAAACGGCCGCCCTATACTAAATTGGTAACGAATGAATTTGCTGAAAAAGCAATGGAACTCGTACGCTAAAAGGCGGAAAGGAGAGAGCAAATGGGGGCAGAAAAGTTAGTAAGAATAGAAAAAGTTTCCATGAAGTATTACAGCCCTGAAGGAGAAATCTCTGCCCTGCAGGACATCTCTCTAAATATTGCAGAAGGGGAATTTGTCAGTATAGTTGGTCCAAGTGGCTGCGGCAAAACTACTTTGCTTAATATTCTAGCCGGATTAATTAAACCTTCTGCGGGAGCTGTCTATATCCAGGAACAACTGGTTAGCGGTCCCACCTCCTTAGTTGGTTACATGCCGCAGGATGACCAGTTGTTCGAATGGCGTACGATTTGGCACAATGTTCTTCTGGGGCTGGAAGTACAGAAAAAGGTGAATAAGGAAACAAAGGCAGTGGCAGAAGAAATGCTGCGTACTTACGGCCTCTACGAGTTTAAAGATGCTTATCCCAGTCAACTCTCCGGAGGCATGCGGCAGCGGGCGGCTTTAATCCGCACGTTGGCTATTAATCCGGAAATTTTGCTGCTGGACGAAGCATTTTCGGCCTTAGACTATCAGACGCGCTTATTAGTGGCAGATGAGGTAAAAGAGATTATTACCAGTGAGAACAAAACAGCCGTCTTAGTAACACATGATATTGCTGAAGCAATCAGTATGTCTGATCGGGTAGTAGTTTTAAGTAAAAGACCGGGGACGATTAAAAATATCCACGAGATAAAGTTAACTTGCGAAATTAATACTCCCCTGGGCCGCCGGGAAGCAGTGGAGTTTCACGAATACTTTAATCGTATCTGGAAGGAGCTGGATGTGCATGCTGAAAAATGATCTGTCGACGCAGGCAGTCTCTAAAGAGCATCTGGCGTACCTGCAGACACGCAAAAAATATCGTTACCGTGTTACGGCAGCCCAGATTATTTTGTTAGTTGGTTTTATTGCCTTGTGGGAAGCAGCCGCCGGTCTGCGCTGGATCGATCCTTTTATCATGAGTCAGCCCAGCCGCATTGTGCAAACACTGCATTCTCTTTACGCTGCCGGTGATCTTTTTACGCATGTGAGTATTACTGTGGCAGAAACGGTAGCCGGGTTTACTTTAGGCACCTTGTTTGGTACATTTATTGCGGTGGCACTGTGGTGGTCTGATTATCTGGCAGAAGTGCTGGATCCATACCTGGTAGTGCTTAACAGCCTGCCTAAAGTAGCCTTAGGGCCTGTGATGATAGTCTGGTTGGGGCAGGGAATGCGCGCTATTATCGCCATGGCATTACTGGTTTCTGTCATTGTGACGATACTTAGCGTTTATTCAGGCTTTTCACAGGTTGACAAAAATAAAATCACTTTACTGAAAACTTTTGGTGCCAATAAGCGTCAAATTCTGCAAAAGGTAATTCTGCCGGCCAGCATTCCCACCATTATTTCCGCTTTAAAAATTAATGTAGGCCTCTCATGGGTCGGTGTGATCGTGGGGGAATTCTTGGTCTCCCGAGCCGGCTTAGGCTACTTAATTGTCTATGGAGGTCAGGTCTTTCGCTTAGACTTAGTGATGGCCAGCGTAATCATATTATGCGCCGCTGCAGCCATCATGTACCAAGCGGTAGTAATTTTTGAAAAACGTTTTGTGAAATGGAAATAAACCGCAAAAGTGACTGCCTGGGTTAAAACCCAGGTTTTTTTATTGGCTCGAAATTATATCAAACTTGAACAGCTATCTTTCCTCTCCGTTGTGGTGTCATTTTTATTTTTTACTTTGCATACCTTTTAGAAAGCAAAACCTGCTGAGGAAGGGGTGACCCTTTGTCCAGAGCAGAGCGCCTACGCAAACGGAGAAAACGTTTCCTGCTGTCGCTGAGCATTATTTTACTGCTCCTATGCTTTTTACTGCACCGGCAAATCACAAAAGGAGTTTTTTCTCCCCTGGTAAAAGGGGCCTATTATCAGGTTGAGACAAAAGATAAAGCTGTGGCTTTGACCTTCGAGGTGGTATGGGAACCTGCCTTTACTGCTGAAGTGCTGGATATATTAGATCGCTACAAAATCAGAAGCACTTTTTTTCTTACCGGCAGCTGGCTGCGTCAAAACCCTGATTTGGCACGTGAAATCATTGAACGCGGACACGAAATCGGACAACACGGTTACTCCCATAAACATTTAACCGAACTGGACGATGAGCAGTTAAAACAAGAATTTGATCTCATGGCTGAGGCACTGCAGGAAGAGCTTAATGTGCAGACTAGCTTGTTTCGGCCACCCTATGGAGAACTGGATCAACGCGTCTTTGCTTTTGCTGCCGAGCGAGGTTACACGACGGTAGTTTGGAGCATTAACCCCCATGATTGGCGGGAACCTGGTAAAGACAAGATTATCAGCCGTATCACCAAACAGCTGCATAAAGGAGCCATTATTCTGCTGCATACAAACTCCTCACAGACTGTAGAGGCTTTACCGGTTATAATACAGAGCTTGCTGATGCAGGAATATGAAATTTTAACTTTTACTGAGCTTGCAAAGAGGGGCCGGAAGTAAAGGGGGAGAACAGATGCGCTACCGCTTGTTTACCGTACTAAGAGCACCCAAAGTATTGTTTACTATACTCATACTTTTCCTGATGCTCCTGGCTGTTAATCATTTCAGGCCAACTTTTCGCCGCACGTCTACCATTGGCGACGGAGTTAGTTTTGCCGGCAGGGATTTAAGCGGCTTGACAGCAGCTGAAGCAAAAATTGTAATAGAACAGGCAGCAAGCATTTTGAATCATCCACCCATCGACAGTAAACTTGACCCTGCCACAAATGGTGTTATTCCCGGTCTAAATGGTCTGGCAGTTGATGTGGAGGAAACACTGGCAAGGGCCTTGGCTGCTCAGGAGAATGAAACAGTTAAACCGGTTTATCAACAAGTGGAAGCAGCAGTTTCGCTGACCCACTTTCCTGAAAAACCCATCTACCGGGGAAATCCGGCGAAAAGCGAAGTTGCCTTTTTAATCAATGTGGCCTGGGGTAACGAATACCTGGAGGAATTGTTGGCGGTATTAAAGGAAGAGCAGGCGGAAGCTACTTTCTTTTTAGTCGGTCGCTGGGTGCAGGCAAATAAGGCTGAAGCACGGCTGCTGGCAGAAAGCGGTTTTGAACTTGGTAACCACGGCTTTTCAGATGCCCTAAGTATGCAGGAATTAAGCTTTGAGGCTGCAGCTGCAGATATCAGTAAAGCTGCTGCTGTGATTGAGGAGGTTTGCGGCAAAAGACCTGTTTATTTTAGTCCGCACCGCGGTGAACTGTCTGAGGAAGTTCTGCAGGCAGCGGCATCTCTTGGTAATCGTACCATCATGTGGACTGTGGACACAGTTGACTGGAAGCTGCCCGGTGTTGCGGTCATGCTGGAAAAGATACTCTCCCAGGCGGAAGGGGGCAGTCTTATTCTCATGCATCCAACAGAGCAAACAGCTGACTTTTTACGACAGGTCATTCCTGCTCTCAGGGCTAAAGGTCTGGAGCCGGTCTCTTTAAGTAAACTGCTCAGCCCGCTGCGCACCTTGAAGGAGTGATCCGGTGTGAAAAGAACAACTTTTAAGACTCTAAAAGTTACTACGGTGCTTTTAATTTTGGCAGCCCTTGCAGCACTGGCCTTTGCTTTCAATCTAGGTTCACATGTCTATCGCTATTTTTATGGCGTTAAAGCCGGTGTTACTTTAGCTGAAATACCTATGGAACGCCTTTTGGAAGAAGAAGTACGGGAAAAAGTAGAAAAAATGGCTGCAGCCATAGATCAGGCACCGCATAATGCACGTTTTGAGCAGAATACGCAGGAAATAATACCTGAAGTTATTGGTTTAAAAGTAGATGTGGAAGCAACCGTAGCAGCAGTAATGCAGGCAGCACCCAAAGAAGCAGTAGAATTGATTGTCATTCGCTTGGAGCCTGAGATAACAGCAGATGTCTTTCGCTCCATCAACAATAAAATCGCCTTTTTCAGCACCAGCGGCGGCGGCAGCGCAGGGCGAACAGATAATTTATATGTGGCTGCCAAGTATATGAATGGTACCGTACTGGCACCGGGAGATGTTTTTTCCTTCAATAATGTAACAGGCCCCCGTACCTTTGAACGAGGCTACAGCATGGCGCCGGTAGTAGGGGGCATGGGTATTGGCGGTGGAGTCTGTCAGGTTGCAACTACAATTTATAATGCCGCCCTCATTGCCGGTATGGAAATTGTAGAGCGGCATCCTCACAGTATTCGTGTAGGTTATGTAGCACCGGGGAAAGACGCCACCGTTACTAATTATATTGATTTTAAGTTTCGTAATTCTACGGATAAGTTTATTCAGATTCGTTCCGGCGCAGGCGGCGGTTACGTGTGGGTGGAATTGTGGAGCCAGTAACCTCTTAAAATATTGACAAAACAGATTAAAGGCAGTAAGCTGGGAACAACTATGACATAAGGAGAAGTGCCATGTGTAAATTATATGTCAAAAAATTACCCCATGCCGCTGATTTACCCTTACCTGCATATATGACACCGGAAGCGGCAGGGATGGATCTATTTGCTGCCGTAACTGAGCCCCTGCTGCTGCCGCCGGGAGACAGAGTACTGGTTCCTACAGGTCTGCAGATTGCCCTGCCGGCCGGTTTTGAAGGTCAAATACGTCCACGCAGCGGATTGGCAGTGAAACATGGAATAACTGTACTGAACAGTCCGGGTACCATTGATGCTGACTATCGCGGTGAGATTAAAGTAATCCTGATCAATCTGGGACAGGAACCATATACAATCACTCGTGGTGATCGTATTGCCCAACTTATTGTAAGTAAAGTGGAAAAGGCCAGCATCATTTTATGCGAGGAGCTGCCGGACAGCGAAAGGGGTAGTGGTGGTTTCGGCCATACAGGGAAATAGAGGCAGGGAAAGGAATGACCCTTTGTGAGGTCCTTATTTGCCATACTTATACTGCTATGCTGTTCAGTCTATTTACGCATGGAAGACAAAGTGCGCAGAGCTGGCTATCAATTCCCGGAACAGGCAAAAGCTTCACCCTTGTCTGAGGCTCTGCAGGAGCTTCTTGCACATGCCGGGGGGATTTATTTGTCGTTAATTCTTTTGATTTCTTTTTTACATATTGATTTGGCTGAAGAGTGGCGGATTATGGGTATTAACATGGAGCCGGTAGCTTTTTCTTCTTTAGCCCTGGCTTCTCTGCAGCCCTTTTTTTTAAGGATCTATCGCATGTTGAAAGGGAGCTGATTTTTTGTGGAGTTGTCACAATTGTCACGTAAGGAGATAATTAATCTTCATGATGGCTCCAGACTAGGCTTCGTGGGTGACTCTGACCTGGTTATTGATGATCAATCCGGTTATATTCAGGCCATTATTATTTATGCGAGAGGTGTAGCAGGCAAGATTTCCAGTGCCAGAGAACTGGTAGTGCCCTGGGACGCGGTAAAAGTAATTGGCGAAGAAGTTTTAGTGGTTGATATTGCCCCGGAGCATAGTGCACGGAATTATCCGCGTTATGAATAATGAAGCTCTTTCAGTTGATACTAGAAAAGAAAATTAGTATCATCTGAAAGAGGTGGATCCTGATGTCAACAGTAGTTGGTTTATTTCGCTCACAAGATCAGGCTGAAGAAGCAATTCGTGAATTAAGAGCGCGTGAATTTGATGATCTGGATATATCGTTGGTTGCCCGTGGTGAGGGAGAAGACACTGAGGGCGAATATTCCGCTCTAAGCTATGAACAGCAGAATTTGGCAGACGGGACAGCTACAGGTGGAGCAATTGGCGGATTAGCAGGGCTTTTAGCCGGTGCCGGGGCTTTACTAATTCCCGGTTTGGGACCGATTATTGCTGCCGGCCCGCTGGCCGGTGCCCTCACCGGCGCGGTGACAGGGGGTATTGCCGGCGGGCTAATAGATTACGGCTTTCCGGAAGCTGAAGGAGAACGTTATAAGCAGGAGATTGAAGGCGGCAGTGTCATGGTAGCTGTGGAAACTGATGAGGATTTTGAAGACGAAGTGTCTGCCGTGTTCCGTGAAAATGGCGCTTTTGATGTCAAAACACATCAATAATGGTGTTTAAAACTGCAAAGTAAACTAAACGCATTACTAAATGCAAGTAAAAAAAGTCTGGCGAAGGTCAGACTTTTTTTGTCTCTTTATCACCCTTTGTCGGCTTTATTTCATATAGTGAATTAAATGGAGATGAGGAGTGAACGTATGCAGCAGAGGCCATTAACAGGTCTTGACGTCGCCATCATAGGTGGCGACAGACGAGAAGTCGTTTTGGCAGAAGAATTTATTAAAAAGGGAGCGAAAGTGTGGCTGTACGGCTTTGCACAATACAAATTACCGATTAATAAACTGATTAAGCAGGGTATACCAGCGGGGGCTGATATTATTATTTTACCGCTGCCTGGTGTGCTTAATGATCACAGCATCTATAGCGCGTATGCCGCAGAAAAAATTTATTTTACGGAGCTAAATCCCTTGCTGCAGGCAGATGTCTTGTTATTTTGCGGCAGAATACCTGAACATTTA
Organism: Bacillota bacterium; assembly: GCA_012522335.1. Taxonomy (GTDB): domain Bacteria; phylum Bacillota; class Dethiobacteria; order Dethiobacterales; family Dethiobacteraceae; genus UBA9865. Next base: position 17,331 of record JAAYKP010000003.1, read on the forward strand.
CGGCAGTCGCTGCAGGAGCAGGGAATAAGGCTTATCATTACTTCACAATTAGAAGAATTAGCCGTTATTAACGCTGTTCCTACCGCAGAAGGTGTTTTAGAAATCGCACTGCGTGAATCGCAGATTACCCTAAATCATAGTTCAGTACTCATCACCGGCTTTGGCAGCTGTGCACAGCAGCTGGCCAGAGTTACTGCCGCTTTAGGGGCAGAGGTAACAATTGCTGCCCGTAAGCGTAAAGATTTAGCCACGGCCGCAGTGCTTGGTTATAAAGCCGTAACTTTTGACAAACTTGCTGAGCAAATGGCAGACATTAATTTTATTTTCAATACGGTACCCGCGTTAGTCTTAACGAAAGATATTTTAGCTAAGGCGCAAAAAAATGTTTTGATCTATGATATTGCTTCAGCACCCGGGGGAACAGATTTTGCAGCTGCGCGGGCGCTGGGCCTGCAGGCGGCGCTCCTGCCAGGTCTGCCCGGTAAAGTCGCTCCTCTGACCGTCGGTAGGCAGTTAGCCGAGATTTATGCATATTATATTAGTTTACATAAAAGGAGGGAATAAATGATGAGGCTAAAAGGTAAAAATATTGGTTTTGGTATCACCGGCTCACATTGTACCCTGGAACAAATTTTGCCGGAAATTGAAAAAATAATTCAAGAGGGTGCAGAAATATTTCCTGTGATTTCACCGGCCATTGATTTAACAGACACTCGTTATGGTGATGCCCAGGAGTGGAAAACAAAACTGAGCAAAGCAACGGGACGCAAAGTAATTAACAGTATTGTCGAAATAGAGCCTATAGGTCCCAGCAAATTATTTGATGTCTATATTATTGCACCCTGTACCGGCAACACCCTGGCTAAGCTTGCCAACGGCATAACTGATACAGCTGTGCTGATGGGTGCAAAAGCACATCTGCGCAATCAAAGACCATTAATAGTTGCTGTTTCCACCAATGACGGGCTAGGTTTTAATGCCAAGAATCTCAGCGCTTTGCTGACTGCTAAACATGTTTATTTGGTCCCCTTTGGGCAGGATCAACCTTTTACTAAACCAAACTCCCTGATTGCCAAGCTGGATCTGCTGCTGCCCACGGTTTTAGCCGCTTTGGAAGGGCGCCAACTACAGCCGCTGTTAGTTAATTATGCGCATGAGGAAGAGGTATGACAAAAGTTAGAGGGTGAAGCCGATGCGCCTGCTTGTACAAAAATTCGGCGGCTCTTCCTTAGCCACAGCCGAGCTTAGACAGCAGGTAGTGGAACATATTTGTATGGCCAAACAGTCAGGAAAGCAGGTAGTGGTGGTTGTTTCAGCCATTGGTCGTCAGGGAGACGCTTATGCTACAGATACGCTGCTTGATTTTCTCTACCAGGTCACAGAAAACCCGCCGGGACGGGAAAAGGATCTGCTGCTTGCCTGCGGTGAAATTATTGCAGCTGCTGTGATGGCAGCCGCAGTAACCAAGTCCGGCCTGGAAGCAGTAGCATTAACAGGCTGGCAGGCCGGGATTGTCACTGACGGTATGTTTGGCCGGGCGGAAATTATCAGAATAGATAGAGAAAAGATTCTGTGCCATCTGCAGAAAAATAATATTGTTGTAGTAGCAGGCTTTCAGGGCATCAATGAAGAGGGCGATATTACCACCTTGGGACGTGGGGGATCTGATACTACTGCCGTAGCACTTGGTGCCGCCCTCAATGCGGAACTGGTTGAAATATATTCTGACGTTGATACCGTGATGACGGCAGATCCGCGCCTAGTGCCGGAGGCTCAGCCCATAAAAAATATTGGTTATTATGAAGTTTTGCAAATGGCCCGGGAAGGAGCAAAAGTTATTCACCCACGGGCTGTAGATCTGGCTCTGCAGTATAATATACCGCTGCTGTTAAAAAAAACCGGTACCCAAGCACCAGGTACACTTATTACTCATTTACAGGCTGCCGGCGGTCAGACTTTGGCGAAAAAAGCAAATGTGGTGACTGGAATCACCCATAGCAATAATTTAGCTCAGGTGCGGCTGCAGGCTCCCCTGGCAGATAGTAAGCAGTTGGAGGAAATGCTGCAGAGGCTGTCAACGGCCGGCATTAGTATTGATTTGATCAGCCTTTCTCCCCGGGAACAAATGTTTACCGTCCCTGCCCGGGAGGAGAAAAGAGTGAAAGAAATACTGCAGGATCTTGGGTGTCCGGCGGAAGTAATTAACGGCTTTGCTAAAGTAACGGTGGTAGGCTCCGGTATGCGGGGTATGCCGGGGGTAATGGCCCGGATTGTGGCCGCGCTAAACAGGGCGCAAACACCTATCCTACAAACTGCCGATTCTCATCTCAGTATTTCCTGTCTGGTGCCGGTAGATAAAGCCGCGGCTGCAGCCCGTGCCCTGCATCTGGAATTTGGCTTACATGAAGATTCTATTTGAATATTTCAATTTTTATGATATAATGGCATGAATCAATGTTTAGAACGTTAGATTTAAGTGGGTTTGAAAGCTGGAGGTGACCATCGTTGACTGCACCTTTTGGTGAAGTATTAACTGCTATGATCACACCGTTCACAGATGACGGTGAAGTGAATTATGCAGAAGCTGCCAGGTTAGCTGCCTATCTGGCAGAGAACGGCAGTGATGCTCTTGTTGTTTCCGGAACAACCGGTGAATCACCGACGTTAACAGACGAAGAAAAAGTCAGGTTGTTCTCAACTGTTGTTGAAGCAGTTAAGGGTAAGGCTAAAGTGTTGGCGGGAACCGGTTCAAATGCTACCAAGCATTCTGTTGAATTAACGAAAAAAGCTGAAGCATGCGGTGTAGACGGTATTATGCTGGTAGTACCTTATTATAATAAGCCGACACAGGAAGGTTTGTATCAGCATTTTGCCACCATTGCGCAAGCGACAACTCTGCCTGTGCTGCTTTACAACGTACCGGGCCGTACCTCACTTAATATGACTGCAGAAACTACGGTACGTTTAGCTACCACCGTACCTAATATCGTGGCGATTAAAGAAGCCAGCGGGAATTTGGAGCAGATTTCCTTCATTTGCCGTACGGCACCGGCTGACTTTGCTGTATACAGTGGGGATGATGCTCTAACCTTGCCAATTCTTGCTGTGGGCGGCTGCGGTATTGTTTCTGTGGCCTCGCATGTTGCCGGTAAAGAAATTAAAAAGATGGTTTCCGCCTACCGTTCAGGCGACGTAGAGACAGCGCGTGCTCTTCATCTTCGTCTGCTGCCTTTGTTTAAGGGGATGTTCATACTTACTAATCCTATTCCGGTCAAAACTGCCATGCATCTGCTGGGCTTTAAGACTGATGTCATGCGGCTGCCCTTAGTGGCACCAACGGCAGAGGAAAAGGATACGATAAAAGAACTCTTAAGCAAAATGGGTTATCTATAAGATAAAACCGTGCGGAGCACGGTTTTTTTTTGCAATCTCTTGCTTGCTATTATCGTTATTATTTATTAATTTATGTTGACTTGCATCAGCTTCTTTAATTCAGTTATAATTGTAGCTAGTGATATTTGGACGGAAACCTGCAAAGAAGGAGGTGAAGTGTTTTGAGTAATGTTCAAAGCAAAAGAAGAGGTAAAATAAAACACGCGGCAAGTTCCGGCAAGAAAGTCCAGATTATCCCCTTGGGCGGAATTGGGGAGATTGGCAAAAATATGTATGTAATTCGCTATGCAGACGAAATGATAATTATTGATGCCGGGCTGTCATTTCCGACAGACGAAATGTTCGGGATTGATGTGGTAATTCCGGATATTACCTATCTGTTGGAAAATCAGGATAAAATCCAAGCCGTACTTCTAACACATGGTCATGAGGACCATATTGGTGCTCTGCCCTATTTTTTGAAGAAAATCAATGTGCCGGTATACGGAACAAAATTAACCTTAGGCCTGGTGGAAGTAAAACTGCGTGAGCACCGCATGTTAGGAGACTGTACGCTGCATACTATCCGACCAGAGGACAAGCTGGAACTTGGTTCGTTTAAAATTGAGTTCTTCCGCACCAATCACAGTATTCCTGATTCAGTTGGTATAGCAGTAAAAACACCTGTAGGCACAATTGTTCATACAGGAGATTTCAAGTTTGATCAAACTCCCGTCAGTGGTCAAATAACAGATTATTATCGTTTGGCAAGATTGGGCGAAAGGGGTGTACTGGCAGTACTTTCTGACAGTACAAATGCAGAACGCCCTGGCTATACCTACTCAGAAAAAGTGGTGGGCGATGCGCTTATGGATATTTTTCGTACCGCTCGCCAACGCATTATTATAGCGACCTTTGCATCTAATGTAGACCGTATTCAGCAGGTGATTGATGCTGCGGCACATTATAAAAGAAAAGTTGCCGTCGTCGGTCGCAGTATGGTCAATGTTGTTTCAATTGCCCAAGAACTAGGTTATCTGCATGCTGAAGCAGGAACAATTATTGAAGTAGATGCTATTAATAAGCTGCCGCCGCATAAAGTAGTTATCCTGACAACCGGTAGTCAGGGCGAACCCATGGCAGCCTTAACCCGGATCGCCAAGGACGAGCACAAAAAAGTGGAGCTGGTATCGGGAGATACAGTTATCATTTCTGCTTCACCAATCCCTGGGAATGAGAAATTGGTTTCGCGTACCATCGACAATCTTTTTGCCCGGGGTGCCAATGTGATCTATGAACGTGTTTCAGGCATTCATGTTTCCGGTCATGCCTCGCAAGAAGAACTAAAGTTAATGTTAAATCTGCTTAAGCCCAAATATCTGATCCCAATTCATGGTGAACACCGTCATCTTATTCATCACAAACAGGTTGCGGAACAAGTAGGCATTCCTGCTGACAATGTGTTTATTCTTGAGAACGGACAAATACTGGAGTTTACCTCCAGATCAGGACGTGTTGTTGGCACTGTGCCGGCAGGCCATGTGTTAGTTGACGGTTTAGGCATAGGCGATGTCGGCAGCATTGTGCTGCGCGACAGAAAGCTGCTGTCAGAAGATGGGATTATCATGGTAGCAATGAGCGTCAAGAGGGAAAACGGTGAGGTTCTGGCCGGACCGGATATTTATACGCGAGGTTTCGTTTATGTGCGTGAATCCGAGACCCTCCTGGATGAAGCGCGTGAGCATGTGCTCGAATCTTTAACGCATGTACTGCAGGGGAGAAATACAGACTGGTCCTATGTTAAAGGTCAGATGAAAGATTCTCTGTCGCGCTTTATCTGGGATAAAATGCATCGTCGACCCATTATTTTGCCGGTAGTCATGGAGATTTAAATCTTACCGGCAGCCGGCGTGTGCGCACAGCTAATTCAGTATAAGAGTGTCTCTGGGCGAAATACTAGTACAGAGACTCTGATGAGGATGTGAGGTTTAATGAACAGGAACCCGCGTCGCCAGCGCACGCCCCACACAACACGACGCATTCGTACGCTGCCTGAAACAACACCGGCTGTACCGCCAACTGCACCTGCTAAGTCAGAGGAGAATGAGGAAAATACTCTGCAGAACATTGAAAAACTTGGACAGGCAGCAGTTCCGGCACAGCCTGAAGGAAATATACACGCTATTTCCATCATTGGGCAGATTGAAGGTCATTTAACCCTGCCCCCTCAGAACAAAACGACAAAATATGAGCATATAATTCCGCAATTGGTAGCAATTGAGCAAAACCCTAAAATTCAGGGCTTATTAGTCATTCTTAATACTGTCGGCGGAGATGTGGAAGCAGGTTTAGCCATTGCCGAGCTGATTGATACTTTGAGTAAACCTACTGTTTCGCTGGTGCTGGGAGGTGGGCACAGCATCGGTGTACCCATTGCTGTCAGCACAGATTATTCCTTTATCACGGAAACGGCAACCATGACGATCCATCCCATTCGTCTCTCCGGTCTGGTTATTGGTGTGCCGCAAACCTATGAGTATCTGGATAAAATGCAGGATAGAGTAATAAAATTTGTCACAAAACATTCTCGCATTTCATCTGAGAAGTTTCGTCGACTGATGTTTTGTACCGATCAGCTGGCAAGAGATATTGGAACGGTGATGGTGGGCAAAGATGCCGTCGAAGTTGGCTTGATTGATGAAGTAGGTGGTTTAGGTGCGGCGCTGGCAAAACTACAGGCCTTAATTGACGAACATGCTTCCCAAGGGGTGGTCAATTAAATGTTATGGACTGTTATGCCCTTGGAAAGCGTCATGGAAGGGAGCGATACTTTTTCACCTACTTATGCCGAGCTTAGCTGGAAAACTGCTGCTTTATTAGTAGAACCCCTGGGTTTGGGCAGAGCAAGAGTGATCAGAATCATTTCTTCTAACCCTGAAGATTACCTTAATCCGCAGATACAGCCCGGTAGTATTATTCCACTGAAAAATAATCAGCCTGACCTGTCATAGGTCAGGCTGATTATGTATATGATCAAATGACGCGCATAGTGGCAGCAGTTAAGACTGCCGTGGTTAAGCTTGATGATGTCTTAGACGGTAGTAATAACGCGAAACTTGTAATAAATTGCTATTGCTGTAAACAGAAGAAAATAAAGGAAATAAGGTCTGTGTTGTGCAATAAAGGATAAAGAAACAGGGTGATGGGGGGAAAAGCATATGCGCGGCAGAATATTATTAATCATTTTGTCCATATTGTTAGTTTTGAGCGGCTGTGCAGCAGTTACCATTTCAGAAGAAGCAATTGCTGCAAAAATAACTGCCTGCTGTCAACAGCTTTCACCCGGCGGCAGTACTATTAGCTTGTTAACAACATTACCGTATCGGGGAAAGTTACTGGTACTGGCAGCAGAGCAAACTTCGGCGGAGGCAGCTTTGCTGGATTTATTCCTGCTCGATAATGATGGTGCGGCAGCTTTGGCATCGGCGGCACTGACGCCTAAAATTAAGCTGCACAGGTTAGTAGAGGGCGGAGAAACACTCATTTATGGACCCCTGCCTGCTGAGCAAAGGACGGTCACTCAAGGCGTGAACAGCTTGGCAGCTAAGGAAGAAAGCAGTGATTATGCTGAACATGACATGGTTCAGTTAGACAGGGACTTTAACCTGATCAAGGGTAAGGCGGCCATAACTTTAAGCAGTTGGAAAATTATAGAACAAGAATTGCCGCTGGCAAAAGGTTTTATTCTTATCCTCAAGCAGAGGAAGGTGGCGGAAGCAATCAATCTTTATGATGAAGAGGGAACTCTATTAGCCCAATATACTAAACTAAGTACGGGTACAGTGAAAGACACAGAATTTGTGCCCTGGGATAAACTGCCTCTGCCTTGTAAACTGCAGCCGGAGCAAATTGCAGAAATATGGCTGGCTGCTTCCCTGACGCCAGCGGCAGAGGAAAGGGTCAGTTTGGCCGAGGAAGAACTCTACACGCCTTTAATTAAAGCGATAAATTCCTGTTATCCACAATTAGTCAGAACAGCTGCTGAACCTACTGCTGCTAAACTTGTTGTTAACATTGAGTTAACAGATGGTAAAGCAGTAGTTATCTGCCAGCACAGCAGTTATATTACAGTATCTTTTCAAAATGCAGCAGCAGCGTTAACTTATGCAGTTGATTCCCCTGAGTTAACAGACTTATTTGCAGCATACCGTAAATTATTATAGCTTTAGCTCATTGGGTAGGGCTTTGGTAGACAAAGCGCAGCTCGGCCTGGTACAGCCGATGATATAATTTAAATCCTTCCTGCTGTTCTCTTTTCGTAATAAAAATATCGGTAAAAAAATTCCATAAAAATACCCAACCTCCAATAAAGATGCCTTCCCGCAGCACATTAAACAGGATGCCTTTGACTTTACTGCCCCAAAAGTAGCCTACAGTCAAAAACAAAACAGCCAAGAGCAGGGAAACAACTATTTTTCTGTTTAATTTACTCATATTTTTTTCCAGTCTGGCTAAGGCATAAGCATAGTAATTGCGGTAGGCTGAGATTACAGCTTGTTCTTTTTTAATATCTTTTTTCCCCAGGGGCAGATAAAGCACAATGCTGAGCTGGTAAGACAGGGGAATATCTTCTGACGAATTAAAAATAAAGTCATGAAATTCATCCTCAATATCGCGCTGCTTAAAGGGGGAGGGATCCCAGTTATCGTAAACATCCCCGTAATCATCAAGCGAGACCTCAATGAGATAATGTTCAGTTTCCTTTTCATACTTATACAGCTTTTGAAAATACTTTCTTTTTTTCACTATGTCACCCCGGTTAAAATCTGCAATTACTTGCCGCTGTAATTATCTTAACCAGTACTGACTTTTTAACAACTATCAGGAAGGGTGAAGCAGCTGCTTGTCCACTTTTACCGCAGCTGTTCATTTACTTTCTATAATCTGTAGTGATATATTTATAGTGTTGTGATTATCCATGTCAACGAAAAGCCGTTTGCTTGGACTTAAACTAAAAAGCAGGAATTAAGACCTTTTTATCGAAGTGATACGCTATCGGTTCAACAAGTTTGCACAATAATTTCACAGACTTTTTTCCGATATTCTGCCTCATTTCAGTCCTTCAATAAAGGTCTGATTCTGAGTAAAATCCAGGAGGTTTGTATGGGAAACAGCGAAGCAATTATTCTCGGTATTATTCAAGGTCTGACAGAATTTCTGCCAGTGTCCAGTTCCGGGCATTTAGTAATATTTCAAGATATACTCGGCGTCCAGGAAGCTGGAATCACCTTCGAAGTGATGCTCCACTTCGGGACGCTTTTATCAGTCATTTGGGTATTTGGTCGCGATATTATCCGCTTGGCCAGGGATTTTAGGCAGGGGGGGCAGGGAAGACATTTTGTTTTAATGCTGCTCTTAGGTATTATCCCTACCGGCCTCATGGGAATATTGCTCAAAGATGCCTTTGAAAGCTTTTATGCGCAGCCTTTACTTACCGGTATTATGCTCCTTCTTACCGGCGTGATTCTTTTTACACTATCACGCCTGACTCCCGGCCGGAAAAATGAACGGACAATGACGGCCAAGGATGCCCTTTTAATCAGCGTTGCACAGGGAATTGCCATTATTCCCGGCATCTCCCGCTCTGGCTCTACTATTACTGCGGCTTTATGGCTGGGATTAGATCAGCAAACAGCCGTTAAATTCTCCTTTCTGGTTTCGATTCCGGTTATTTTCGGCGCCACCTTATTTGAATTGAAAGATGTCTTAGCTTTTGGCTTCACCGGAATCAACAGCAGTCTTGTCATTGGTACGCTGGCGTCTTTATTTACAGGTATTTTTGCGATTCGTATCTTTGTCAACCTGCTGCAAAAAGGTAAGTTCCACTATTTTGCTTACTATTGTTGGTTCGCCGGCGCTGTGACAATCCTTTATAAAATATTTTTTTCCTAAGCAGGTGTCTAGATGGCGATGCATAACATTCGAGACGAGATTAAACAACAGGTGAAAGCAGTTTTTATAATCGCCCTGGCAGCATTTAGTTTTGCTGCTTTGCTGTTCCCCAGGCAAACCGGCGAAGTTGGTATGTTTGTAAATAATGTACTGCGTATGTTGACTGGAGATTTGGCCATCTATTTACCGGTTGTCCTGGTGGCAAATAATTTATTAAAAATATTTCCCTGGCAGCTGCCAAATCTAAAACAGCGTAACGCCGGACTTGGCCTATTTTTTGTCATCTTACTGGTTTATGCTCATCTGCAGGTGATGACTGCAGAAATTCTCTTAGTTGAGGATCTTGGTATTTTTAAGGCCAGTTTACGCTTAGGTCTGCAGCAGCAGGGTGGTGGTGTGCTGGGTGCGGTGCTGGCCGTCATTCTCTACTATCTTTTTAGAGATCTCGGCAGCCGCATTATCTTATTGGCTTTAGCCGTAATTGCCTTTATTTTAGTAACAAATATTTCCCTGGCCCAGCTTTTGCAAACGGCCGGTCGCTGCCTGCTTTTAATTGGCCGCGGTCTTTTACAGGCAGGCAAAGCTGTGGCGGATTTTTTTCGTTTTGATCCAGCCCCGGAGGAGCCGGAGGCAGAGGAAGCAGATGATTTTACTGCAGTGCCCAGGAAAAAGCGCCCTATGACAGCGGCTGGTACTCTGGAATCTGTTTCCTTATCTGAAACAGCAGCTACCTCAGCAGCCTCTCCTTTGGAGTCAATCCAGACGGTACCAGAGCCTGAACCACTGGAGATGGTTGAAGCCGTTAAGGCGGCAGAGCAGTTGGAAATGTTTACGGCAGAGGACAAGCTCCCTAAAATCAGTATGGACCCGGCACATGGTGTTTATCATTTGCCGCCCCTTAAGCTCTTAGCGAAGGTTCCCAAACATCAAGATCCCCAATCCAGGAAAAATTTGCTGGAAAGAGCGAAAATACTGGAAAATACATTAGAGAGTTTTGGTGTAAAAGCCAGGATTACGGACGCTCAGTGTGGCCCCACAGTTACACGCTTTGAACTGCAGCCTGAAGTAGGAGTTAAGGTAAGTAAAATAGTTTCCCTGGCCGACGATATCGCACTTAATTTAGCGGCGGCTGATGTAAGAATTGAGGCCCCAATTCCCGGGAAAGCGGCCATAGGCATAGAAGTACCCAATAAAGTGATTGCGCCTGTTTATTTGCGGGAAGTGTTGGAGGACGAACAATTTCAGAATGCTTCCTCTGTATTAACTATTGCTTTGGGAAAAGATATTACAGGTAATTCAATTGTCGCCGACCTGATGAAAATGCCTCATTTGCTGATTGCCGGGTCCACAGGCTCCGGTAAAAGTGTTTGTATCAATGTAATCATTGCCAGCATTCTTTTTAATGCCCGACCAGATGAAGTTAAATTTGTGATGATTGATCCTAAAGTAGTGGAATTAAGTACATTTAACGGTATTCCACATTTATTAATGCCGGTGGTGACTGATCCTAAACGCGCTTCGCTGGCCCTGAGAAATATGGTCAAAGAAATGACGCGGCGCTATGAATTATTTGCCAGAGAAAGTGTGCGGGATATTCATACCTTTAACGAAAAAAAACGCCTGCAAAATGAGGAAACAGAGCTTCTGCCTTATATTGTGGTCATTATTGATGAACTGGCCGATCTGATGATGGTGTCGCCCGCTGATGTTGAAGATTCAATTGCCCGCTTAGCGCAAATGTCCCGGGCTGCCGGTATTCATCTGGTTATCGCTACGCAGCGACCTTCAGTTGATGTTATTACCGGTGTGATTAAAGCTAATATCACTTCACGTATTGCCTTTGCTGTTTCCTCTCAAGCTGATTCACGCACCATTCTTGATATGGGCGGGGCAGAAAAATTGTTAGGACGGGGTGATGCTTTATTTCATCCCATCGGTTTAGCCAAGCCTTTCCGCATCCAAGGGGCTTTTATCAACGAGCGTGAGCTAAGCAATCTTTTAGAATTTATCAAAAAACAGGGCGAACCGGAGTTTGACGAGCAGCTTTTGGCAGAGGAGGAAGATGAGGAGTTTTTCTATGAAGAGGATGAGCTGTTCCCTGAGGCATTAATGCTGTTTGCCGAGGCGGGTACGGCTTCTATCTCCTTGCTGCAGAGACGCTTGCGCATCGGTTATACCCGGGCTGCCCGCTTAGTTGACGATATGGAAAGACGAGGCTTTATCGGTCAATTTGAAGGAAGTAAGGCGAGGGAAGTATTAGTTACACCGGAACAGGTACAAAAATTTTTTGCTGTCCGTGACTAAAATTAGTTATTTTAGTCAGTACAGATATAGATACTAAACTTGATGGTTTTGACAACTAATGAGATTGGGGTGAAGAGATGCATAATATCGGTCAGCAATTAAAGGAAGCACGTGAAGCACAGGGGCTGACTTTAGCAGAAATAACCGAGCGGACGATGATTCCGATAAAGTATTTGACAGCATTAGAAACAGAGCAATTTGCCCTTTTTCCGGGTGAAGTTTACCTTAAAGGCGCCCTACGTAAATATGCAGCTGAATTAGGATTAGATGCCCAGGCACTGGTGGACAGCTATAATGAAGCTGCTGCAGAGACAATAGTTACTGAAAATAGGGCTGCAGTTATGCCGCCAGAGAAAAAACCCCCGCAGAAGCCAAAGATGGAGTTGACAGCAGTTCTGTCAACTATACAGTTAAAGCGTTTCTTACCCCTGGTCGCAGTCATTCTATTACTGTTGGCCGGCAGCTTTTTAATCAGCAAATGGTCTGCCAAAACACCTTCCCAGACAGATCCACCTCCGGCTAATGAACAGCAAAATGAAGAAGAACCCGGACCGACAGATACAGAAAATCCCGAAGCGAATGAAGAGGAACCGGCTGTGCTTGTCGAGCGCGATCCAAGTACGGAAAATGTACATTTTATCGTCCGCCATGCTGACGAGTTAACGGCAGAACTATCATTTTCCCGACCATGTTGGGTTCGCGCCTTTAGTGATGGCGAAAAGAGTTTAGATGGCACTTTTCGTCCGGGACAGCCGCAGGTAGCCCGTGCCGCGGAAGAGATCAGTATTCGCATTGGCAATCCGCCGGCAGTCTCTTTAACTATTAACGGCCAAACTGTGGAACTGCCGGAAACAAAATATGCTTATACATTAACCATAAGTAAAGAATAACGCGCAAGGAACAGGCAACTGTTCCTTGCGTCTTTCATGCGACTGCCGGATTACAATCGGGGGAATTTGGGTTTTGACAACTTGAAACTGCTCCTTTATACTTAACTGGTAAGCCGGGAGGAGGAACATAGTATGTCTGGCCTGAAAATTGCTTTAGTTTCACTGGGCTGTGCCAAAAACTTAGTAGATAGTGAAATTATACTGGCACAGCTGAAAGAGGAAAATTTCGTCCTGGTGACAGACCTGTCTGCAGCCGAGGCGATCATTATCAATACCTGTGGTTTTATTGAGAGCGCTAAACAGGAGTCAATAAACAAAATTTTGGAATTAGCTGAATTAAAAAATGGAAACTGCCGCGTTTTGCTGGCTGCAGGTTGTTTGGCACAGCGTTACGGGGAAGAACTGCTTACGGCTATCCCAGAACTGGACGGTATTTTCGGTATTAATGATCTGCAGGCGGCGGCGGCTGCTGTACGCAGGGCACTGGCAGGCGAAAGAATAAGCTTTTTGCAGGGGGAGTATGAAGCGCCGGAAGATGCCCCACGCATCCTGTCAACCCCTTCCCATACGGCCTATTTAAAAATTGCCGAGGGGTGTGACAACCACTGCACATATTGTGCTATTCCGGCTATTCGGGGGCCGTACCGCAGCCGCAGTCGTGCGGCGGTGGTAGCTGAAGCAAAAAAACTGGTGCAGAGCGGTGTAAAAGAACTTAACCTAATTGCGCAGGATATCACTCCCTATGGATTGGATACCAGCGGCAAGTTGGAGCTGCCCCTTCTGCTGGAGGAGTTGGCGGAGCTGCCGGGCCTAGCCTGGATACGCTTACTATATGCCTATCCGGAGCGTCTGGACAGCAGCATTGTCGAGACGATGGCACGTCTTGATCAAGTCTGCAAATATCTTGATATTCCTCTGCAGCACGGCTCTGATCATGTTTTAAGGCGCATGGGGCGTAAGATGACGGCAGAAAAAATGCTGCAGTTATTATCAGAACTACGTCAAGTTATGCCAGAGATTACTATTCGCTCATCCTTTATTGTTGGTTTTCCCGGGGAGACAGAAGCTGATTTTCAGGAACTATTAAGTTTTTTACGAGCTGCACAGCTTGATCGCATTGGCTTCTTCGCTTATTCACAGGAAGAAGGCACCCCTGCCGCACGTCTGCCGCAGCAAATCCCGACACAGGTTAAAGAAGCAAGATTAGCGGAAGCAATTGCCGTACAAAGTGAGATTGTTACGGCAAAACAAAAGGCACTGATCGGCCGGAAATTTACGGCACTGGTCGATGGATACTCGGCACAGGATAGTCAAACTCTCCTGCTGCGTACGCCGCTGCAGGCACCGGAAGTGGATGGTTATGTCAGGATTTCGCATTGCAGTGCATCTCCCGGGACGATGCTGCCTGTTACTATCACAGCTTTTGACGGCTATGATCTGTTAGGTACTGTTGACAAACGGTAACATTGCTGCGGTTAAGGAAAGAACGGTAAGAACCGTTCTTTTTTTTATATTAAAAGTTCGAACTATTTCCAGTTGGAATCAAATATTGCCTATGTTATAATATGTTATGCAAACAAGATATTATGTAAACTATGTTTTTGCTGAAAGGGCGATACGATGAAGAAGTTCAAGTGGCAGGTAGCCGTTTTGGCCTTTCTGTTAACACTGGGGGCAGCAGTAGGAATTGTCAAACTACGTCAGCGGCAAATGGTAAACGAGCCGTTATACGAACGTATAGGCAGTTTGACAGGTGTTAAAGCTGTTGACTTGTGTCAGGAAGAAGGTCAGTTGGTTGTACAAGTTCAGCTTGCTTATGTCCAAAATTTAGCGACAACCTACCAAGCTTTAACGGCAGAACTAAATCAATTACTGGCACCAGACAGCTATCGCTTAGAAATTGTTGATGCACGCAATTCATTTTTAACTGATGCTTTATTTACAGTTAGTCCGGCTCTTTACGAAGGAGAACAAAGAGGTAATTTTACCGAGATGGGTAAAAGCATTGCTGCAGCCTTAGCAGAACTGGAAATAACTGAACATCGACTGACTGTAGATAAGACGCATATTTATCTGCAAATAAAAGCTGGAGATGCCTATCTGTATGAGGTAGTAGCGCGTGAACAGCGGAGTAAGGAAGGTGTGCGCACATGATTTTGGAAATATTGGCAGGGGCAGGCTTGGCTCTAATCTGCGTTCTGGTCTGGCAGGGTATAAATGTTGCTCCTGTTGTAGTGCTGGCCGTTATGTTCGCCCTGCTGTATCACTTTGCCGGCCTGCGCAATGGAGGGAAGACACAATTCTCTGTCGTGGAGGCAGGCGAAAGTTCGGGACTGGTTAAATTTGACCAAATAGGGGGACAGCGCACTGCAAAAAAAGAATTATTAGAAGCGCTTGACTTTATCCGCCATCCTGAGCGTGTAGCTACCATGGGTATTCGCCCCCTCAAGGGTATTCTGCTGGCCGGCCCTCCCGGTACGGGAAAAACTCTGCTGGCAAAAGCCGCCGCAGCGTATACAGATTCCGTTTTTTTGGCAGCCAGCGGCTCAGAATTTATTGAACTGTACGCCGGTGTTGGTGCGCAGCGTGTACGGCAGATTTTTTCAAAAGCACGCAGTACGGCAGTGAAGAGAAAGAAAAACAGTGCCATTATTTTTATTGATGAAATTGAGATACTTGGTGGTAAAAGGGGCTCCCATACTTCGCACCACGAGTATGATCAAACACTGAACCAACTGCTTGTGGAAATGGATGGCTTATCGGTTGACGATCGTGTGCGCACTTTAATTATTGGCGCAACGAATCGCGCTGATTTACTGGACAGTGCCCTCCTGCGACCTGGTCGCTTCGATCGTGTGGTCCAGGTAGATTTGCCGGATTGGGAAGCCCGCCAGGAAATCCTGCAAATACATGTCGGCAATAAACCCCTGGCAGCTGATGTGAAGCTCGAGCAGCTGGCACGGGATACTTTTGGTTTTTCAGGTGCCCATTTAGAAAGCCTGGCCAATGAAGCGGCTATTCTGGCGATGCGTGAACAACAAGCAGAAATAACCATGCGTCATTTCACGGAAGCAATTGACAAAGTAATGATGGGTGAAAAACTGGATCGCAAACCGGAACGGGATGAACTATGGCGGGTTGCGGTCCACGAAATTGGACACGCATTACTTAGTGAGCTGCATCGTCCGGGCTCGGTGTCAAATATTACGACTACCCCCCGGGGTAAAGCATTGGGCTATATGCGGCAAAGTCCCCAAAAGGACACATATCTTTACACGCAGGAGTATCTGGAAGGCCAGATAGCGGTGATGGTAGCCGGCGCAGCAGCAGAGGAAACCGTTCTGGGAAATCGTTCTACCGGGGCTGCAAATGATTTTCAGCAGGCTGTGCAGGCAGCAAAACAGCTGATCGCTGCGGGCATGTCTTCCTTGGGAATAGTTTCTTTAGATGACCTGCCGCAGGAACTTCTGCACAAAGAAATGCAAAGGATTATTGCCCAACAGGAAGCACAGGTGCAGGCATATCTAGCTGCCCATAAGGATTTAGTAGCTGAACTTGCCGAGATATTGGTACAAAACGAAAAAGTAAGCGGGGATCTTTTGCGCAGTAGACTGGCGTCAGAAAAGTTAGCTGTTTAACTGCAGTCTAAGCGCTTAAATAAGCAAAAAACTCCAAACCTTAAAGGGTGTTGGAGTTTTTTGCCTGCGCAATTAATAAGCGCGAGACGATATCACAGGCACCTAAATCCTCTGTGTGCAGGTAATGATTAGCAGTGCGGTCAAAGAGGATATTAGCCTGGGCCGGCAGCTGATCGTCATCATCTCCCGGCCAGATCTGATAAAGCAGCGGTACCCGTGGGAATAGATAGATTAACACAGCATTCCCGCCCATACCGACAAGGGGCACGCCACCAAAAGCTAAGGCTGCGGTTTCCAGGAGTTCAGGCTGTTTTCCAAAAACATCAATCAGGGGAGCAATGGCTGTATTAACAAAAGCTCCGTAGTAAGTCTGGCCGCCCTCAAAATCACGGTAGGGAATATAATCATAGGCTAAAGGGGTCCCGTCGGCCCGGGCAAGATAGTTGATCATCATTAACTGCAGGGCAAAGGGTGGTTGTAAGTCGCTGTCTTCGTAGGTTACCCGCCCATTTGGATAACTAACGGTAAAAAGGTGATTCAGACAGTTTACCGTAAAGGCAGAGTGTGCCTCGTTGTAAAGTGTACCACTTAATTTTGCCATTTTCACCGGATTACCGGCGGCAAATTTTTCTCTCGCCACATCTAAAGCAACCTGATAATTTTGCGGATTGAAATCTTTAGTTAGAGGGATGGCCGGTTTTTGCATCGTTAACACCTTCCTGTTATCATGGTTTATGTTGTTCTGTTCTTCTTGGTACGAATGTAGTAAACTATGTTTAAAGCACTGATGGGAGTGAGGTTATGCGTCACGACAAATTAGACTGCAGAGGGTTAGCTTGCCCTCAGCCGGTTGTAGAAACTAAAAAGAAATTATCGGAGCTGTCAGCAGGGACTTTGACGGTCTTGGTTGATAATGAAACGGCTAAAAATAATCTTTTAAAGCTGGCTAACTCTTTGGGGTTGACGGCGGCGTCAAAAAAAGAAGCAGATGATTACAGTGTCACGATCATGAAGGAAGCAGAAGCCTCAAGTGCAGCGGCTGCCGCCGGGAAAGTCATTTTAGTAGCCGGTGAAACATTAGGTCATGGTAGTGATGAATTAGGCACCATCCTCATGAAATCCTTCTTTTATGCACTGGCGGAAAGTACGCAGCTGCCGCAGGCGATTTACTTTCTTAACGGTGGCGTTAAATTAGCCTGTACAGGTTCACCTGTTTTAGAGAGTTTGTGCAAACTGCAGAGTTTAGGTGTCGAGATTTATGCCTGCGGGTTATGTTTAGACTTCTTTCAGCTTACCGCCCAGTTAGCGGTGGGAGAAGTAACAAATATGTACGCCATTGTAGAGCAGATTACCGCCGCTTCAGTAATTAAATTATAACTATAGTGAACTAAGCAGGATAAAAGGCAGGATTAGCGAATATATGTTTGCATAGGAAAAAAAGGGGAGATAGCTTTGCGTATTTTAGGTGTCGATCCGGGAATTGCCATTACCGGTTATGGTGTGGTAGAGACAGATGGTTATCGCAGTTCTGCCCTTGCTTATGGTTGTATCCGTACACCTGCCGGCCTTAGTGTGCCGGAGCGTTTAGAACTAATATATCATGAGCTGCAGGTATTATTAGCTCGCCATCAACCACAGGAAGTGGCTATAGAAAAATTATTTTTTGCGAAAAACGCTAACAGTGCCATGCAGGTGGGGGAAGCCCGTGGTGTGGTAGTGCTTACGGTAAGAATAGCCGGCCTGCAGGTTTTTGAATACACGCCGCTGCAGGTAAAACAAGCTGTCGTTGGCTATGGAAGGGCTGAGAAGCAGCAGGTGCAGCAGATGATAAGAATGCAGTTGGGATTAGACCATATTCCGCGTCCGGATGATGCCGCAGATGGGTTGGCCATTGCCCTGTGTCATGCCCACAGCCGTACCGGGCGTACTGTATTACAGCGGGGGAGGACATATGTTTAATTATCTTCGCGGCGTTTTAATTGCTCTGGAACAAGATACCGCCGTTATTGAAAATAATGGTATCGGCTGGCAAGTTACCGTTCCTTTGACTGTACAGTCCCGATTGGCTGCCTTAGGACAAGAAGTTAAACTGTATATCTATTTGGCAGTTCGCGAAGATGCGCTGCAGCTTTATGGCTTTTTGCAGAAAGAAGAGTTAAACTTATTTAAGCTGCTTATTTCTGTGTCCGGAATTGGTCCCAAAGCAGCATTGGCTGTCTTATCAACGCTGACGGCTGCCGAGTTTTATGCCGCTGTTATACATGAGAACATAAAAGTTTTAACTCGTGTACCGGGCGTCGGACCGAAATCCGCCCGACGCCTGATAGTGGAACTAAAGGAGAAGGTGACAGAGATAGTTGAGTCCGGCGCAGAGTCACTGCAGCCGCCAGCCGAACAGACAGCTGCCGATGCATACAGCGAAGCTTTAGCCGCCTTACAGGCTCTGGGTTATCACGGTACAGAGGCACAGAGTGCCTTAAATGCTGTACCGAAACGTGATCAGTTGGCGGCGGAAGAATTATTACGTAAAGCGTTAGCCCGCCTGGGCACGCACTAAGGAGAGAATCATGGAAGAGAGGATTATCTCTGCACAACGGCGTAATGAAGATGACTTACAAGATAGTTCATTACGGCCGCGCAGTTTGGATGATTTTATTGGACAGGAAAAATTAAAAGATAATTTAAGCGTTTTTATTGAGGCAGCCAAGGCGCGCGGTGACTCCCTTGACCATGTGTTATTATACGGTCCGCCCGGTTTAGGTAAAACAACACTTTCGCAGATTATTGCCATAGAACTAGGTGTTAATCTGCGTGCTACTTCCGGCCCGGCCATTGAACGTCCCGGAGACTTGGCAGCTGTTTTAACAAATCTGGCACCATATGATGTCTTATTTATTGACGAAATTCACCGGCTTAACCGTACTGTAGAAGAAATTTTGTACCCGGCAATGGAGGATTTTGCTTTAGATATAATAATTGGCAAGGGGCCCAGTGCCCGTTCATTACGTTTAGATTTGGCACCCTTTACTCTGATAGGTGCCACTACACGGGCCGGTGCTTTATCTTCACCTTTACGTGATCGTTTTGGTGTGGTTGCTCGTTTAGAGTTTTATCAAGAGCAGGAGCTGCAGACTATCGTGCGCCGGGCAGCCAAAATACTACAGGTCGGTATTGATGAGCAGGGTGCCTTGACCATTGCCAAAAGTTCACGCGGAACGCCCCGGGTTGCCAATCGCTTGCTCAAAAGAGTGCGTGATTTCGCCCAGGTTAAAGCCAACAATTTCATTAATGCAGAAGTTGCACAGCAGGCGCTGCGGCTGCTGCAGGTTGACGAGCTGGGATTAGATGAAGTTGACAGGTATCTGCTGCAGACAATGGTAGAAAAATTTAACGGCGGTCCGGTAGGATTAGATACGTTGGCCGCTGCCATTGCCGAGGAAGCGGAAACCATTGAGGATGTTTACGAACCCTATTTAATGCAAATAGGTTTTCTGCAGCGTACACCACGCGGTCGCGTAGTTACAGCACGAGCCTGTCGACATCTGGGGTTAAACTATACTGAAAAAGAGCAGAACACTTTGTGGTAGGTGAAAAAATGGAGCTTTTTTTGCATATGTGCTGCGCACCCTGCAGCACTTATAGTATTAAACATTTCCGTGCCCTTGGCTATCAAATACATGGTTATTTTTATAATCCTAACATTCACCCCTATAAGGAATTTCAGCGGCGGCTGGAAACATTGGTGGCATACTGTCAACAGGAGCATGTGCCGCTAACCGTGCAGAGGAATTATCAGTTAGAATTGTTTTTGCAGCAAACCGTCAATAATCTGGCAGAACGCTGTCGGGAATGCTATACACTTCGCTTATTTGCGGCAGCCAACAAAGCTAAAAGTTTAGGATTTACTAAATTCTCCACCACGCTGGCAATCAGTCCCTATCAGGATCATCAATTACTGCGGGAAATAGGGGAGGCGGCGGCGCAGAAGCATGGTGTGGAGTTTATTTATGCAGACTTGCGTCCGGGCTACCGTGAAAGCATTAAGCTTTCCCAGGCAGCAGGTCTTTATCGTCAACCTTATTGCGGCTGTATTTTCAGTGAAAAGGATCGCTACTATAAAGGTGATCAGCCGGAGGAAATATCTTAATGCTGTCGAATTAGATTTAGACAAGCTGCAGTATAATATCAATAAAAAGGAAAAGAATGAAAAGAGAATCCCTTGGTGGTGGTCGTTTGTATCTGGAGGATTTTGATTATGAACTACCGGAACCCTTGATTGCCCAGGTTCCACTGGCACAGCGGGAAGCCTCCCGCTTACTTGTTTTGCATAAAAATGACGGCAGCTGCGAGCACCGGCAGTTTACGGACCTGATAAATTATTTGCGGGCCGGTGACGCTTTAGTTCTTAATAATACAAAGGTACTGCCCGCCCGTCTGCTGGGACACAAAGTGCCAGGGGGGGCTGTAGTGGAAATACTGCTGCTGAAACAGCGTGATGCCCATACCTGGGAGACTATTGTTAGACCCGGTAAACGACTGCGCCCCGGGGCCGAGGTAGTTTTCGGTAGCGGGGAATTGAGAGCACGTATTGTAGAAATTTTGCCTGACGGGGGAAGGCTTGTACGTTTTTCCTATACAGGTATTTTTCAAGAGCTTTTAGACCGCTTAGGTGAAATGCCGCTGCCGCCTTACATTAAGGAAAAGCTGACTGATAAGAATCGTTACCAGACTGTCTATGCGCAGGAAGATGGCTCCGCAGCCGCGCCCACGGCAGGACTACATTTTACCCCTGATTTTTTGCAGCAGATTACAGCTAAAGGAGTATCTCTTGTTTATCTGACCCTGCATGTCGGGCTTGGCACTTTCCGTCCTGTCAAAGTTAAGCGCATTGAAGAACACCAAATGCATAGTGAGTATTATCATCTTTCAGCAGAAGCTGCGGCGCTGCTTAATCAATGTAAGCAGCGCGGCGGACGCATCTTTGCCGTAGGCACGACAACCTGCCGTACTTTAGAGACTGTTGCCTCGGCAAGTGGTGAAATTGAGGCCGGTAGTGGTTGGACTGATATATTTATTTATCCCGGTTATCGTTTTAAGGCCATCGATGCCCTGCTGACAAACTTTCATTTGCCCAAATCAACACTTTTAATGCTGGTTGCTGCCTTTGCCGGACGGGAAAATGTCCTGCGGGCATATCAAGAAGCAGTGCAGGCTAAATACCGCTTTTTTAGTTTTGGCGACGCCATGCTCATTCTGTGATTGACAGCCGTAAGAAAGACGGTTAAACTAACTTTTGGAGAGATGTAAATGGCTGTAACTTTTACCCTGCTCAAAGAATGTTCCGTCACCGGCGCCCGTGCCGGAATATTACATACACCACATGGCGATATTCCTACACCGGTTTTTATGCCGGTAGGCACCCAGGCAACGGTCAAAGCAATGAGTCCCGAAGAATTAAAAGAGATTGGTGCGGGTATTATCCTGAGTAATACCTATCATCTCTATTTACGTCCCGGCCATGAGCTGATTCATGAAGCAGGTGGTTTACACCGTTTTATGAATTGGGACCGTGCTATTTTAACCGATAGCGGAGGTTTTCAGGTTTTTAGTTTAGGTGCTCTGCGTAAAATAGAGGAGAAGGGAGTAACTTTTCGCTCCCATCTGGACGGTTCTGAACATTTCCTCAGCCCGGAAAAAGCTGTTGAGATTCAAGAAGCGCTGGGTTCTGATATTGCCATGGTTTTAGATGAATGCGCTCCCTATCCCGCTGAACGCAGCTATATTGAAGATTCCCTGGCCCGGACCACACGTTGGGCTGAGCGCTGTCTGCAAGCACATAAAAGCAGTAAGCAGGCGCTTTTTGGCATTGTGCAGGGCGGTATGTATGCTGATTTGCGCAAAGAGAGTGCACTCCAGTTAGTGGCCTTAGATTTCCCCGGCTATGGTATCGGCGGCTTAAGTGTAGGTGAACCTGCAGAACTGATGTATGATATGCTGGACGAGACGCTGCCGCTGCTGCCGACTAATAAACCGCGTTATCTGATGGGAGTGGGTACTGCCGATTATATAATTGAAAGTGTTAAACGCGGTATCGATATGTTTGATTGTGTGCTGCCGACACGTATTGCCAGAAACGGTACTATTATGACCAGAGACGGCTATCTGACTGTGCGTAATGCTCCTTATGCCCGGGATTTTAACCCATTGGAAGAAGGTTGTAATTGTTATGCCTGCCGCAATTATACCCGTGCCTATGTACGGCATTTAATTAAAGCCAATGAGATCTTTGGGTTGCGGCTGACTACCTATCATAATCTCTTTGTGTTAGTGCATTTTATGGCCCGTATTAGGGAAAGTATTCTTAACGGCACCTTTCCTGAGCTGTATGAAGACTTTATCGCCCGTTTTGGGCAGCAAAAGGAGGAGAAGTAATGACAGAAACATTAAAACTAATGGCCCCCATGCTGTTGTTTTTTGGTCTTATGTACTTTTTTACGATTCGGCCGCAGCAGCAGCAGCAAAAAGCAAGAAATGACATGCTGGCAAACTTATCTGTTGGCAGTAAAATTCGTACCATTGGTGGTATTTATGGTACCATTGAAAAACTCAATGATAACGAAATAACTGTTCGCGTTGCAGATAATGTTAGTATCCGGATGGCACGTTTTTCTGTTGAATCGGTAATCAAAGAGTAAACCTGCTTAAACGGCATAATTTGCGCATTGAGTACATAAATTGCAAGTAAGAACTTGTGGAGGTGAACTCAATGCCAAGGAAAAATGCCGCAGCGCTGCAGGTCCGCCCGCCAACTGCAGTTTTGGTGATGGCCAAAGGAGTTCTCTACGCCTACTTTTTTTCACTAGTTGTTTTCTTAATCTTCAGCCTGCTCATACAGTATACAAGTTTGACGGAAGCTATTCTGCCTTACACAGCCTATGCCACATCTTTAGTTTCCATCTTTCTTGGTGCTGCTTATGTCACGAAAAGACTGCAGCTGAGGGGCTGGTTAAATGGTGGTATTACCGGTTTGCTCTATTTAGCAGGTCTGATTATCATTGCCATGATAGTCTTGCCGGATTTTAGCCTGAATGTCAGCTATATTTCTAAAGCAGCACTTGCGTTTGCTACAGGAGCCGCTGGAGGAATCTTTGGAATTAACACTTAAAGAGACCGTTTGCTGAAACGGTCTCTTTGCTTTCGACGATGTACTAATTTATAAGCAGGCGCTAAGATAGAGATAGCCGCTGGAAAAGCCTGTTCTGATGATCAGGACACTTAAAGTAAGTCTAGCCAAGTCTAGTACCAGCGGGTAACCGTTGAGGGCGATTAACTGCACAAACAGGATAAACAGAAGCATTCCCAGTGAGGAATCAGCAGACAGGCCTGTTTTGTCACCGTATAATATGGTTTTAAAAAGCCTGGCAGCAGATCCCGACAGCAATATTCTCCCCGCCGTAAAACAAAGGGTCAATACCAGTTCAAGATAACTGGGATCAACTTTACCCATGCATGATAGTGAAAAAAGGATCAGGAAAAAGCCCAGTACAGTACAAGCCACAAAAATAATCAGGTAATGATATATGTATTGCCGCTGTTTTTGTTTCCACCACTGAGCCGCCGCTGGCTCTAATTTTGCGCTGCCCACCAAATAGATTAACAGCGGCAGCAGAACAGATACTTTATATATCATAGCTAGCACCTCCGGCACCTACAGCTTATGTTTGTTTGCCGGATTTTGTGAATGTTGAGCGCTGCTGATGATGCTGTTGTTCACGCTAAGCAAAGACCGATGGTTGTTGACAGTGAGGGTAATTATATTATAAGATTTGTATGTGATATTTAGTTAAAAATGTAAATTATATTCAGAAAATTATAATCAGTCAAAATAGTCGAATATTGGCGTTGTTGGCTGATA
>JAAYKP010000001.1 GCA_012522335.1 Bacillota bacterium
GGCATTTCTTTAGGGTTTGAGGTAGAATCTGTTGATAAAATGATTGAATTTGTACAAAGTAAGGGCATTAAAGTAGTGAGCGGACCGACTCAACCCAATCCTCATGTCAAGTTTTTCTTTGTTAAAGACCCCAATGGTGTTAGCATTCAATTTGTAGAACATATGTAAAAAAAGCTAATACTTAACAAAGCCTGTCTTTTCGGCTATTTTGATTGAACTAATTATAAGTAAAAAGGAACTGCGAACAAAGCAGTTCCTTTTTTGTGCTGTGCAGGAGCAGCATCAAGTGCCTAAGAGTTAGAACACGGGTACTACCGCTCCCTGATATTTTTCTGCAATAAACTGTTTCACTTTATCGCTTTTCAGGGCATTAACCAGTGCCTGCAGGTCTTCCCTGTTTTCGTCACCTTTCCGTACAGCAATAATGTTTGCATAAGTGGTGGCGGACAAAGAATCCTTCTCTTCTTTAGCCAGGGCATCGGTGGCAGCATTTAAACCGGCCTGAATAGCATAGTTACCGTTAATTACTGCAATGTCTACATCAGGCAGGGAACGGGCCAGCTGTGCCGCTTCAATTTCAGTAATTTTCAGGTTTTTGGGGTTTTCAATGATGTCATTGATTGTTGCTTTGAAACCGGCCGTCGGATCAACTTTAATCAGTCCCTGAGCTTCCAGCAGCAGCAGAGCTCTTGCCTCGTTCGTTGTATCGTTAGGCACCAGAACTTCAGCACCATCGGGCAGTTCCGCCAAGTCTTTCGTTTTACCGGGGTAAATTCCCAGCGGCTCATAATGGATAGCTGCAATGGAAACCAAATCGGTATTATTTTCTGCATTAAAATCGTCCAGATAGGGTTGGTGCTGGAAGTAGTTGGCGTCAAGGTCTTTACCGTCCAGCGCTAAATTAGGTTGAACATAATCATTAAACTCCTGTATTTGCAGTTCGTACCCTTCTTCGGCCAAGACTTCTTTGGCTACGGCTAAAATCTCAGCATGGGGAGTTGGTGAAGCACCAACTACGATGGTGCCGCCGGTTTCCGCACCGTTATTCCCGCAGCCTACCAGCAGTGAGGCCAACAAAACTGCCACTACTAACAAATTGATAAACTTTTTCATCTTTTTCCCCTCCATTGTTTTAATTTCTTTTATCGCTTAAATTGGCAATCCAGGTGCCAATTTCCTGCAGTACCTGGACGACGATGACCAGCAGAGCAACAGTAGCAAACATCACATCATTCTGGTAGCGGTAATAACCATAGTTGATAGCAATGGTGCCGAGCCCGCCACCACCAACAAAACCAGCCATCGCCGAATAGCTAAGGATAGTAGTCACAGCAATGGCCGCGCCCACAATCAGCGAAGGAAGCGCTTCGGGCAGCATGACCTTAGTAATAATCTGCAGCGGTGATGCTCCCATGGACTGGGCAGCCTCAATCACTCCCTTGTCCACTTCTTTCAGTGATGATTCAACTAAACGGGCGATAAAGGGAGCGGCTGCGATGACTAAGGGCACCACGGTCGCACTGGAGCCGATTATTTTACCCACAATAAAGCGGGTGATAGGAATTACTGCGACTAACAGAATTAAAAAGGGTACAGAACGTATGACGTTAATGATAAAATTGAGAATCCGATTAAGGAAACGCTGCGGACGAATACCATCCTTTTCTGTTACTACCAAGATAATCCCCAGGGGCAGTCCCAATAAATAAGCTAAGGCTGTTGACAGCAGTGTCATGTACAGAGTTTCGCCCAAGCCCAATACAATCATCTTGATAACTGCAGCTTTAAACAACTCCCTCCACCTCCTCAACCGTCAGCCCTTTGCCTCGTAGATAGGCAATCATGCCATCGGCAATTTTATCTGTTTCCGGCAGTTGAATAACCATCTGTCCGAAAGCTTTGCCGTCAATGTTTTTCGTGTCGGCAAAAAGAATATTAACGGTATGTTTAAACTCCAAAACCATACTGGCAATAATCGGCTCAAAAGAAGAACTGCCGTCAAAAACAATACGAATACTGCGGTTGCCGATGATCTGCTCAATTTGCTGTTCTGCAGGATAAACAAGACGCCGTGCCGCCTGTGATTTGGGGCGGGAAAATATTTCCTCTACCGTGCCTGTTTCCGCTATCTGCCCATCATCAATAATGGTGACGCGCTGGCATATTTCCTCAATCACACTCATCTCGTGGGTAATAACAACGATAGTAATACCAAGCCTTTTATTAATATCACGCAGCAGCGACAGTACACCCCGGGTTGTGGCCGGATCCAGCGCACTGGTAGCCTCATCACACAGTAAGACCTCGGGATTGGTGGCCAAGGCCCGGGCGATGGCTACACGCTGACGCTGCCCTCCTGACAGCTGAGCCGGATAAGCATCGGCTTTATCAGTTAAACCTACTAAATCCAGCAGTTCTGCCGCCCGCTGTCTGGCTTCATGTTTATTAACGCCGGCAATCTCCAGCGGAAAACAAACATTACCCAAAGCAGTCCGCTGCATCAGTAAGTTAAATTGTTGAAAAATCATCCCCATGGATTGTCTGACTTTATACAGTTCCTGGCGTGAGAGCTGCGCCAAATCCCGCCCGGCAAAGTAAACAGTACCGCTTGTAGGCAGCTCCAGAAAGTTAATACAGCGCACTAAAGTACTTTTACCTGCTCCACTCATGCCGATGATGCCAAAAATTTCGCCTTCTCTGATCTCAAGGTTTATATTTTCCAGCGCGCTGACTTCACCGTTAGCGCTGGTAAAGCATTTACTTAATCCGACGATGCGGATAATTGGTTTAGTGTTCTTCATTACATCCCCCCCAGTAACAAAAGCTGGAACTTTTACAGGTCTAAATAAGCAGTGGCTGATACTGTTTGCACATAAGGCATAACTTACTGCGAGGCCCTAATGGCGCACCTGTTCAGACGAAAAGCCTCTTCAAGACAAGAAGAGGCTTTAAAGATCTTGCTCTTCTTATCTCGCAGGTAAATTCCTGCAGGAATTGGCACCTTCCAATTAAAAATTGGGGTTGCCGTGATTTCATTGGGCCGGTCCCTCCACCACTCTTGATAAGATACAAAATATGAAATTTCTATATGCAGAATATGATATCAGTGATTATAGTATCTGTCAAACTATTTTTTCAACCATATTTTCCTAAGACAGTTTGATAGAGCCTTTGGGCAGCCCTAAAGACTGTTCAATGAGCACAGCCAGAACTTTTGGTTCCTGCACACCTTCCACATAAAGATCAGCAAGACCGTTAATTAATATTTTTAACGTGTACTCAGGATAGTCAATAGTCAGAATACCTGCTTCCACAGCCTGACGTATAAAATCTTTTGTGTACAGCAGTGCTGATTCAGTCAGCCTGTTTTTCACCAGTTCATAAACACCGGTGGTGGCGGGAGAAAAGTCGATCAGCTTATGTCTTTCCTTGATCGCCACCAGATACAGCAGCAAAATCTCCGCAAGCTTCTCGTAAAAATTAAGTGACGGTGCCTGTACAATTTCCTGCAGCTGTTGATTAATCTGCTCCACCACCAGGTCAATTACTGCCGTTACCAATTCCTCCTTGGAAGAAAAGTAATAATAAACCAGTCCCTTGGTAATAGCGGCGGCTTTAGCGATATCGTTCATTGATGTTTTATTGATGCCATTTTGTTCAAAAAGCAGCATGGCTGTCTCCAATATCTCCTGTCTGCGCACTTCTGCATCCTTTGTCACTCTCATTAAACCACCCCTAATCCACAGACTTTAAAGATTCCACCATGTCCACCTGTCTTAATTTGAAATACATGATGAAGTTGACCAAAACGGAAAACAAAATTGTCAGCAGCACCGCGTACAAAAAGCTTACAGGCAAAATGTTCTTACCAAACATCATATTATCCACTTCCATTGTCTCTATCACAAATCTATGCAGGATAATGCCCAGCACAAGCCCCAGCAGTGTACCCAGCAAAGATAAGATCATATTTTCCCGGTAGACATAAGAGGCCACTTCCCCATCGCGGAAGCCTAAAACTTTGATCGTAGCAATCTCCCGCAGCCGTTCCGTGATATTAATATTAGTCAGGTTATAGAGTACCACAAAGTTTAGGGCACCGGCAGCTAAAATCAAAATCCACACTACATAGTCTAAACTTTTCAGGGTATCACGGAAAGTAGTCTGAAAGCTGCTGGTCAGAGTGATACCAACTACACCGTCTTCAGCCAGCAGGGACTCGCGAAACTGCCTGTCGTCAAAATTATCAGCGGACTGCAGTGTAAAGATACCCGCATTATAACGCGGCTCCCGCAGGGTCACGGCATCAAAATATTCCTGCGACATAAAAAGATGGTGGCCGAAATAATTTTCCGCAATGCCTGCAACGACAAACTCATAGGTACGATTATCTGTGTCCCGATAGATTAATCTGTCACCACTGGAGACATCTAATAACTGCGCAAGTTTTTCAGTCACGACTGCCCCTTCTGCTGTCAGCGGCAGCGGATTCCCGCTCACCCTTTCCTGCAGGGCAAAGAAATTGATAAAATTGCCTTCATGCTCCGGTACCAGCAGATTAGCTTCATAACCCTTATTACCCTGCTGCTGATAAACTGTTACCACTTCCATCAGGGCCGAGGTATAAGTATTAATTTCACTACTCTCTGCCAGCAGCCGGTTTAGATCTGTTTCCCTGTCGGCATCTACAATAACAATACCGTCATAAAGAAAAATATCTGCAAACTGCTTGTCTGTAATGACATTTACAGAATCTCGGATACCGTATCCGGTTAATAACAGGGCCGTGCAGCCGGAAATACCCAGTACCGTCATCCAAAAACGTTTCTGATAGCGAAAAATATTTCTTGCCGTCACCTTTTGGATAAAGCCTAAACGCTCCCAGAAAAAAGGCAGACGCTCCAGAAAAATGCGTTTACCCGGTTTTGGCGCTTTCGGCTGCATCAACTGCGCCGGCGTGGCCTGCAGTGTCGCCAGGCATGCTGCCAGCGCCGCCACCACGGTAGTTAAGATGGCAATGGCCAAAGAAATGAGAGCGTAATTAAGATGAAAGGGACATAAAAGGTGTGGGATGTCGTACATGGCACCATAAATGGTCATAATCAGCTTGGGAAAAAGCTGGAAACCAACGGCAAAACCTAAAATGCTGCCGGTCATACTGGCCAATAAAGCATAGACCAAATATTTGGCAGAAATGATCCAGGTCCCATACCCCAGTGCTTTCAGTGTGCCAATTTGCGTACGTTCTTCTTCAATCATGCGGGTCATGGTCGTCAAACAGACTAAAGCAGCTACTAAAAAGAAGAAAAGGGGAAAAATTTTGGCCACCGCACCTACCCGCGCCGCATCATCACCATAGCCGGTATAACCCGGATTGCCGTCCCGGGTATAGACAAACCATCCTTGCGGCAGTTCTAAAAGCCGGCGTTCAGCCTCCTTAATTTCTGCCTCGGCTTCAGCTATCTTTTGCAGCGCCTCTTCTTTCTCCTGCAGAAAAACTTCCCTGCCTGCCGCCAGTTCCTCTTTGCCGCTCTCCAGTTCTTCCCTGCCTGCCGCCAGGGATACTTGTAATTCTGCTTCTGCTGTCAGCAGCTCCCGCTCCCCCTGCAAAAGCCGCAGGGAATTTTCGGCAATTTCCTTGCGGGCACGGTCAAGTTCAATTTTCCCCTGCTCCAGCTCCTTTTTACTGCTGCTTAGTTTACGCAGCCCGTCCTGGTAGGCCTGCCAACCTTCCTCATACAGCTTTCTGTTCTCCTGCAGTGTTTTTTCCGCTGCTGCCAGCTGCCGCTCTCCTTCCTCCAGCTGTTTTCGGCCTGTCTCATACTGCTTTTCCAGTTCAGCAATGGTCTCCTGTAAAGCAGAGCGCAGCGAGTTAATGAGGTTGGGGTCATAGTTTTCCAGCAGCGCGGCCAAGGCCGGGTCAATTTGCTCTAAACGCGCTTTCAGCTCCCGCAATTCTTCTTCCGTTAACCCGCCTTCACTGTCCGGCAGGCCGGCTTCAATTTCCCGCAGCAGCGCAATAATGTTTTGCATATAGTTTAACTGCTGCTTGGCATTTTCCAGTTCACTCCGCGCCGCCTCCAGCTCCCTTTCTCCTGCCTCCAGGCGGACTTTCGCATCATCCAGTTCAGCTTTGGCCTCCAGCAGGTCTGCCCTGCCGTCCTGATACTGATTATAGCCTTCCAGCCAGGCTGCGTAACCGTCAAAATACTGCAGCTTGCCCTGTTCCAAAGCTTCTTTTCCCAGTGCCAGCTCCACTTTAGCTGCAGCCATTTCTTTGGTGTAACGTTTTTCCTGCTCTTTTAAGCGCGCTTCACCTTCTA
>JAAYKP010000048.1 GCA_012522335.1 Bacillota bacterium
GGCAGCCCGCCAGCATTAACAGTAAGGATATGATGAGAATATATGCAGTAATTCTTTTCGTCATTTTGCATCACCTGTCCTATTATAGCAAAAAAGCAGCAGAATTAGTATTTTTTTTGGCGTAAAATTAATCACTCCCCCGGCTGAGACGGGGGAGTGATCAGTAATAAATTATGTTTTTACTAGTCTAGCGTGCAGTATCAAAAGCTTCTTTAACTACAGCCAGGTAGTCTTCTACAGTAATGGTAACTAAAGAGGTTAATTCAGGTACGTCAGGCACATGCTTATGGCTGGCGTCACGCTCTTTAACTTTGAGACCGGTAATTTCGCTAATGGTTTTACCAACCATCCATTTTTCCAGCTCAGCCATTTGCTCGTACCATTCTTTGCCAATGGTAGAAGCAGCTTTCATGCCATAACCGTCTTTTAATTCTTTTTTCGTTTTAAGCTCAGCATCTCTGTTGGTTACTTTACCTTCAGCATCGAAGTTCACTCTCATTTGTGCGTTGTCGATGATGGTGCCCACAACTTTACCGTCTGCATCAAATGCAGTAGCGGCAATGGTGGTGTCAACTTGCGCCAACGGGAGAACTTCAGCTTTGTCGCCTTCGGCAGGAGCATAGTCTTTAGATTTAGCAATGGATGCTTTGTTACCTAAACCTAATTTTACAGCGCCCTCAACATCGATGGCGTTGGCAAAAGCTTTTTCCACAGCTTCCAGGTAAGCTTCCACAGTAATGGTTACAGAAGAAGTTAATTCAGGCACATCAGGCACATGTTTGTGGCTGGCGTCACGCTCTTTGGTTTTAAGACCCTTGATTTCAGCAAGAGTTTTGCCAACCATCCACTGCTCCAGAGCTTCTATTTGCTCGTACCATTCTTTATCAATGGTAGAAGCTGCTTTCATACCGTACCCGTCTTTTAATTCTTTTTTCGATTTTAATTCCGCATCTCTGTTGGTTACTTTAAGATCGGCATCAAAGTTAACTTTGGTTTGCTGTGTATCAATAATCACATCAACAACTTTGCCGTCGGCGTCGATAGCTACAGCAGCCATGGTTGTATCAACCTGACCTACGGGCAGTACTTCGGCTTTGTCCCCTTCTGCCGGTGCATAGTCTTTCGACTTGTCGATGGAATTAACTACACCCAAGCCGAGCTTGACCGCTCCCTCAGCAACAACGTTGCCGGGATCCTGATCTTCGCCGTTAGGATCTTTTTCACCGCCACATCCTACCAGCATTAGTGCTACTAAAGAGAGCACTAAAACAAGTGATAATACTTTTTTCATCCTCATTTCTACCCCTCCGTTTGTGAAAGTATGGACTTGTTCCTGATACATAATAACATAATCTTATATCCTTGGCAATACAAAAAGTTATCATTTTCACTATCCCTTTATTCCCTACGGTTTATAGGTCTTAGTGCTTTAATGTATTCAAATGAGCTCCATATTTCTTGCTTTTTCGAGCCTTTGCAGGCTGTTCAAACCGTATTCAATAAAAGTGAACGCATATTTGCAATTAAAAAAAATTATATAAAGAATATTTTCTGTAATCTTACTCTTGATAATATTTTAACATCTAATATAAACATTGCAAGCATGTCTTTTACATAAAAGCAT
Organism: Bacillota bacterium; assembly: GCA_012522335.1. GTDB lineage: Bacteria > Bacillota > Dethiobacteria > Dethiobacterales > Dethiobacteraceae > UBA9865. The sequence continues at coordinate 1,625 of JAAYKP010000048.1, forward strand.
TGGGAGTCCGATTTTTACATCAAAGATGTAATTTATTCTACTCTTGATCAAGTCATAGTAGAATCATGTTTTCGTCAGGCAATTCAAAAGTTCGGTGTGCCCGAGTCCGTTTACTTTGATATCGGCAGCCAGTACAGGAACAAGTGGATGAATCGTGCCTGCGCTAAAATGGGCATTCGGCTGCTGTTTGCCAAGCCCTATTCGCCAGAATCTACGGGGAAAGTTGAAGCATTTAACCGTACAGTAAAA
>JAAYKP010000049.1 GCA_012522335.1 Bacillota bacterium
ATAAAAAACGCGACGCATTCTTGTTTTAAGGATGCGTTTTTTATTTCCTTTAGGGGCTGCCGCCCCTGCGGTAAATTAATCATTGGTAAAGTCTAATGGCAGAGAGGACACTCTATGCATAATTAACAATTATAAATAAAAAATAAAGAAAACCAGGAATAAATAGTTTTTGGTTGATGAATTGAGCGAAAATTGCTATTATTATATCATGTGATTACAGTGGTTGCTAGGGTTAGTCTTGCAGTGCGAGTAGAAAATAATGCGAAAGGTGATGGATATGACAAAGCACGAAGTTATATTTCCCGGTGATTTAAAACTAACAGTTGAGGACGGTACTACACTTAAAGAAGTCATGAATGATGCAGGTATTAACTTCGACTTCCCCTGCGGTGGTCGAGGTCGCTGTGGCAAATGCCTCGTCCGGATCACTGCCGGTGTCGGTGAAGCGCTAGCAGAAGAAAAGAAAAAGTTGACGGAAGAACAGCTTGAGGAAGGTATTCGTTTTGCCTGCATAACCAAAGTACATGGTAATATGACTGTAGAGTTTTTATCAGATAAAAATATCCAGCATAAAATCTTACTTTCTTCCCTTGATCGCTCCGCTAAAGTAGAACCCCATATCACAAAACGCTATCTCGAAGTAGAAAAAGCTACTATGACTGACCATCGTACAGATTGGCAGCGCATCAAAGACGGTTTGACAGCGCAGGGGAATATTGCTGAAATTACCAATAACCCCGTCGATGTCCTCAGAACTGTACCTGACTTACTGCGGCAAAATCAGCATAAAGTAACTGCTGTTGTTTATAATAATGAAATTCGCAGTTTAGAACCGGGCAATACCACAGATAAGCTGTACGGTATGGCCTTTGATATCGGTACAACCACTGTTGCCGGTTTTCTGATGGATCTATATACCGGCCAGCAGCTCAGTGTAGCCTCCACTTTAAACCCGCAGACACAATTCGGCGCCGATGTTATTTCCCGCATAACCCATGTCAGCAATGATCCTAACGGCTTAGCTGATTTAAATCGTGTAATCATACAAGCCATCAATAAATTAATTGGTGAAGCTGCAGAAAAAGCCGGTTTAACGCGCAACGATATTTATGCCGTCTCCATAGTTGGCAATACCTGTATGCATCATCTCTTCTTGGGTATTAACCCCCGGGACGTAGCTATTGCTCCCTATGTGCCGATAGTAACTGACAGTATTGTTGTCGATCCCCAGGACCTACAGATAGAAATGAATCCTGCCGGTAAAGTTTTCGTGCTTCCCAACATAGCCGGTTTTGTTGGCGCTGATACAATCGGCGTATTACTGGCAACAGAGCTGGATGAAAGTGAAGAAATCAAATTAATTGTCGACATTGGTACTAACGGTGAAATGCTGCTCGGCAATAAGGACCATATTCTGGCCTGCTCCACAGCTGCCGGCCCTGCCTTTGAAGGCGCGCAAATCAGTTCGGGCATGCGTGGTGCGACCGGCGCCATCGACCATGTTACTTTCGGTGAAGAATTAACATATACAGTAATAGACGACGTAGAACCGCTGGGTATTTGTGGTTCAGCCCTTCTGGATACAGTAGCCGGATTGGTGGAATGTGGACTTATGGAAGATACGGGGCGCATTTTAAAGCCGGAAGAGGTTACCCATCCCATCGGACAAAAATTAAAGGATCGCTTAATTGAGCATGACGGTTCCATGGCTTTTCTCCTGGAAGAAACGAAAACGAAAAAGATAATGGTAACACAGAAAGATATTCGCGAACTGCAGTTAGCAAAGGCTGCCATGGCCGCCGGCATCCAACTGCTGGTTAAAGGTTACGGCATAGAAGTAGGTGACATTAAGGAAGTTCTCCTGGCAGGAGCATTTGGCAACTATCTTAACCCGCACAGTGCCTGTGTTATCGGCCTAATTCCCCGTGAATTAGAAGATAGAGTGAAAATGATCGGTAATGCCGCCGGAGCCGGCTCACAATTAGCCTTACTTTCCTCAGGAGAATATCAACGCTGCGGAAATGCCGCACGCAATGTGGAGTTTGTGGAGCTAGGCACAAACCCTGCTTTCACTGATACCTTTGCCGAGCAAATGCTTTTCCCGGAGCCAAACGAATAAACTAAGACAAAAAGCTGCCCAGTTGGGCAGCTTTAATCATGTACCGGTAGAAAAGATCGCTATCTCTCGGGCTTTAATCTGTTTATACAGTAGTACTGCTTACTTCATCACAGAGCAGATTAATTTGTCAAGGTATTTGCTTTGTTTAAGCACTACTGGATGTGAAATCCCCAGATTGGCGGCCAAAACATAAAGCTTTTTCCTTTCCTGCTCTATTTGCCTCTCTTCTACCCCTGACCACTTTTTTCTGTTTTCTTTACATATTTGCCCCAAGTTTAAGACACCCACTAACCCCTGCACCTCCAAAATGATTTAACGCCTGCAGTTTATCATAGATGGTGATTGCTGGATTCTGACGACGGCAATCCTTATCTAAAATATCTCATTTCAATAAGCTATGCAAGGGGAATAGTGTAGAATCTTGTAGAGCCGGAAAAATTTTTTTCTATAATTTTTCCTGTAACAGTTTATTAACCAGTGCCGGGTTTGCTTTACCCTTAGACAACTTCATAACTTGCCCCACCAAAAACCCAATGGCTTTTTTGTTACCGCTCTGGTAATCGGCAACCGGCTTAGGATTATTGGCAATAACCTCATCGACAAGGGCAGCAATGGCAGCTTCATCTGTAATTTGGATTAAACCTTTCTCTTCAACGATCTCGTCAGGCATTTTGCCGCTTTCAAACATCTCTTTAAGGACAGTTTTCGCGATTGTGCCGCTGATGGTACCCTCATCCTGCAGCTTGATCAGTGCTGTTAGATGATCCGGTGTCAATTTGGTGTCCGTTATTTCTAAGCCCTCGGCATTAAGATGCCGGGAAATTTCCCCCATCAGCCAGTTAGAAACAATCTTAGCGTCATCGTATTTTTCCATGACGGCTTCAAAGAAATCGGCCATGTGCTTAGACGCAGTGATTACGGCCGCATCATAAGCCGGCAGACCCCATTTATCTACATATTTTTTTTGGCGTGCATCAGGCATTTCAGGCAGGCTTTGCCGTAATGCTTCTACCCAAGACGATTCTACGATGACAGGAACCAGATCAGGATCAGGGAAATAGCGATAATCATCGGCTTCCTCCTTGGAGCGCATCGCATAAGTAACTCCCTTTGTTTCATCCCAACGCCTGGTTTCTTGTACAATTTGCCCGCCGGCATCAAGAATTTCTGTATGCCTTGCCACTTCGTACGCCAAGCCATTCTCCACTGCCCGGAAAGAGTTCATGTTTTTAATTTCGACCCGCGTACCAAACTTTTCGCTGCCGGCAGGTCTTAAGGAAATATTGGCATCACAGCGCAAGCTGCCTTCTTCCATTTTGACATCGGAAACGCCGGTATACTGGATAATACTTTTTAGTTTTTCCAGATAAGCTTTAGCCTCTTGTGGAGAGCGCAAATCGGGTTCGGAAACTATTTCTATTAACGGAACACCGCCGCGGTTATAATCGGCCAGTGAATAATCGCCCACATCTGCATGCACCAGCTTGCCGGCATCCTCTTCCAGGTGGATACGCGTAATACCGATACGCCGCGCTTGTCCATCTACTTCTATGTCCAGGTAACCATTGAGGGCCAGCGGCTGGTCAAACTGAGAAATTTGGTAAGCTTTCGGTAGATCGGGATAAAAGTAATGTTTGCGGTCAAATTTAGAGTATGCAGGGATTTCACAGTTAAGGGCCAAAGCTGCTTTGATAGCATACTCTACTGCCTTTTTATTCAGCATAGGTAATGCCCCGGGCAGCCCCAGACAAACGGGGCAGACATTTGTATTAGGTTCACTGCCAAATTCAGTGGGACAGCCGCAAAAGATTTTTGTTTTCGTCGCCAACTCCACATGTACTTCTAAACCAATTACAGTTTCATATTTACTCATGCTTCCTGCCCCCTTCCCTCAACTTCCGGTATAGTTCAGTTTTTTGTGTGCTCCATTCACTGTTTTGCTCGTAGGCATAGGCAGCACGGAGAATAGTTCCTTCAGCAAAATGATTGCCGATTAACTGCATCCCTACAGGCAAACCCTCCACCAAACCACAGGGTATGGAGATCGCCGGCAGTCCGGCCATGCTGGCAGCGATGGTACAAATATCATTATGGTACATTTTCACGGGATCTTTTACTGCTCCCACCGGAAAAGCTGTATACGGAGTTGTGGGAGTTACCAGCAGGTCATATTTAGTAAAAGCTTTAACGAAATCTTCCTTAATCAGAGTCCGGACTTTTAGAGCCTTTAGGTAGTACTCCTCATAACAGCCCGCACTCAGAACATATGTACCTAATAAGAGACGCCGTTTAACTTCCGGGGCAAAACCCTGTCCGCGTGTCTGTAAATACATCTCCTCAAGACTGTCGGTATCTGCCCGGTAGCCGTACACCACACCATCAAAACGCGCAAAATTACTCGCTGCTTCAGCCGGGGCAATAACATAGTAAACAGGAATACTATATTCGGTGTGCGGCAAAGAAATCTCTTCCGCTTCTGCGCCCAGGGATACCAATAGCTCAATGCCCTTACGGACAGCAGCGGCAACACCCGGGTCCATACCTTCCATAAAATATTCTTTAGGCACGCCAATTTTCAGACCTTTGACATGGCCGTCTAAAAACTTGGTATAATCCGGAGTTTCCGTGTTGGCAGATGTTGCGTCCCGCGGATCATGGCGGGCAATGGCATTCATGACTAAGGCACAGTCACGCACATCCTTGGTAAGGGGACCAACCTGGTCCAGCGATGAAGCAAAAGCAACTACTCCATAACGGGAAATACGACCATAGGTTGGCTTCATACCCACCACACCGCAAAAAGAAGCCGGCTGTCGTATAGAACCACCGGTATCTGAACCGAGAGCAAATAAAACTTCACCTGCCGCTACTGCCGCCGCTGAACCACCACTGGAACCTCCCGGTACCCGCTCTGTATCCCAGGGGTTACGCGTTGTAAAAAAGGCTGAATTCTCTGTGGAAGACCCCATGGCAAACTCATCTAAATTGGTTTTACCCACCAGGATGCTGCCGGCATTCTTTAAATGTTCATAAACAGCCGCACTGTACGGCGGCACAAAATCCTGCAGCATCGTAGAAGAACAGGTCGTCCTTATGCCTTTGGTACAAATATTATCCTTTAAGGCCATAGGCACACCGGCTAAAGAACCGATCTCTTCACCGGCTTGAAGCTTAGCATCTACTCTGGCCGCAGCGGCCAGAGCTTGTTCTTTAGTTAGTGTGACAAAGGCTTTGATTGTTCCCTCAACTTCATCGATACGTTTGCAAGCCGCGGCAGTTAGTTCCTGCGCACTTATTTCCCTTGCTGCCAGTTTTTCCAGCGCTTCTGCCACTGTCAGTTGTTCCAGCAAGACTATCCCCCCTACTCAATAACCCGCGGTACAAGATACATACCGGCTTCTGTTTCCGCTGCGTTAGCCAACGCCTGTTCATTTGACAGACAAGGCTGCACTTCATCCTCACGCCATACATTTTGTAATGGTAAAACATATATTGTCGGTTGAATATCGTCAGTATCTAACACTTTAATCCGATCAATATATGCCATGATACTGTTTAATTCACCTGTATACTCGGCAGCTTCTCTTTCATTCATTTTAATTTGTGCCAAAGCAGCCATCTTTGCTGCTTCATCAGCAGTAATCTTCACTATCCTACCTCCATCCTGCCAGACTTAAGATCATGGGCAAATTATACCATAACCGCCACCACTCGGCAACTTAGACGCTTGCCGCGGCAAAAAAAAACGCCAAACCTAAACAAGTTTGGCAGCACCTGAAAGCAGCTGCAGCTGCTTCACAGCTTTTCTTACTGTCTCTTCAACCGACTGCGGACAATGGGCACAGCTCTCCTGCCTTAGCCTTTAAGGCTGACACAGCTCTCCAGCAGGGCGCAAAGACCACAACTTTTGTCAGCTTGGTGACTCTGCACTGCCAAAACAGAAAATTTGCTGTCTCCGGCTGCCAGATGCCTGGTTTTTCCCGAGGGCACTACAGTAATATCACCTTCCTGCAGCGTATAAGCAGTATCTTCTATAATCAGCGTTCCTTCGCCGGAAATAACAAACAACAAGACCGGCGCATCCACGACACAATCTTCTGAGATCTGTCCGGCTTCGAGTATAACGCGTACTGCTCTTACATCTCCTCGATTAAACAGCAGCTCTTTCATCCCCTCACCAGGTTTACCGGAGAGGATGTTAACAATTTTTTGTGTCATTCTTTCTCCTCCTGCCCATAGGTAAAGCTGTCCAGCAGCGGATAGAGTACGGAATGCAGAAAGCTTTCCGTCATTTGTTTGTCGGAACTTTGTCTTTTGGGTAAAAAGATAGCGGATAGAAGAAAGCCCGCAATCAGGCGAATTAGCAGCTCA
>JAAYKP010000050.1 GCA_012522335.1 Bacillota bacterium
AGAGGACCTGATGGTTTCCGTCACCGGCTGCGTACCTGTCTTGTAAGACGGGGTATTCATCCAGCATATGCTGTTCAGCTTCGATCCTGTTATCTTCAACGGCAGTTGCTTCGACGCGAATCCATTTGTTATTTGAGTTTCCGCATAATATCTGAATATGACACGGATGTCTCCTTAGAAGTAAAAATTAAGGTAAATAATCACGCAAAAAGCGCTTTTTTTAAGGAAAAACAGGGAAAAGCCCTCTGGAATTTAGTATAATTTAAGTATCTGCAAAAACCATACTAAACAAATCCACAGGAGGGCTTTTCATGTTTAATTCTACCACAGATGTGTACGCAACGAAACGGGAAACGATTAATTTTTCAAAAAGTCTGGTGCCAAAAGAAAATCAGGTTGAATCTAAATTCGTAACCCAAACAATTTACGGCATTTTAAAGTCAGGCAGTACTGTTCTTAAAAGTATCGCTGCGTCCTTAAATGAATCCATTCAAATTAAAAATACTATTGATCGTCTCAGCCAAAACCTTCAACGTCAGCTATCAGCAGATATCCAAAACAACTATACTCAAAAAATGGTTAGTACCCTGAGTAGGCATCCTGTCATCCTAGTGGATGATACTGATGTTATTAAGCCCCATGGTAAAAAATTTGAGGCCCTTGGTAAAGTACGGGATGGTTCTAGTAAAGAGAAAAAAATTGAAAAGGGATATTTAGTGACAGAAATAGTTGGTTTAACGGCCAACAAAAAACAGCCGGTGAGCTTGTTTTCCCATGTTCATTCATCTGTAGAAAAACATTATAAATCAACCAATGATGTGCTGTTTAGAGGTTTAAACCAAGTCATTGATAATTTGCCTAATAAAGCCACTTTTGTTTTTGACCGTGGCTACGACATGAATGCATTATATAATTTCATGCATGAAAAAAAGCATGATTTCATTGTCCGTTTGACGGAGAAACGGAAATTATTTTGGAAAGGCAAATGGTTCAAAGCTCCACTGTTAAGGGATTCTCGCAAGGGTAAGATTAAAACAAACCTAACTTTTAGAGAAGACGGAAAAGAAAAGAAAGAGACAGTTTACATCAGTCATCTAAATATAAAAATTACTGCCAGTAAAAACCCCGTCAGCCTGATATTGGTTTACGGTCTTGGGCAAACCCCTATGATGCTAGTGACTAACAAGGTGATCCAGGGGAAAAAAGACGTTATTAACATTACGAGGACCTACATGTCCAGGTGGCGTGTAGAGGAATATTTTCGTTTTAAAAAGCAGCACTTTGGTTTTGAAAATTTCCGTGTGAGAAGCTTGACATCTATTAACAATCTCAATCAACTGCTAACGTATGCAATTGGACTATTAGGCCTTCTTGCTGAAAAGATGGGTAGGAGTAAGCTACCGTATCTTCTTATCTATAACGCTAAAGCCCTTCGTAAGGATGTCCAATTCTATTACTATCAGCTTGCAGAAGGCATTCTTTCTACTTTAGCGTATGCAAAAAAGGGGGTACAAGGCTGGTTCCAAACACGGCATAACAGTCCTCGGCAGTTAAAACTGAAATTTGCTAGTTAATATAGCCGTTGGATCTTAAAAAGAACCCCAAACAGAGCCTGTATGGGCTCTGTTTGGGGACGCTAAAATACTTTATATTTACAAATCAGGGCTATTATTTTAGGCTGGCATCATTTACAGTCAGAAAGCCAACTATTTCCCTTAGTTATTTTGCATTATGCGGAAACTCAAATAACTCAGAATAAAGATAGTGTCAACCCACTGTAGGGAAAAACTTTCACCGATCCCTAAAAGGACACTTCTGTTAAGCATTTTCTAAACACACATTTATTCCACGGTGTTGTTGACAGTGAGCCTCCGCCGACATGGA
>JAAYKP010000051.1 GCA_012522335.1 Bacillota bacterium
ATCTCATTGAAAAAGATATTAGAAAAATTAGCTATCAACAACTTGAACAGTTTCGAAACACCCTCCCCGGGGGCGAGTTGGATTTATTGGCAGGGTGCCCTCCATGTCAAGGATTTTCAAAGCAAATGAAATACAAACGCCGGTCTATTACAGACAAGCGTAACTACTTAACTTTTAGCATCATGAAATTTGTTAAAGTGCTAAAACCCAAATATATTTTCTTGGAAAACGTTCCTGGTTTTGCCGATAGTATAATTTGGCAAAAAATTAAGAAACTGTTGCATACAGGTCCTCGAGGTTACCCAAAATACAAAATCCGTTACGAGATAGTCGATGCAGCCTCTCTGGGAGTCCCTCAACGCAGACGCCGTTTTGTGCTCGTATGTAAGCGGCTGGACCTATGCAAGAACTCAAATTTGGAAGACATTACGGAGATCCCTTTCCCCCAATTTAGGGATAAGCCCGTAACTCTGGGTGAATATTTTGCAAAATTTGATTTACCTCAACCGCTTCCTTTAGATAAAGCTCCTACAGATGAGTTACACAAACACTCACGACTGGGTGAAATTAATCTGTTAAGGCTTAAACATACTCCTGAAGGTAAAGGCAGAGAAAGTTGGCCGGAACATGATCCTGAAACAGGAAAACGTCTCTGGTTAAAGTGTCACGATAATTCCAAAATAGGCTATGCAGATGTATACGGCAGGATGAGTTTTAACTCCGTTGCACCAACACTAACCGGCGGATGTCTTAATATTTCCAAAGGCCGTTTTGCTCATCCCGTTGAGAACAGGCCTATAACTGCAAGAGAAGCAGCGCTGATTCAAACATTTCCAATTGATTATAAATTTGTAGGGACCTGGGGCGAAATAGGACTTCAAATTGGAAATGCAGTTCCGGTAAAAATGGAAGAAGCTTTTTTTGCCGCAATAATGGATGATATCGGAGGAGTGAATTCTTAGGATTCATTCCCTTTTCTTTGCTGTACATGATATTTAATATCGTTAATAATCTCATTTATGTCATTTTTTATCTCACACCCCCAATACCTTAAAACTTTCCAACCCTGTTTTTCCCGCTCCTGTGTAACAAAAATATCTCTTTGTTTATTTTTTTTTATCATGTCAAACCAAAATGATTGATTTCGGTCGGGTAATTCGCAGCATTTTGGACAACCATGCCAGAAGCAACCATCGCAAAATACTGCAATTTTTAGTTTTGGAAAAACGATATCTGGCTTCCCAAGCATTTTGTAATGAACTCTATAACGTAAGCCTGCACGGTACAATTCTTTTCGCAAAGCCATTTCTAAATCAGTATTTTCGTTCTTGACCGCACGCCTATTCTTACTACGTTGTTCCACGGTATGATTATCCATTAGCACTCACTCACTTTCTCTTGCTTACCCCTTCCCTTAATTTATTTTTTCGTACTGTTAGCCAACCAATCACTATAAAAGCCTATTCCTTCATTATCAAAAGTTCCTATCACTACACCTCGATCTAAAAAAACATTAAACTCTTCGCAACTGGTTTCTGGTAACAATACACAAGCATGGCATGCGCCAAGATTTAATGCATCCCTACCCTGACCTTCACTGGAAATACAGACAGGATCATTTGAACACAGTTGGCCTTTTGCGATTGCTTTCCTAAATATTTGCGGCAAAGTATCCGGGTATCCCTGTCTAACCAGTCCTCCAAGTGTCCCTTCTGAATCTCCGCTGGCTGTATAGATAAGAATACCTGCCATTATATAGCCATCATCCTCAGTGCCGCAATATATTCTCTCCCTTAATGATGCGGCAGAGTAACCACACTCAAAACTAAGTTGTCTAATTAATAAATGAGCAAGAGTGTGTAACAGTAAAAATTTTGGTGTAATTATTCTCTGTGAAATCTCACTCAGATACGTAATAGAATAGTTGTCGTTCAGTACATTTGCTCTCCTTGTAACATCAGTGTTGTTGGACACCCACTGCTCAATCATTTGATCATCAAACTCAACAAATATTCCCTCTCCTCTTACTTCGTAAGCCGGATACCAATTGGTATAAGGTTCCTTCACACTAACAAAACCGGTAACGCCTTCCCCTGATATCGAAGAACCGGGTGGATTTATTCTCGTAAACCCAGTCAAAGCCCTTACTTCGCGAATCTTGTGAACAAGTGTAACCCCCTTAAGACCAGGAATATTATATTTTGCTACATTCATGACCTCTTGTAAAAAATCATGGGAATCTAGTTCTTGTGTAGGAATTTTACCGGTTAATGCTTCGTACTCTTCTGCTCGGTATTTTATTCCCGCATCCACACCTTCATCTTCAAACTCTTCAGTACTACCTAACAATCGTCGCTCAAGTATCTTCTTAACCCTTTGAACATCTATTGATGTTTGAATACTTATTTTACTCGACCATTCATCCAACCTCTTTTTTATTCTTTCATCCCTTTCATCTTGGTCATAATCTGCAATCCTTATTAAGCATTCTTTATATCCCATAGATTGCTCTATTAATAAGTTTGCCTTGTTAGAGTAAGGCGGAATAACTAATGAGCTCACTATTTTGGGGAAATAAACGGATGACGCTCCTCTTTGCATTGCTCTTGGGAAATCATCGCATTTTACCTTTTGGTTTTTCCAAGGCATATTCCCCGTACACCTAAACTCTTCCCCAAGTTTGGCAAATGCATTCCTATCAAAAGCCCCAGATAACGAAGCTTTTGCTTTACATGTCTTACATCTTACAATTAAGCCCTCCAAACCTGCACTGGCAGTCGCTCCTGTTTCAAATGTTAACTCTGGATCAGCACATATTTGCTTCTCTCCGCCGCTGTTCTTTCGGTGAACCCATTGAACCCAAGGGAAATCATCAATATGTCCTTGTAGACATACCGAAACCACTCGAGAAACCACCAGATCTTTTCTACATTCCAGACACCTTGGTCTTTTCATGTGAGGATTTTGCTCTTTCTGCTTCGCCGTGGCTTTATGCCTGTATTCTTGAACCCATTTCACTAATGGTTGGAATCGTCTACATTTTGGGCAAAAATACCACTGAGGAAAACGCACGTAAGATATTCCTTGCCAAAACTCGTCCTTCCCTCCCGGCATGCCAAAAAAATCCACATGTAACATTTTCTCTAATCGCTCATCGTGGATATGGATAATTTTATCATCCCAATATTCCGGCGCTGCAGTCATCAATGTTCGATCAGGAAAATCCACCATTGCTCCAACACCGTACTGCAACACTGCTTGAGCCGTGCGTACCGTGTGAGTAACCTTGTTCAGAAAAACTTTATCAGTAGGCGTTTTCAATCTACTCATTCAGTATCACCCCAAACAAGAAAATTTGCCGCAACACTTTTGTCTACATTTCTCATTGAGGTTAAAGTCTCTCTCGAATAATCGTTACCCCCGCTTCCAAAAACTCTCAGTAGCCTTTTAGCGTCACCCGCAGGCGGTTTAACAATAAATCTATCGCCGTAGTAAAAGTTTTTATGACCCGCAAGCTCAATTCTTTCTTTCCATTCTATCCAAAACTGCATCATCTCGTTTCTAATAGAATCAGTTTCGTCTGCATACTCAAAATCAACCCGACTCCTAATCTCTTTGAGACGTTCTAAAATATAGTTTTCAATATCCTTTACCCCGTCTAGGTCAGTATCAAAATAAACGGCATCACTGTCAGCAGAAAGCCCACACATATGACGAATCATTGTTACCATGACGGCATGCAAAGCTCTATCCCGGGCAGGTTTCGCAAACGGCGTTACTCCTGTTGGCTCAACATACTTATAAAAAGACTCATGATATGATTTAAATTGCTCATAATGAGAACGGTCACGACTTTTTGTCCCGTCATACAGAGTAAACGCTATTCCCGGGTAGGTTCTTCCGATACGACTGGAAGCCTGAATATATTCACTGGTAAGTTTCGGTTGCCCTACAAGCAGCATTATATTTAACCTGGCTACATCTACTCCCACTGAAATCATATTTGTTGCTAACAACACATTTATCGGATATTTTTTTGCTTCCAGATTCTCCTTTGTATATTCTAAACGCTCCAACTTCTCAAGAGTTTCATTCAATTGAGAAGTTGAGACACGGCTTGTCAGTTCACTCGCTGCCCCGATCTGCCTAATTCCTTTTCTGGTACCGAAACGATACGCTATTCTTCTAATAAAGTCTTTTACGTCATCATCTATAAGAGTAGAACATTTGCCTAAATCCCTTAGGCTATTAAAATAAACAGCTATGGTCCAAAACTTATCTTTAATGTCATAAGGAAGATCCATCATATGGACTCTTTGCAAAATAGCGGCTATAGTTCGTACTTCCATCATTGCCTTGGTTTTACCGGAAGGCATTATTCCCATATATAACCTTCCTGGTTTTTCATTTAAATCCGCTTCTCTGGCAAAAAAAGAATCCTCTGCATTTAATCCCGCAGGTGGGAATTGTCGTACCTCTCTGTTGTAAAGAGCTGAACACTGTTCTTTCGCTCTTCTGATAGTTGCCGTTGACGCAACAATTTTGGGTTTAACCCCTTTTTTACTACATAATGCATCAATAGCGACCTCGTATAATCCGACAATGGTGCCTAAAGGTCCGGAAATCAGATGTAGCTCGTCTTGAATTATCAGTTCCGGAGTCCTGTTTTCCGAATCGACCGCAAAGAAACTGCCCACTTCCTTCTTCCAAGGAAGCATGGCAAACTTGTCAACCGTACCAAATAGTAAAGTAGGTGGTTTATTATATAACTCCTCATCCACAACCTGTATGGGCAAACTACTTTCAAAAAGACAACTTTCTTGCTGACAGGCCATATAAAAGTGTCCGCTCCTGAACATGTATCCCCATTGCCCAACTAAACTTTTTTTAGGGGATACATCCTTTGTAAGTTTAGTACCGCACCATGGGCATTTTAAAATTTGAAACTTATTGTACTTGTCCTTAATGTCTCTTAAATCTGCAGCCGTTGCCCCATAAAGCTTCTCCCAACATTCTTTTGCTTTACGGTTGTTGTTCGGGGTATGTTGACCGCCTATCCACAAACCAATGGTAATCTGCTCTTTACCCAGAGGGTAAACCGGAAATCTTTTTTTCTCTTCACAATCTTGACGAATAGCCTCGCAAGCACAAATTAATGTGCCGGCGCGTACAAAC
>JAAYKP010000004.1 GCA_012522335.1 Bacillota bacterium
AAATCGGCAATGGTACGGGCAACTTTGAGGATGCGGTCATAGCCACGGGCACTTAAGTGTAATCGCGTGAAGGCATGACGCAGCAGATCACGTCCTGCCGCATCGGGCTGACAAAATTTTTGAATATGCTGTGGCGCCATTTGGGCATTACAGGACAGACCTGCAGCCTGCAAACGCTGCTGCTGCCGCTGACGTGCCCCGGCTACTCGTTTGGCAATGGCAGCAGAAGGTTCACCGGTACCGTGACCTGCCACTTCGTCATACCGCAGGCGGGTCACCTCAACAAAGATATCCATACGATCTAACAAGGGCCCGGAAATTTTGTGGCGATAGTGATGAATCTGCCGCTCAGAACAGACACATTCTGTTTCGGCATCAGAGAGCATACCACAGGGACAGGGATTCATGGAGGCCAACAACATAAAACGGGCAGGAAAAGTATAGGAAGCCATCAGTCTGGTTACAGTTACAAAACCTTCTTCCAAAGGTTGGCGCAGGACCTCTAAAGTCTCACGGCGGAACTCAGGCAGTTCGTCAAGAAATAAAACTCCATTATGAGCTAAACTAACTTCCCCGGGACGGGGATGGCGTCCTCCCCCGCATAATGCGGCCGGTGTAATTGTATGGTGAGGACTGCGAAAAGGTCTCCTGGTCATTAAGCCGCTGTTTTCTTTAAACAGCCCTGCGGCACTATAAATGGTCGTTGTCTGCAGACTTTCTTCTTCTGTCATGGGCGGCAGAACTGAAGCAACACAGCGGGCCAACATTGTTTTCCCCGACCCCGGTGGCCCGGACATAAGCAGGCTGTGCCCTCCGGCGGCAGCTATTTCCAGGGCCCGTTTAGCCCCCTCCTGCCCTTTTACCTGCTGGAAATCAGCTGTACCCGGCTGGGGAAGCTGTTTGCACCGCGGCAGCGGCGGCGGTATTTGTGCCCCGCTTAAAATTGCTATAGCCTCCCCTAAGGAAGAAGCGCCAATAATATGTACACCGCTGACTAAGGCTGCTTCCCCGGCATTAGCTAAGGGCAGAAGCAGATTGCGGTAACCGGCATCCCGGGCAGCCATTACCATCGGCAGCACACCACGTACACCGCGTAAGGTGCCGTCTAAAGCCAGTTCGCCCAGGAAAACCCACGGTACATCCTCTAAATCCAGCTGACCACTGGCCTGTAAAATACCTATCGCCATTGCTAAATCCAGCTGCGGACCTTCTTTTTTTAAATCTGCCGGAGCCAAATTGACAATAATGCGCTGCTGGGGAAACTGTAAATAACTGTTTTTAATCGCAGCCCGGACTCGATCGCGTGCTTCACGTACAGCCGTATCGGGCAGTCCGACAATATCAAAGCTTGGCAGTTGGGAGGAAAGATATACTTCTACATCCACCATTCTGCCCTCTATGCCTACAATGGTGCTGCCGGTAACCCTGGCCAGCATTTTCATTCCCCCTATACCATTTTGTTCCATTATATAGCAAACATATGTTCTGGTCAATAAGCTTACCTGCTTTTAGCCGTCAATTCTATATAAATGAGGTGAAAAATTGAAAAAGGCACTGTTTATAATCCTGCTGCTGGGTCTTGGCATTCTGCTTGGGTTTAACTATCTCCAGCAGACAAAAAATGAACTGGCTGCCACTACCAACTCTTTTTTTTCTGCTGCGCTGAGCGGTAGCACAGAGGCTCAGCAGTACCTCTCATCTTCTTTAAGCAATCAGGAGACCCTGCTTTCCGCTTTACAAGCCGCAGAATTAGCTGCTCGAACTACAGTTCAGGAGGTTCACCTACACTCGTTAAAACGCGCTTCCGTTACAGCAGCCTTAGAGATTAACGGTAAAGCAAATTTATTTACAATCGCCTATCTACGAGAAGATGGCAAGTGGCGTATTACTTCTCTACCGTCATTGACGGTATTGGAGCAAGCAATAATCAGTAAAATAACTCCTGAGCAGGTAATTCTGGTAACTGCGCAGGGCAGCAGTGCATTTGCGCTGCCGGCTGAGACGACTCTGGAAAAAGGCACAGTGGGTATCGCTGTAGCATTAGACAACAAGCTTATTTACTTCAAACCCTATGCTGCCGATGCCTTAAGTAAGCTGCTCGCCATCAGTGAGGAGACAATCGAAGGGGAAATGACGGGCTTTCACCGTCTAGCGGCAGATGTTGTTTATTTTCTACCGCAAGCAGACAGCTATCAAGTGGTTGACAAAAAATCTCTGCTGGTAGGAATGGAAAACTTAATCCTCTATCGGCAGGATAATGAGGTGAAAGCAATTATACTGCCGACAGAATATCGACCGGAGAAGATCAGGGTACTGCTGAACACAACCGGCTTTAGCAGTCTCTCTCATCAAAGTATTACACTCACTGCAGATACCTCCTACCTGGTGACAGAAAAGTTAACAAACCGGGAGTATCATTTTACCAGCGGGCAAAAATTAATTTTAAATCCGGCAGAGAATGGTATTGAGGCTATTTTCGCCGATGGTCGCCGACAAATTTTCAGTAGTCGTCTTTTTATCATCCCGAAAAACAATGGGCAAATACATATAACAACAATAAAGCGCGGCACTCCTCCTTTTACCCCTGCTTACAGCGGTCATATAGAAGTAACGGAGCGCAACGGCGCCTTACTCCTTGTCAATGAAGTACCATTGGAAAATTATTTGTATTCTGTTGTACCCAGCGAAATGCCCGTTAGTTTTGGTGCCGTACCTCTGCAGGTACAGGCAGTAGCAGCACGGACATATGCCGCTGCTGCCATTTACCGGGGCGGTTTTAAACAGTATGGCGCCCATGTTGACGACAGCGTTTCTTCTCAGGTCTATAACAATGTCCCGACCAATCAAGCCAGTACCGCTGCTGTCAACCATACGCGGGGGATAATTGTCAAATATCAGGGAGCAATTGCAGATACACGTTTCTTCTCTACTTCCGCCGGTGTAACGGCAAACTTTGAAGATGTATGGCACGATGAAGCAAGCGGGAGTTTTCCCGGTCCTGCAGTCCCCTATTTACGTTCCGTTTCTCAATTAAGCAGCGGACAACTGCCTGAGCTGGCTGCTGAAGCAGGCGCCCGTCAATTCTTTACCACAAACAATTGGAGAGCTTTTGACCAAAACTCTCCCTGGTTTCGCTGGCAGGTGGAAATGACAGCCGCTGAGCTGACCGCCGTCCTGAATCAGTATTTACCTGAACGTTATCAAGCCCAACCACAGTTTGTGCTGACAAAGGAGGGCAATGCCTTTGTCAGCAAGGCAGTCCCGGCAGACCCACTCGGTAAACTGCTGGATCTGCGTGTTATCCGCCGCGGGGCCGGCGGTAATATCATGGAGCTGGAAATAGTGGGAGAAAAGGGCACATTTAGGTTGTTAAAAGAATACACCATCCGCTTTACCTTACGACCAATCAAAACAGTTGGAGATAAAGATATCATCCTGACACGGCATGATGGCTCAACAGTGGCCAATTACGCCATTTTACCCAGCGCCTTTTTTGTTTTTGATCTCCGGCGTGACAGCGGCAATAACCTTACTTCCATTCACTTTCAGGGCGGAGGTAATGGGCATGGCGTCGGGCTTAGTCAATGGGGCAGTCGGGGGTTAGCCGCGGAGGGACGAAGCTTTGCGGAAATCCTCCGGCATTATTATCCCGGCTGCACACTGGAAAGCTTATATTAAACAGGGATTCCCCTTAGCACCCCCCTTCGGATAACCAGGACAAAACCGTGCTGACTCAGCACGGTTTTAATATTTTGTTTATAAAAAAATAATGTTATGCTGTAACTACGAAAACTGGAATCTCTCCTTCTTTACCCCTTTTCTAGTGAGCTGCATAACTGTTTTTCTTTTTATTTGCTTTTGCTCCAGGGGCAAACTATAATGAAAAAAAGTAGTTTTTACCAGGAGGGAACAGAATGCTAAAGCAAATCCAGGCTGACATGAAGCAGGCAATGAAAGCCGGTGATAAAAAGCAAGTTTCAACGCTGCGTATGCTAATTGCCGCTATTAAGAATGAAAGTATTAATCAGCGCAGGGAACTATCGGAGGAAGAAACAGTTACCGTCATCAACAGGGAAATAAAACAGCGCCGCAATGCTATTGCAGAGTTTAAAAAAGGCGGCCGCGATGATTTAGCAGCGGAAAATGAGCAGGAGATTGCCATTTTAGAAAGATATCTGCCTGAGCAGTTAAGTGACGAGGAATTGGCAGCCATTGTTCGGCAGGCAGTTAAAGAAGTTAATGCTGCTTCCCTGAGAGATATGGGGAAAGTAATGGGCAGAGTAATGCCGCAGGTAAAGGGTAAGGCTGACGGCACACGTGTACAGGCTGCCGTTAAGGAGATTCTGCAATAATATTCTCAGAACATAAAAAGCCACTGACAAGAAAGCAATTCAGAGCTGATATATAACTATCCGACATAAAGAAACGGTAGAGCTATCAATAGCTCTACCGTTTCTTTATATGAAGTAATTTTTCGGCTGTTAATACCGGCTCTGACATATGTCCGGAGGTGTTTTACAGTACACTGAAAAACATGTCTGCGTAAGTCGGCAGCGGCCAGTGTTTTTTAGAAACAATTATTTCCAGTTCGTCAACGATCTGGCGTAGCTCCAACATGGCAGCAAACACCCGGTTGCGATAAAAAACGGCAAGGGAAAGCAGTTCTTGTTTCTCTTTAGACTCAAGCAGCTCATGTTCCAGGACAGTTAGCTTTTTGAGCAAACATGTCGACAGCTTGGAAATGTGTTCTAGTAAATAGTCCTCCAGGGAAAAGTCATAGCTGCCGCAGGCTTTTTTTCGGCCTAAAAGCTCTGCCAGTTCATTTTGATAGGCTATACAGGCAGGAATTATCTCTTTCTTAACCATGTCAACCATTGTCAAGGCTTCAATTTGCAGTGTTTTGCAATAACCCTCCAGCAAAATCTCATAACGTGATTTTAGCTCCGCTTCCGAAAAAACCTGATGCCTTGTAAACAGTTCTTTGCTCTTAGGCGAAACCAGCTCAGGCAGTGCGTCCACAGTAGTTTTTAAGTTTGACAATCCACGCCGCTTTGCTTCAGCCACCCATTCCTCAGCATAGTTATTGCCGTTAAAGATAATCCGCTTATGCTCATGATAGGTCTTTTTAATGAGTCCCGCCAAAGCTTTACTGAAATCGTCTGCTTGCTCAAGTTGATCTGCGAACTGCCGTAAAACCTCAGCAACCACGGTGTTTAATACAATATTCGGACCGGAAATCGAAACTGCGGAACCGAGCATGCGAAATTCGAACTTGTCACCGGTAAAGGCAAAAGGTGAGGTGCGGTTGCGGTCAGTCGTATCCTTCGGAATATGCGGCAGAGCGGTCACGCCGATCTCCAGCTGAGGAATTTCTTTATTCCGGTAGGCAGTTCCGTTTTCCAGTGATTCCAAAATTGCCGTCAGCTCATCGCCAAGAAAGATTGATACAATTGCCGGTGGTGCCTCATGAGCACCCAATCTATGATCGTTACCGGCACTTGCCGCCGAAATACGCAGTAAATCCTGATAATCGTCCACGGCTTTAATAACCGCAACTAAAAACAGCAGGAATTGTGCATTTTCACACGGCGTTTCACCCGGCGCAAGCAGATTGACACCGGTATCGGTAGCAATAGACCAGTTATTATGCTTGCCGCTGCCGTTGACGCCGGCGAAGGGTTTTTCATGGAGCAGGCAGGCAAGACCGTGCTTACCCGCAATGCTCTTCATCAGTTCCATTGTCAGCTGATTGTGGTCAGCAGCTATGTTTGTTGTCGTATAAATCGTAGCCAGTTCATGCTGAGCCGGTGCTACCTCGTTATGCTTTGTTTTCGCATAAACACCAAGCTTCCACAGTTCCTCCTCAAGCTCTCGCATAAAAGCAGCCACACGCGGCTTAATGCTGCCGAAATAGTGATCATCAAGTTCCTGTCCTTTAGGGGAGCGGGCACCAAACAGTGTCCTGCCTGTATAAACCAGGTCTGTGCGTTTTAAAAACATCTCTTTATCAATCAGAAAGTACTCTTGTTCCGGACCGACAGTAGTAATTACACGCTGTACGTCACTATGCCCGAAAAGTTTTAAAATTCTCAGTGCCTGCTTATTTATGGCCTCCATGGAGCGCAGTAGAGGTGTCTTTTTATCAAGGGCCTCGCCCGCATATGAGCAGAAAGCAGTGGGGATACACAGCGTTTTATCCTTAATAAAGGCATATGAGGTAATATCCCAGACAGTATAGCCCCTCGCCTCAAAGGTAGCACGCAGTCCTCCGTTCGGGAAGCTGGAAGCATCCGGCTCACCGCGTACAAGCTCCTTCCCTGAGAACTCCATGATAATTTTTCCGTCGCCGACAGGAGAAATAAAGCTATCATGTTTTTCGGCCGTAGCCCCGGTCATCGGCTGGAACCAGTGGGTAAAGTGGGTAGCACCTTTTTCCACCGCCCAGTCTTTCATAGCATTAGCCACCACATTAGCAACATCCGGCTCTAAATGTGTACCTTGTGAGATTGTTTTTTTCAATGCCTTATATATTTCTTTTGGCAGTCTCGCCCGCATAACAGAATCATTAAAAACCATGCTCCCAAACAACTTGGTAATATCCTTCATGACAATCAGCCTCCCACTTGAAATAATTGCAGCACTTAGCAGTCTGGGACCGGTTTTCTGCCCTGCATCAACACCTACTGACGCGCTCGTGAGAAAGAGTTTTTTCAGGGAGATTCCCCTTGCTGAAATTAAAAAAATAAGGTGCCGCGGACAAAGCGTCCACAGCACCTTTGCTGTTTACGAATGAATATTACTACGTGTCAGGATCTTTGTCAAGAGCTTTTTTCAGCACGTTGCTCAGCCCGTGAGTGTTTGCTGTTTTACCGGGTATTAGGTCCACCCCGGCCGCTTTGTATGGTAGTCTGTGCGCCCTTGGTATACCCGTGCCGCCTGGATAAGCTTCTCCTCGGCAAAAGCATCCCCAATAAACTGTAAGCCAATGGGCAGCCCCTGCCCATCAAACCCGCAGGGAAGGGCAACGGATGGCAGTCCGGCCAGATTAACCGACACGGTGTAGATATCCCCCAGATACATCTTGAGCGGATCATCGACATTTTCGCCAAGTTTGTACGCAGTAGTAGGTGCGACGGGGGACAATATCAGGTCAAAACATTTAAACAGGTGGTTATACGCATCCTTAAGCAGCACCTGGGCTTGAAGAGCCTTTTTATAATAAGCGTCATAATATCCAGACGAAAGAACAAATGAACCAAGCATGATCCTTCTTTTTACCTCTAACCCGAAGCCTTCGCTGCGAGAAAGTCGGTAAACTTCAGCCAGCGTTTTCCCTTCTGCACTCCGGTAGCCGTATCTTATCCCGTCAAATCGTGACAAGTTGGATGAAGCCTCGGCGCAGGCGATAATGTAGTAGGCAGGTATCAGAAAGTCCATCAGCGGCATGACAAATTCCTCAACCTCTGCACCAGCCGACGCCAACTCTTCTGCTGCTGCCAGCACGGAATCTTTGACTGCCGCATCAATACCGCTGTGAAAATAGTTACTGGGCAGTCCAATCTTAATCCCCTCCAACCGTTCAGGCACAGATTGAGAAAAAACAAACGGTTTGTCTATAACACAAGTCCTGTCCTTTTCATCCGGTCCGGAGATAATCGATAAGAGAGCGGCACAGTCGTTAATATCCTGCCCAAGCGGGCCGATTTGGTCAAGAGACGACGCGTAGGCGATAAGACCGTAACGAGAAACCGAGCCGTATGTCGGCTTGATGCCGGTCACGCCGCAAAAAGAGCATGGTTGACGTATACTGCCTCCCGTATCTGAACCGAGCGCAATGGGGATCTCCCTGCCGGCTACAGCCGCGGCACAACCGCCCGAAGATCCACCGGCTACACGCGTCATATCCCAAGGATTACGTACCGGTCCAAACGCCCCTGTTTCACTGGAGCCGCCCATGGCGAACTCATCCATATTAAGTTTACCGATTACAATCATGCCCGCTTGCTCCAATTTATCAACTACTGAGGCGTTATACACCGGCACATAGCCAGCCAGCATTTTTGAGGCGCAGGTGGTCGTAACACCTGTGGTAGAAATATTATCCTTCAGGGCAATTGGCACACCGGCAAGCGCGGAAAGCCTTTCACCGGCGCTAATTTTCTTCTGCACAACTTCAGCACGGGTGAGGGCCTCCTTTCTTGACACCGTCAGAAAGGCATTAAGTTGGCTGTCGATATTTTCTATACGCTCAAGATACGCTTTTACTGCTTCGGCGACACCAATTTGTTCGCTCCTGACTGCCTCTGCAAGTTCCAGGGCACTTAAACCAATCATCTACACTCGCCCCTCACTCCACGGTTTTCGGCATCATAAACATTTCTTTATTCCGATGCGGTGCGTTCCTCAAAATGAGTTCTCGGTTAAAAGAAGGACGCACCTCATCCTCCCGCAAAGCATTTACGCCACCAAAGCGATGACTGCGTTCGCAGACACCTTCTGTATCCAAAGCAGCAAGCAGCGTCATCCTCTCTAAAATTTCCTGCAGGTCGCCCGTCAACCGCTGTTTTTCTTTCTGCGAGAGCGTAAGATAAGACAGATCCTCTAAATATTCTATTAACTCTTGATCAATTTTTATTGCCATGCCTTTCCTGACCATCTATTTTCATCCACCACCTTAATTAGTTCAGCAGATCCCGTTAAAAATAGCAGGCACAACTAGTCAAAACATGTTAAAAAAATACTCATGCACGCATGTGTCTTCATGCAGCTCAGGATGAAAAGCTGTAACCAGCTGATTCTTTTGTCTTGCTGCGACAATTTTATTGTCTACGACCGCTAGAATCTCCGTCTCCGCAGCAGCAGATTCGATATAAGGAGCGCGGATAAAGGTCATGGGGATTTTACCATAGCCGGCAAAATCCCCGACGGTGTAAAAACTGTCCCGCTGCCTCCCATAAGCATTTCTTTTTACGGTAATATCCATTGTAGCCAAGTACAACCTGTCGTCATTCAAAATGTTTTTAGCCAGTAAAATCATGCCGGCACAGGTGCCAAAAACAGGTAATCCATCGCCAATCATTCCCCTCATGATGTCAAATAAATCAAGTTCACGGAGCAGTTTACCGATAACCGTACTCTCTCCTCCAGGGATGATCAGACCATCAAAACCTGTTTTCAAATCTCCTTTGTTCCTTATTTCAAAGCAGTCCACACCTAGTTTTGCGCACTTTATTTCGTGCTCAAGAAACGCACCCTGCAGGGACAGAATTCCTATTTTCATCTAGTTGCCCCTCTCAGCCATCAGTAATTCTATTTCCTGCTCATTGATGCCCACCATGGCTGCACCTAACCCCTCCGAAAGTTCGGCTAACAATTTCGCGTCTTGATAATTGGCAACGGCCGTAACAATGGCAGCAGCGCGTTTTTGGGGGTTTTCCGCTTTGAAGATTCCCGACCCGACAAATACACCTTCCGCTCCCAGCTGCATCATCAGTGCAGCATCAGCAGGCGTCGCCACACCTCCGGCAGCAAAATTCACCACCGGCAGCTTTTTATTTTCATGTACAAAAGCAACTAGTTGATACGGAACTTGCAGTTGTTTCGCAGCCTCATACAACTCATCCCTGCTCATGGATGCCAGCCTGCGAATCTCCGCCTGCAGCATACGTAAATGCCTCACGGCCTGCACAATGTCGCCCGTACCGGGTTCACCTTTTGTACGGATCATCGACGCCCCTTCATTTATTCTGCGCAGAGCTTCGCCAAGATCTTTAGCACCGCAAACAAAGGGAACGACAAATTGTGTTTTATCTATATGATATCTATCATCAGCAGGAGAAAGGACCTCGCTCTCATCTATAAAATCAATCTCAATTGCTTCCAAGATCCGGGCTTCCACAAAATGTCCTATCCGACATTTAGCCATCACCGGAATAGATACGGCAGCCTGAATCTCTTTGATCAGCTGCGGATCGCTCATCCGGGAAACTCCCCCAGCCGCCCGTATATCCGCCGGAATACGTTCCAAAGCCATCACGGCGCAGGCTCCCGCTTCTTCAGCTATCTGTGCCTGCTCAGGGGTAGTAACATCCATAATTACTCCGCCCTTCAGCATTTGAGCAAGATTTTTATTAAGTTCATATCTTTCAGCCAACATGCGCGTTCCCTCCCGTTTTGATCTAAACTGGATTGTCAGCAAAGATTCCTCAAGCTCGTGGACAGTATGTTATAGGCATTTTGCGTTTATGTGCAGTGGCTGTATGCATTTTTTCCATGAGAATTCTGTCACGAGCATGGCCTGTGTTGGTGAGCAAGAAATTATCAATGCTCTGGTAGGTAACACCCATCTCCCCTTCATCAGTTTGTCCGTCATACAAACCGGCAGACGGAGCTTTGTTCAGGATATTTTCAGGCACTCTTAAGTAGCGTAAAAAGTCATAGATCTCTGAAACCGTAAGATCGGCTATGACATTAAAGTCGCAGGCACTATCACCCCATTTTGTGAAGTAGCCCATGTAGGCCTCACTCCGGTTGCCTGTTCCGGCAACAAGCCGGTTTTCACTTGCTGCCACCATGTATAAAGCAGTCATCCGCAGCCGTGGAGCCACATTGACAAGTGCGGCTTCAGTAAGCTTAGTTATTTCCCCGGCGGCGCGCACAATTTCATTTCTTACAGCCGCTAAGTCAATCATCCTTGTAGTTATAGCAAACTGCTGCGCTACATTTTCAGCATCAATCCTGTCACTGAGATAGTTTCTTTTTGCCCCGCATGGCATAATTAAGCCTACCGTATTGGCACACGCCATTTTACAAAGGATGCCGACCAGGGCGCTGTCCTTGCCGCCGCTGTTGCCATAAACTATGCCGTCAGCACCTGCGTCTCTCAAAACACTGCGGATAAATTCCACCCTGTTTTTTATCTCAAGCCCGTAATCTCTCATCATAATTCCCTTATTGTAACCGTCCCGTCGAACACTTTTTTACATTCACCGGTCATAAAAACCGTCTCATCTGTGTAATTGATGATTAGTTCGCCGCCTGGCAGCTGGACCTTTATGTCTGTGTTTTTGTCGCAGTATCCGTTTAACACTGCTGCTACAGCCGCAGCGCAGGCTCCCGTACCGCAGGCTTGAGTTTCACCGCTGCCGCGTTCCCAGACGCGTATCTTCAAGTGGTTTCTTTGCAGAACCTCAACAAATTCAGTGTTTACCTTGTCTGGAAAAAGTGCGTCGTTTTCAAACAGCGGGCCGATTTCAGACAAAGCAAATTTATCAATATCTCTGGCAAAGATGACGGCGTGAGGATTCCCCATGGACACACAGGTTACTTTGTACTGCACGCCGCCAATAGTCACCGGTCTGGCAATCACGCTTTCGCCCGATAGCGTCACAGGTATCTTTTCGGGCCTTAATTCTGCGCAGCCCATATCTACTTTTACAGAAGCTACCACCCCGTTTTTTGTGGCCAGAAAAAGCTCTTTAATTCCGCTAAGCGTCTCAATCCGCAAATGCAGCCTGCGGACAATCCCATTATCATAAAGGTATTTTCCCACACAACGGATGGCGTTACCGCACATCTCTGCCTCACTGCCATCAAGATTAAATATGCGCATTTTTGCGTCTGCAATCTCGGAGCGCTGCATCACAACCAAACCATCACTGCCCACACCGGTATGTCTTGGGGAAAGCTGTATCGAGAGAGATGCCGGAGATGTTAATTCCAGGTCAAAACAGTTGATAAAAATATAGTCGTTGCCGCAGCCGTGCATCTTAGTAAATTTGAGTTCCATACCTTCACTCCTCTTGATATAACACCAAATTGTTTATCACGGTTCATCAGCGCTCATATGTTTTTAAGATCCCTTCCGCAACTGCCCTTTTGGTCACACGCATATCCATTGCCTGTTTTTCAATGTAGCGATGTGCTTCCTGCTCACTCATATTTAAGTAAGATATTAACAGGCATTTCGCCCGATTTATTCTGCGGATGTCTTCAATCTTCTGCTTAAGTGTACTGTTTTCCGCCTGCATCCGCTTTAACCGCAACGAGGCAGCACGTGCCAGCTTTAATGCTGACCAAAGGATAGCTTTGTTAATTGGTTTGGCGACCGTCAGCACGCCGTCGTTTTCACAGACCGCAGACACGGCGTCAAAGTACTCGTTCGCCACAACCAGAATTACCTGTGTGATCCCCTGCTGAGCAATCTGTCTTGCCAGATTTTCCCCAGATTCATCCCGCAGCGGCGCATTAATAATCACTAAATCGAAATCCCGTTCCAGCAGCTGACGCCGCGCTTCTCCACCAGACTTTAAGGTGACGATCTGTTCAATGGAAGCCGCACGTAAAATATCCTTAAAATATTCCGTACCTTTTACAGTGTGGGAAACAATCAAAGCGCTTTCCATTTTTCGCCACCTTCCTCAAGACCTATAGGCTTATATTACTTCAAAATACCTTTCTCTGTAAAACTCTATTTTATCCTCGGCGGCGTCAAATGCTGCTGCTTCTGCTTCCTTGACGGCAAGATACTTGCTTAACAGTTCCTCGCCAAGCAAACTTTTCACAAACTCACTGCCTCGTGCAAGCCTGATTGCCTGAGCAAGGCTGCCGGGTAAAGGAAGCAGCTTGCCGGTCACGCTTTCGTCTGCCGTGTATAAATCCGCATCAACGGGCGGCTGCAGAGACAAATTATTTTCAATACCATCCAGCCCGGCAGTCAAAATCAAAGCAAAGGCAAGATAGGGATTAACAGAAGGATCAGGAGATCGCAGTTCCATCCTTACCTTATCACCGCTGGCAGCGGGAATCCTGACCAATTGTGAACGGTTCTGGTGCGACCATGATACATATTTAGGTGCTTCAAATTCACCGAAACGTTCGTAGGAATTGGCAAGGGGATTAAGAAACAGTGTCATCTCTGGTGTACGTGACAATATCCCGGCAATAAAGCTCTCTGCTGCTGCTGTGTCTTTCCCTGTCCCTACGTTATTGAAGATGTTGCTGCCGTTTTGGATAAGGGAAAGGTTTACGTGCAGTCCGCTGCCGGGCGCATGGGGGATAGGTTTTGGCATGAAAGACGCAAACAGTCCGTTACGAGCAGCTATGGCTTTGACAACCGACTTGAAGATTAAAAAATTGTCCGCACAGACAAGGGCATCATCAAATTTAAAATCAATTTCGTTTTGTCCCGGCCCTTGTTCATGGTGTGAGCTTTCCGGCTTGACCCCCATTTCCTCAAGCGTCAGACAGATTTCACGTCGAATATCCTCGCCCTTGTCGAGCGGTGAGATATCGAGATAACCGCCTCTGTCAAGGGGTATAGCGGTAGGCTCTCCGTTTTCACCGGTCTTAAACAGATAAAACTCACACTCTGCGCCGATTTTACAAACATATCCCATTTGCTCAGCGCGCTTCACAACATTAGCCAATATGGTTCTGCCGTCATGGGAAAAAGCAGACCCATCCGGGTTCTTAATATTGCAGTAAAAACGCACAACCCTGCCCGGCCCCGGTCGCCAAGGCAGTACCGTCATCGTCGTGGGGTCGGGAAAGAGAAACAAATCGGAATGAGTTACATCGCGAAAACCGAGAATGGCATGTGCATCAATCGATACCCCGTTTGTAAAAGCAGAGGGCAGCTCATCCGCCATGATGGAGATATTTTTCTGTAAACCAAACGGATCGCAAAAGCCAAGCCGGACGAATTTTACATCGTTCTCCTTTATAAACTCTAACACTTCGTTTGCAGTGCTATGCATCTTTACGCCTCCTATTCGACTGTTACGCTTTTAGCTAAATTTCGTGGTTTGTCGATGTCAAGCCCTTTGTTTGCAGCTACATAATAACTAAAAAGCTGCAAAACTATCACTGATAGCGACGGTGATAGTAATTCGTTTACCTGCGGCAAGTCAAGCAAAGTAAGTTTATCATCCGGGCAGGCTTTACAGGTGTTGCTGACTAAGAAGACCTTCGCTCCCCGGCTGATAACCTGCTCTACATTGCTGTAAATTTTGCTGTACAACCGCTCGCTGCAGGAGATAGCGACAACCAGTGTATTTTCTTCTATAAGTGAAATGGTGCCATGCTTTAATTCACCACCGGCATAAGCTTCGGAGTGAATGTAGGATATCTCTTTTAATTTTAGTGAACCTTCCAGTGCAATGGCATAATCAATATTCCTGCCGATAAAAAAGATGCTTTTGCAGCCCACACATTGAGAGGCATATTTTTGGATGGGATCTATGTCAGCCAGTATCTCTGCCGCTTTCGCAGGCAAAGCCTCAATCTCCCTTAACAAGTTTTGTCCCTCGTCTTCTGACAGTTTTCCAGACTTAACAGCAAACCTTACAGCAAGGATATACAAAAGCACCAGCTGTGCTGAAAAAGCTTTTGTCGTAGCCACGGCGATTTCGGGACCTGCATAAGTATAGATGGTATAATCCGCCTCTTTAGCGATGGTACTGCCCATAACATTTACAATGCCCAGTGTAACTGCGTCCTTTGCTTTGGCCTCCCGCATTGCCGCTATGGTGTCAGCAGTTTCTCCCGACTGACTGACTAAAATCACCAATGACTTACTATCGATGATGGGATCCTTGTAACGGAACTCACTTGCCAGTTCTACCTCAACCGAGATTCTGCACAGCCGCTCAAACACGTATTTGGCTACCATGCCGGCGTTATAGGCCGAACCGCAGCCGGTGAGCACAATCTTGTTGAAACTGTTTATGTCAAGACTGTTAATAACTGCATTATTCGTTCCCCGGGTAAGAGCAGAGCGGACGGTATCCCGCAAAACTGTAGGCTGCTCCATGATTTCCTTAAGCATAAAATGCGGATAGCCACCCTTTTCAGCACTGTCAACACTCCAGGTTATTGTTTCCAGCGATTTAGTCACCGGCTCTTTGTCCTGATTATAAAATTGCACACTATCCTTTTTTATTACGGCAATTTCTTTATCATCCAGGTAATAAACTTTGTTGGTATGAGAAAGCAGGGCAGGCACATCAGACGCTATAAAGTGAGCATCAGCGGCAGCACCGATAATTAATGGATTATCTTTTTTTGTGGCAATGAGCACTTCCGGTTCTTCGAGGCACATGATGGCAAGGGCATAGGACCCTTCCAAGACACTTGACACCCGGATGACGGTATCCAGCAAATTACCGTTATAGTAATATTCAGTCAACTGCGCAATAACTTCACTGTCGGTTTGGGAAACAAATACTACGCCTTTACGCTCTAAGCGCTCTTTTAACTGCCGATAATTTTCTATTATCCCGTTATGAACGATGGCAATTTTGCTGCCGCTGCCCAAATGTGGATGAGAGTTAACATCGGACGGTTCACCGTGTGTAGCCCAGCGGGTATGACCAATTCCCATCTGCCCCTGTATCCGCTGACCTTCAAGTCGTTTTTCCAAGGCAGCTAAACGACCCTTCTGTTTGACTACTTCAAAGCCGCTCACGCCGCGTACCGCTATGCCGGCCGAATCATAACCCCTATATTCAAGTTTCCTTAAGCCCTCCAAAATGATGGGTACAGCATTTTCACTCCCCACATAACCAATAATACCGCACATGCTCTCACCCCTCTAAACAACAGTAGGATCATTTATCTCCATTTTCCCCAATTTGGCAAAGCCAATTTTATCATGTTAAGACCAGATAATCTTCTCGTCCGGCGCCGACGGAGACATACTTTATCGGACAGTTTACAGCTTTTTCGATAAAGCGGAGGTAACGAAGCGCCGCCGCAGGTAAATCTGCTGCTTTCCTGCATTTGGAGATATCAGTCTTAAAGGGGTCTAAATACTCATACACCGGCTTGGCTCTTAACAGCCTGTCACTCGTAGGGAAACTGTCAGTCCTGACGCCGTCTATTTCATAGGCCACGCATACAGGTATTTTGTCAAGAAAAGACAGTACATCCAGTTTGGTGATAGCAAGTTCGTCAGCCCCCTGAACTTGTATCCCATATTTACTCGCCGGAATATCAAATGCGCCGACCCGACGCGGCCTACCGGTGGCTGCTCCGTATTCGCCCCCGGCTTCCCGCAAAGCTGCTGCTTCGTCGCCAAACATTTCCGAGACAAAAGGGCCTGCACCTACACAGCTTGAATAGGCCTTCATAACACCGATGACACGGTCAAGTTTCATGCCCGGTATTCCTGCTCCAATAGGCGCATAAGCAGCCAGTGTCTGTGAGGATGTCGTATACGGATAGATGCCATAATCTATATCCCGCAGGGCTCCCAGCTGCGCCTCAAAAAGAATGTTTTTTCCGGCATGGACAGCCGCAAGTAAAAAGTCTGTTGTATCTGCAATAAAGGGGATAATCTGTCTTCCATACTCGGTAAGCCAGTCAAGCGTGTCACTGTAAACTGCTTTACCTCCGCCATAACTGCCAAGAGTAAGATTTTTCCACTCAATAACATCTGTTAACTTTTCCGCCAGGGTTTTGAAATCAAGCAGGTCACCAATCCTTAAACCCTTTTTCAGATACTTATCTCCGTAGACGGGGGCAATACCGCGCCTTGTAGAGCCGTATTGTTTTGCGCCCAGTCTTTCTTCTTCTAAAATATCCTGCTGTTTATGATAGGGCAGGCAGATAAAGGCTTTATCACTGATTTTCAAATTTTCAAGCGTGACCCTGACACCTTTTTGTGACAGGGCTGCTATTTCACCGCAGAGATGTTCCAAATCAATTACCATGCCACCACCCATGACATTCACGGTCTCAGTGCGAAGAATACCGGACGGCAGAAGGTTCAAAATAAACTTGCCTTTTTCGTTGATAACCGTGTGCCCCGCGTTGTTGCCCCCCTGATAGCGGCAGATGACATCATAACCGGCAGACAGCAAATCAACCATACGCCCTTTACCTTCATCGCCCCAGTTAATACCTACTACTGCCGTAAGCATCATTATCTCTCCTTAAACCGTAATCTGTACATCAATATTTAACCATTCTCTGTTGACATCAAGCAGCTTACGTACATCCGCTAAATATTCCTCGGTCTGTTCTACCGCCCTGCCAATAAATCGTTCGACGCGCAGCAATTCTTCTATTTCTTCTGCGGTAAGCTTAAGTTCCGAATCGGCGGCAATATACTCTAATAGCCTGTTATCGCCGCCCTGTTTCAATTCCTGCGCCGCTTTAATAGCATGAAGCCGCAGCCGCTCATGCAGCGCTTGCCTGTCTCCGCCTTTTTTAACGCAGTGCATCAGGATGTTTTCCGTCGCCATAAAAGGAAGTTCCTCGTTTAGGTGCCTTTCTATTATCTGCGGATATACGGTGAGACCACCCACGATATTGATTACAAGTGACAGGATCGCATCCACGGCAAGAAAAGCTTCAGGTATAGAGATGCGCCTGTTAGCAGAGTCGTCAAGCGTGCGTTCAAACCACTGTGTGCTGGCCGTCAGTGCAGGGTTAAGAGCGTCAACGATTACATACCTTGCCAGCGAAGCGACGCGCTCGCTGCGCATGGGATTGCGTTTATATACCATGGCGGACGAACCAACCTGAGTATCCTCAAAGGGTTCTTCAACCTCCTTTAAATGCTGCAGCAGACGGATGTCATTGGAGAACTTAGC
Source organism: Bacillota bacterium (assembly GCA_012522335.1). Classification (GTDB taxonomy): domain Bacteria; phylum Bacillota; class Dethiobacteria; order Dethiobacterales; family Dethiobacteraceae; genus UBA9865. Next base: position 17,598 of record JAAYKP010000004.1, read on the forward strand.
AGCGCTCTGCGCAATGCCGGAAAGTACTGACAATGTATAGTAATCCACCTTCCTTGAATATGTCTGCCCACTGACCGGGAAGATTTTATCAAAACCAAATTTCTCAGCTATCATTTTTTCCAGTTTCTCTACCTTTTCGTGATCGCCGTCAAATAAGGCCAGAAAACTGGCGGCGGTTCCCGTAGTGCCTTTACAGCCGGGAAACATCAGACTGTCGAGCGTAAAATCCAGCCAAGCCAAATCAAGCATAAAGTCCTGCAGCCAAAGTGTCGCGCGCTTTCCCACCGTGGTAGGCTGCGCTGCCTGAAAGTGAGTATAAGCAAGACAGGGCTGCATTTTGTAGGTGCCGGCAAAATCATACAGCCGTGCTATTACGTTTAACAGCAATTTTTTTACCAAAAGTAATGCGGAACGCTGTAAAATAATATCTGTATTGTCACCCACATAGCTGGATGTAGCACCAAGGTGAATAATAGGTTTGGCCAACGGACACTGTTCAC
>JAAYKP010000005.1 GCA_012522335.1 Bacillota bacterium
ACACGGTGTAGAAATAGTTGTCCATCACAGTGATTCCTATGCGGCCAATCTTGTACCCTATATGATTGAAATGGGTATTGACATCTGGCAGGGCTGCATGTCTACCAATAACATTCCGGAACTGATTGAGAAGTATGGCGGACAAATCTCCTTTATGGGCGGTATAGATAACGGCAAGGTTGACCGTGCCGATTGGACAGAGGAGAAAGTGGCAGCAGAAACTGAACGAGTTATCAGAGAAGTGTACGATAAGGTCGGCAATTTATACTTTATCCCCAATACAACGGTAGGCGGACCCGGCAGTACATATCCCGGTGTGTACGATGCCGTAAGCAAGGAGATTGCCAGATTAAACAAAGAAATCTTTAATGTAGGTTAACTGCTGCCGCAGCCGACATAAGCTGCTGATAATTTGCCTTGTGGGCTGTAAGGTTAGAAAAAGAATTGTACCAAAACGTATAGCTAAGCTGAACCATTATATGGTATAATCAAAATTAACTGATTATTATGTATGTTGCCTAAACAAACAACTTCCTGTCCGCATTGCTGCGCAAAAGCTTGTGAAAGGGGTTACTAGGTGGAAGGATGTGGCTTAACTGCATCTATTGCAGCCGGGGGACTGGGAGCTCCTTGATACATAAGCTGCAGCAAGTGGCCGTACAAGACAGTATTAGGGAAAGCGGCAGAATGAGTAAGCAGATGTTAAATGAGTTAGTTACATTAATCTATTAACTTAACTAAATAATTAATTATTTAAAGAGGAGGAAGGTAAATGTCTAAACTAGCAGAAATTAAGGCTAACGTTGAAGCGGGGAAAACAAAAGTAGTTCCCGGTCTGGTGCAGGAAGCTCTTGATGCAGGATTTGACGCCAAAGAAATTTTAGCTGCCATGGTTGATGCTATGAGCGTAGTAGGCGACAAATTCTCGGCGGGCGAAATTTTCGTTCCGGAAATGTTGATTGCCGGTAAAGCGATGCAAAAAGGCGTCGATGTCCTTTCACCTGTTCTGGCAGGGGACAAATCTGCATCCTTAGGCAAATGTATTATCGGTACAGTAAAGGGCGACCTGCATGATATCGGTAAAAACCTTGTTGCCCTTATGATTGGCAGCACCGGCTTTGAAATGATTGATCTGGGCGTAGACGTCTCTAAGGAAACGTTTGTGGAAGCAATTAAAGAGAATCCCGATACCAATATTGTGGCACTCTCTGCTCTGCTTTCTACCACTATGCCCTCCATGAAAGAAACCGTTGCTGCTATTCGGGAAAGCGGCTTAACCGGCTTTAAGATCATCGTCGGCGGTGCTCCCATTACTCAGGAGTTTGCTGATGAAATCGGTGCCGATGCTTATGCTCCCGATGCCGGTGGCGCAGCCATTAAAGTAAAAGAATTGGTTAGCTAAAAATTATACTTAACTTAAAATTTGGGCTGTCCGATCTGGACAGCCCAAATTTTTTAGCTAAGCCGCAGCTACGACATCCGGGGCAGCGTCACTTGACACTATCCTGCAGGAGTGAAGTGCTTGTCTTCATAAGTTTTATCAGCTATAATAAAATAGTAAACCAATAATTATAAGTTGGAAGACGGGTGAAAATCCCGCACTGTCCCGCAACTGTAAGAGCGGAGCACATGCAAGTATGCCACTGGGAAACTGGGAAGGCTGCATTGTACCGGCTTGGAAACAGCTGCTTTTACCATCTGCAGCGCTGTGTGCAGCCGGTACAGAAAAGCACGCGCTAAAAGAAGCGAAGGGCGTGTCTTTTTGTGCTGTGAGGCTTAAGTCAGGATACAACTTTAGGTTTACACAGTACATTCCTTACGGCAGATAGGGAAGGACTTGAGGGTAGTTTATTTGTGCTCCCTGGTTACACTTATCTGAAACGTAGGATAAGTGTTTTTTCTTTTCAGGAGAAGATTGTTTAGCATAATAGTTGATGGCAGCCAGAGGTAATAATTAAAATAATATGCTCAAGCTAATTTTAACAATGGGGTGATATTGATGAAAGACAGACAGGGCATTGTAATGGTCTACACCGGTAATGGCAAAGGAAAAACAACATCAGCCTTGGGTTTGGCACTGCGTGCCAGCGGACATGATGAAAAAATTTTTATGGTCCAGTTTCGTAAAAGTGATCCGACCTATGGTGAGATTCAGGCCATTCGTAAGTTCTTACCCAATATGACGGTTTTACAGTCAGCACGCAGCCGCTTCCGCAAACGTGGTGACTTTGAAGAAGCTGATTATGCTGATGCACAAAATGTTTTTAATAAGGGCAAAGAAGCTTTGCTGTCCGGAGAATACGATTTGGTGATTTTTGATGAGATTAATTTTGCCCTATATAACGATTTGCTGCAGCTTGATGATGTCTTAAACATGCTTAAAGAACGCCCACGGCATGTTAATGTTGTACTGACCGGCCGTTATGCCTGTGATGAAATTATTGCAGCGGCTGATCTTGTCAGTGAGGTAAAAGAAATTAAGCATCATTATCAGGCAGGCGTTAAGGCACAGCCGGGCGTGGAATATTAAGCCTGCTGCTTGCCGGAGAAGTAGGCTGCTGCTGTGCGGGAGCTGCAGTAAGCCGGTGGATGATTGGAGCAGCAGTTGACGGGGAAAGTGAGGGGAAAAAATGACTTTGACCTTAAAGCAGCTTAGCGGTAATACTTATTACATACCTGGCCCTGTAAATATTGGTGTCGTGATCAATGCAGATGTTTGTTTGGTCATTGATACAGGTTTAGATAAAAAATCCGGCAAGCAAATTCTGCGCTGCCTGCAGCAGGCCGGTCTGCAGGTTAAAGCAATTATCAATACCCATTCCCATGCTGACCATTGCGGCGGCAATCATCCGCTGCGTCAGGCCGGTGCCATCATCTGCACTTCACAGCTGGAAAAAGCATTAATTGAAAATACAAAACTGGAGCCCTTTTATCTTTTTTCTGCAGCTCCCATTGAGGAACTGGAATCGCGTTTCTTGATGGCTCCTCCTTCCCCGGTTGAAAGGGTGCTGGATGCGGGGCACTGTAATCTTTTTGGCATTAATCTGGAAATTCTTGATCTGGCAGGCCACAGCCCGGGTCAGATCGGTGTCTTAACAGAGGATGGTGTTTGTTTCTGCGGGGATGCCTATGTCGGTGAGACGATTCTGCAAAAATACAGTATGCCTTATACAGCTGATGTTTCCACGGCTTTACAGACACTGCAGAAGTTACAGCAGAGTGATTATAAGTATTATGTACCTGCCCATGGTCAAGCAGTCGGCAGTGCTGTGCAGATCATTGCGCAAAACATTGCTGCCTATGAACAAACACTCAGCCAAATCCTATCTTTTATCAATCACGAAGCCCTGCCCCGTGAAGAAATTTTGGCTCGTTACATTACTGCCCATGGGCGGCGTTTTGACGCTATCCAATATGTGCTTTATCTCAGCACCATCACCGCCTGCCTTTCCCACCTCCATAAAACTAAACAGGCAGCTTACAGCTTTGCCAACGGAAGAATGCTCTGGTATGCCAATAAGTAGGCGTCACCCAGCGGCACTATCTTATTTATTAACAGCAGCTGAAAGTTCTTTCAACCAGGACTTTGGCTGTTTTTTTATTATCTCACTTTGTTTTTACCGCAAAAGATTTTAAATCAGCACAGCGGTTGTCAGGTTGGGCAGCTCCGGTTATAATAGTAAGCGAACATATGTTTGGTTACCGGGGTGATAAAATGTCATTTGTACATTTGCGGGTGCATAGTGAGTATAGTTTTCTGCGTGGAGCCTGTCGTTTGGAAGAACTGGTGCTGCGGGCAAAAGAACTGGGAATGCCGGCCGTGGCTTTAACTGATTACAGTGCTGCGCATGGTGCGGTGCGTTTTACGCAGCTGGCACTCAAACATGGTCTGCAGCCAATTCTGGGTGCGGAATTTAACCTTACTTCCGGCCTGCCTGTAGTCCTGTTGGTGCGCACAAAAACAGGCTGGTACAATCTGCTGCGCCTCATCAATAGCTGCCAGCTGGCACAACCGGCTAAAACGTGGCTGGAGCTGCAGGATTTGGCAGAGAATTGTGCCGGACTGACTCTTGTTCTACATACCGGGGGAGAAAACGCTGTCTGCAATTTACAGGTTGTAGAACAAACACTGCGTTTATTAAGACCCATTTTTGCAGCCGAACTGTATTTGGCGCTGGAAGATGACGGTTTGCCGGGAAGATACCGTTTTAACAGACAGCTGACAGCACTGGCACAGAGGCACAATCTTCCCCTGCTGGCATCGCAAAATGTGCATTATGTTTTACCCGGGGAGGAGCATATTTATCGCCTGGTTAACTGTATCCGTACAGGCAAACCGCTGGCCGGTGCCTGGCAGGCCTTTTTACCCGGTACAAACTATCATTTGGCAGCACCTGCAGAGATGTGGTGCCGCTTTGCCGACCTGCCGCAGGCTTGTGAAAATACGCTGATTTTAGCAGAAAAATGCAGTTTTATTCTGCAGCGGGAAGGCTGGCACTTACCAACTTTTCAGCTGCCGACCGGAGAAGCGGCGGAAAGCGCCCTGCTGCGTTTCTGTCAGGAGGGCCTGCGGCGTACCGGCTTAACAGGAACAGACGCAAGGCGGCGTTTAGAACGGGAGCTGGCGGTGATTTTACCGAAAGGTTTAGCAGCCTACTTTTTAATTGTGCAGGATTTAGTCAACTATGCCCGGAGAGTTGGGATTCCGGTAGGTCCGGGGCGTGGTTCTGCCGGGGGAAGTTTAGTGGCTTATTTACTAGGTATCACACAGGTAGATCCCCTGGCACACGGACTATATTTTGAACGTTTTTTGAGTGAGGACCGGGCAGGATTTCCGGATATTGATATTGATGTTTGTCAGCGCCGCCGGGCTGAGCTGTTAGACTACCTGCGCAGCCGTTATGGTGAGGGCAGGGTGGCACAAGTATGTACCTTTAGTACTTTGGGTGCCCGGGCCGCAGTGCGGGAAGTGGGCAAAGTTTTAGATATCAGTGGGGCCAAAGTTTCAGCTGTGGCTGAAGCGCTGCCCCATTATTCCGGTCGGGGCGGTATTGAGGCCGCCCTAAGACAATTCCCTGAATTTCAGCAGGCACGTCTGCGTGATGAAACTGCCCAAACTATGCTGGAGGACGCCATGCGGCTGGAAGGTTTGTGCCGTCATCTCTCCACCCATGCCAGTGGTGTTATTCTGGGTGTGGCAGATTTGACGGCAGCGGCGCCGCTCTGCCGTGGTCCGGCCGGGGAAGTGCTGACACAGTGGGATAAAGACGATGTAGAAGCAATGGGATTTCTTAAAATTGATGTTTTGGGGTCACGCAACCTCACCATTATCCATGATACTTTAGCGGCAGCGGCTGCCCGCCACGGAGGGGCAGCCACGGTGGAAGATATTCCCACTGCTGATGGGGAAACCTTTGCCATGCTGCGCCGCGGCGGCAGTCTGGGCTGCTTTCAGCTGGAAAGTGCCGGCATGCGCCGCGTCTTACGCCTCCTGGCCCCGGAAAGAATGGAAGATCTGACTCATTTATTATCCCTCTATCGTCCCGGCCCCTGGGAAAGCGGCATGGTGGAAACTTTTATGGCACGTCGGCGGGGACAGGAGCAGACAAGCTATCTGCACCCGGCCCTGACAGCTATACTGGCTGAAACATATGGTGTCGTTCTTTATCAGGAACAGGCGATGCGGATTGCCTGTGAAATAGGCGGCTATACAGCGGGAGAAGCAGACAAACTGCGGCGGGAAATGGCACGGCGGGCTGCTTCTTTACAGGAGGTGCATGGAAAAAAATTTATTAACGGCGCGGTGCGCAAAGGGTTTAGTAAACAGGAGGCCGCTGACGTTTTTAATCTTTTGTGTCGTTTTGCCGGCTATGGCTTTAATAAAGCGCATGCGGCGGCCTATGCTTTAGTCTCCTACTGGACAGCCTACCTCAAACGGCATTATCCGGTGGAATATTATGCTGCCCTGCTTTCTGCCGGTTTTGGTTACTATGGACTGGAAGTTTATGTGCATGAAGCACGCCGTCGGGGGATTCAAATTTTGCCTCCCCATGTGAACTACAGTGAGACGGCGTTTAAGCCGGAAGGCAGCGCTATCCGTGCCCCCTTGGGTTTGGTACGGGATTTAGGCGCGCGGGGAGTGGCAGCAATTATCCAGGCCCGGGGCAGCGAACCATACACTTCGCTGCATGATTTCTGTCAGCGCGTGGGGCGCTCGGCTTTGCGCCGCAGTGCGCTGGCCAATTTAATTAAGGCCGGTGGCTTTGCCGGGTTAGGTTTAAATCGCCGTCAGGCACTTGCTGTTCTGGATCACGTGCTGCAGTGGACGGGCCGCCAACCGGGTCAGCTAACGCTTTGGCCCTGGCTGACAGAGGAACAGGCGGTGCCGGACCTGCCGGACTTCACTGCGGCTGAGGTGGTAACGGCGGAGGCGGAAACATTAGGTTTAAGTCTCTCGCAGCACCCTCTGCATCCTTATCGAGACCAGCTGGCAGCCGGCAATTTTATGCCGCTGGAGACACTGTCTGTTCTGCCGACCGGTCAGGAGGTAACCGTGGCTGCAGCTGTGCTCTCCCGTACACGCCGGCGGCTAAAAAAAGGCGGAGTAATGCTGACACTTTTTTTGTCAGACGAAAGCGGTTTTGCTGAGGCCGTTATTTATCCTGCTGCTTATAGACGTCTGCTGCCCCGGCTCAATGAAAATCTGCTTATCTTAACAGGACAGACTACAGCTGACGGTGATGCCGTTATTGTACAGCAAGCGCTGCCTTTCTCTTACTGGCTGGAGAAAAACGGCAGCTGCACTTAACAAACGGTTAATCAAGCTAATGACTGCTTTTGCCAAAGGAAAACAAAATCTGTTTGTCGAAGTAAACAGTCAGACTGAAAATAAAGGGGTTAGCAGCAGTGGAAGAAGCAAAAATTAAGACGGCAAAAACTTTACAGGAATTGTCGGCCCTTACTGAAAGCTGTCAGGCTTGTGCGCTGGGCAAAGACCGCAGCAAGCTTGTTTTTGGTGAGGGGGATCCGCAGGCTAAAATATTTTTACTGGGTGAGGCGCCGGGAGCTAAAGAAGATGAGCTGGGCAGGCCATTTGTAGGTCGTGCCGGGGAGCTGCTGACAGCACTGCTGGCTGAAGCCGGTATTACGCGAGAGGAAGTTTATATTACAGGCTCATGTAAATGCCGCCCTCCCAAGAATCGGAATCCGTACAAAAAAGAACTTGCTGCCTGTCTGCCCATTGTTAAACAGCAATTGGCTATAATACGACCGCAGGTGGTAGTCTGTTTAGGACTGGTGGCAGTGCATAACCTGCTTGATCCTAAAGCACGTTTGGCAGATGTGCGCGGCCAATGGTTTGACGGTCCCGGCTATCGCCTTTATCCTACTTATCACCCGGCAGCCGTTTTGCGGGGCACAGTTCAAGCCGCCCTTTTAGTAGAGGATTTCAGGCGAGTGCGTGCCGGTCTGCAGACATCATAAGGGGAAATTATAGTTGACAAATTTGGTTTAAAACTATATTGTAGGCATAGAACTGTATAGGCATAAAAAAAGATATCAGTTTAGGGTGCCGCATAAGCTATAAGAAAATAGTGACTCCGAGTTTATGTTATCTAAGGGGAAACCTATGAGCATAAACCGTTAGGGTTGTACGGGAAACTGTACAGCCTCCCAGTGGAAAGGAGGACTAGTTGTTTTTGTGCTGCCTTTTATTACCTCTTCCGTTGGGAAGAGGTTTTTTATTAGCCACCCCGCTAGGAGGTGTAGTTAATTAAGAGAAAACTATTCCGGTTATCGGTCCTACTGCTGTTTTTACTGGCAGCAGCTATGTTGCTAAACTTAAGACAAAAAACTCCTGACTACATTACAGAATGCCTGCAGCAGGGCGAGACTCTCAGCAGGCTAAAATGGTTGGAGAAGGAGAATGTGCAGGAGGCCTATCTGGCTGCAGATAAAGAAGGTCAGCCGGTAGAAATGCTGCTGGTTGTGGAAACCCAGGGCTATAACGGTCCCATCAAACTACGTGTACAGCTGGATGTGAATAAAGAAAAGCTGTCCCGCCTGACCATCCTGTCACATGAGGAAAGTGCCACTTACGGTGCCTATGCGGCAGAAGAGTGGTTTTTGCAGCGCTTTAGCGGCAAAGATGCAAGTCGTGATTTAAGCCTGGTAAAAGTAGCGGCAGCAAATGCGCAGGAAATAGTTGCTGTAACCGGAGCCACCATTACCAGCCAGGCAGTCCTGGACGGTGTGAACCAGGCTTTTCTTACTTTGAGAAAATTTCAGGAGGGGAATTAGCGTGAAAAAGAACTTTTTTGTACTGTTTTTAATTCTGCTGTTACTGTTTACTGCAGCCTGCGGCAACAAGCAGCCTGCACCTGGCGGCGGGGAAGAAAATCCCCAGGAAGAAGAAGCAATAGTTATTTCCGGTTCACAGTTGGGCGAACACAAAATTACTGTGGCTGAACTAAAAGAATTTACACCGGTAGAAAAAAATGTTGTCTCAGTTAATTCGGCCGGTAATGAGAATGAGTACAGTGTTAAAGGTGCCTTATTTGCTGATGTCCTGGCCGAACTGGGGCTGCAGCAAAAGGAGTTGAATGCCCTTCGTTTTGTCGCCGGCGATGGCTATATGATGGAGGTACCTAAAGAAGTGGTGGCTGCCCGGGATATCATTTTGGCTTATGAAATCGACGGCGAGCCCTTACAGGAAAAAACCAAGCCGGTCAGAGCCATTGTGCCTGAAGAACGTTCCATGTACTGGGTACGAAATCTGGTAAGGATAGAAATCCTGGATGCTGCCGAGGTTAAACCATTAAGCAAGCTTATGTTCCTGGAAACTGTGGCTGCCGGGATGGAGCAGCAGGATTATACCTATTATGAAAGTACAGATCGGGCAGTGCTGTGCAGTGAGCTGCCGCTCCCGGAGGATGGGGAGACTGTTTATCTGAAAGCTCGTGACGGGTTGGATAAGAATGAAAAAGCGGAAGTGTTTCTGCAGGAAGGTTATATTAAAGTTACCGGCGAAGCTGCTCCGCTTTATCTCTCACCCAATCTGCCCAAAGGGATGCATGTTAAGGAAATGCTCTGGTTAGCCAAGGCGGAAGTTGGTCTGCTTTCTGTAGAACAGGGACTGCAGTATTTTACGGTCACTGAGAAGGCGGGAGAAGAAGGAATTCTGCTGACAGATATTTTAGCTGAAGTTAAAATGGTTGAAAGTGAACAATATTTGTTAACTGCAGCTGATGGGTATGAAGTGGAAATCAATAAAGCAGATTTGGCGCAAGGGCTGGTGTATGTCAGAGACGGCGGAGAGGTGGCAGTAAAGTTTGATGGCCTGCCTAAAAATACTTCTGTTAAAGGCCTTTTGGCCATTGAAGCAAAATAAGAGACGAGGGGGAGAAAAATGAAAAAACTGTCTTTATTACTTGTTGTGTTGCTGCTGGGTGCGGTTTTAATTGGTTGTTCACAACCTGCAGGTGATACTCCTGATGATACCCCGGATGATACCCCGGCGGCTGAACCTGCCTGGAGCATTACTATTGAAGGTGTGGCAGACGAGCCCATTACCTTTACTGACTTGGATGCAGCAAAATTAACCCAAAAAGAAGTGGAAGCAGTGAAAAAGAAAAAGGACGGTACGGAAATCACGGAAAACTGGCAGGGCGTACCCTTGAAAGAAGTTTTAGCTGCTGTTGGCGCGGCTGACTACCAAAGTGTAATCGTTGAAGCCGGCGACGGCTACTCTCAAGAATACACCTTGGAAATAATTAACCGTGAAGAAACTATTCTAGGCTTCGTGCGTGACGGCGAAAAGTTAGATGAAGCTGACGGTCCGGTGCAGATGGTACCGGCAGGTGAATCCGGCAGTATGTACATTAAAAATCTGGCAAAAATCATTGTCCAATAGTGATAAAGATGTTAAGCAGGCTATTAAAAAAATTCACGCTTTTTGACATGATACTGCTGGCCTTAATGGCCTGCCTGGGTATTGCCACAAAACCGATCATTGTTCCCTTGACCCACATTATCACCGGTCCGCTTTTTATTCCGGGTGGTGTGATTGCCGGCGGCTTCTACATGATGTGGATTATTCTGGGAGCAGGTTTAGTTAAAAAAACCGGCGCCGCCACACTAATTGCTATCGTGCAGGCGATTATGGTTACTGCTACCGGCATTTTTGGCACCCACGGCTTGTTTAACGTTTTCACCTATATCCTGCCCGGTCTGGCTGTAGATTTGGTCATGATTCTTTCCCGCCACCGGGGGTGCTGTCTTGGCTGCTGTTTTGCCGGTGGTATCGCTGCTAATCTGAGCGGCACCTTGCTGGTGAACCTTGTCTTTTTTCGCCTGCCTTGGATCCCGTTACTGTTAAGCCTTTCCAGCGCAGCTCTGTCCGGTGGACTGGGAGGTATTATTGCGTATCTGCTGCTGCGGCAGTTAGAGAAAACCGGACTTACCAGTGTACTAAACAGGAGGGGATAAGTATGCCGAAAAAGTATCCTGTAATGATACTTTTGCTTATCATCGGCATCTTACTCGGCGGTCTTTTACGTGAAGTTATCGCCGGCAAAACTAACCAGGTTTTTGTTAACTTTGTACCCATTCTGCAGGTTGGCGGTGATGTTGCCCAGCCGCTGATGATTAAAGATGACAGCAGCTTTGCTCAGGTTGAATTTACTTATAAAGGGGAATGTTTACAAGGCATTCCCCTTGCAGATATTGTACAAAGTGCAGTGCCTGTTGGTAACAATAACAAAATTTTATTTATTGCTGATGATGGGTTGAGCGCTGTTATCGATGGTCAAGATTTAGAGGGCTGTCATCTCTTATTTTCGGACAGGGGCTGGGAAGTCATCAATCTGTTTCATCCTGTCAGCAGTAATGTGAAACGTATCCAGGAAATTGTCATTATTGCAGAGGATGCGCCGTTAGATTACGGCATCAATATCATCACCCAAGATGCTAATCTGGCTCACTTTACACCTGGACAGCTTTATCAGCTGCACAGTATGCATGTGCCCTATTTTGAGGGAACATCAACTGTCACGTCCGGGGGTAAAGAAAACAGTGTTTCTGTTTACACCAGACGGTATTTATATCCCCTGACTGATTTAGTTGAGCTGAATGGAGACGAACAATTTTTGGTCATGGGAGGGCAGGGAGAGTGTTTCTACACTACAGAGCCCGGCTTCCTGGAAGTAAAGGATAATAAAATTAACTACATTACACTGGACCGCAAAGCCGAGATCGAAGATGTGAAAGGTGTGATCATGAATCCACCTGCAGACAGCATCACTAATCTGTATCATGATGCTCTGCATTTTTTACAGCAGGAGGAAAAAGTGCTGTTAATTTATCTTGATGGTTTTGGTTTTCACCAGTATAAAAAGGCTGTGGCAGAAGGCTATGCTCCTTTTCTGGCATCCCTGCCGGCAGCTGTGAAAGCATCATCAGTCTATCAGCCTGTAACTAATGCCGGCTTTGCTGCCATGATTACCGGGACCACACCGGCGGAAAACGGTGTTTTTTCCAGAAAGCAGATGGAGCTAAAAACTCCCTCTATTTTTGCTAAAGCGCAAGAGTTGGGGAAAAAAGCAGCTTTAATCGAAGGCCATATTAAAATACTCAATACAGAAGTTGAACCTGTATTGAATCTGGACACCAATGGTAACGGCAGTAATGAAGATGAGATTTTTGCGGCGGCGCAGCAGTATATAGCGGATGGCTGTGATTTGCTGCTGGTACATTCACACAGTATTGACGATGCCGGTCATACGTATGGTGATTTCCATGAAAGAACCATGGCAGAAATTAAGCTCATTGACGGTTATGTGGAGCGTCTGGTAAAAGCATGGGACGGCAGGGTCATTATTACTGCTGATCACGGCATGCATACGACGGCTGAGGGCGGCGGCCACGGCGAATTCCGCTACGAGGACTTATTTGTTCCCTATCTTGTGTGTGAGGGAGGACTAAACTAATGAAAAAAATTGTTATCATCTTGCTGGTCCTGGCTGTTGTCGTTGCCGTGACAGCCATGCTTAACCGTGAAGGATTGGAAGAAAAAAAGGCCAGTCAGGAAAATGCCCTACTGTATGTAAAAGCTGACGGCAAAGAAATAGAAGTTGACTTTGCCACCATTAAAGAGCTGCCGGAAGCAGAGTTTCCTGCCGTGTTAAAAAGCAGCGGCAAGCCGCCTGTCGATACCTCCTATACCGGGGTAGAACTAAAAGCACTGCTGGAAAAACTGGAGATTGATACGGCAGGTAAAACTCAAGTGATTACCAAGGCAGTGGACGGCTATACAGTGGCCCTGTCTCTGGCGGAAGTATTGGAAGACGATAATGTTTACATTGTTTATAAGCGGGACGGTAAGGATTTAGGAGCCAGGGAAGAGGGCGGTTCCGGTCCTTACCAAATAGTGATCAGGAAAGATCAATTTGGCCAAAGATGGAATAAATATTTGATGGAGATTGAACTGCAGTGAGTTTGCCCATTGAAGTCAAAGATTTGTCATTTCAATATGAAGAGGGCGCAGCCAAAATCCTGCGTCATTTAGACTTGTCAGTGGCTAAGGGGGAAATAGTGGGCATAGTTGGTTTAAGTGGTATAGGTAAAAGTACACTTTGCTTCTGTTTGAGCGGCATTATTCCCCATGTATACGGGGGGATCATGGAAGGGGAGGTGCTGCTCAACGGTCAGAGCAGCAGGGAGTTAAGCCTACCCACTATTGCCACTACTTTAGGCCTGGTTTTTCAAAACCCGGATCATCAATTATTTGCCTTTAACGTGGAGGATGAATTAGCCTTTGGTCCGGAGAATCTTTGTGTTCCGCGCGCAGAAATTGCCCGGCGCATTGAAGAGGTGCTGGCAATAGTAGGAATGCAGGATTACAGGCATGCCAATCCCCAGCAGCTGTCCGGCGGCCAAAGGCAGTTGATTGCTGTGGCCGCAGTATTATGTCTGCAGCCCGAGATACTGATTTTTGACGAAGCGATGTCGCAAATTGATGCTGAGGGCAGGGCTAAGCTAAAAGCCGTCATGCTGCGGCTCAAAGATCAGGGTAAAACTATGGTCATGATAGATCACGATCTGGACAACCTGCAGATTGCTGACCGGGTGTTAGTTTTAAAGGAAGGCCGGTTATTTCCTTACACCGGCAGCCTGTCTTAAGCGGTGAGTGAGGAAAATCATGATAAGCTTAAAAGATGTTAGTTTTTACTACAAGCGAGGTAAACCTATATTTGAACATTTAAACTTAGAAATTCCGTCCAAGCTGATAACTTTTATCGTTGGCCCCAATGGCGGAGGCAAAACGACACTGGGTAAGCTGATGGCGGGAATTCTGAAGCCGCAGTCGGGTGTGGTGCTGGTAGACAGTTTAAACACCAAAACTGTGCCGCTGGCTGAACTTGGTGCTAAAGTTGGTTATCTGTTTCAGGAGCCGGAGCGACAAATTTTTGCCGCCACAGTGCGGGACGAAATAGGCTTTGTCCTCTCACTGCGCGACAAGCCTCAGGGGGAGATTGCTACCATAGTTGATGCTGTCTTAGAACAGTTTCAATTGACACATTTGGCGGCAGTATCGCCGCTGAAATTAAGCCGTGGTGAAAAACAGCGTCTGGCTATTGCTGCGATTATGGTTAATCAACCGCAGTTTTTCATTCTGGACGAACCAACAACAGGACTGGACAGGGAAAGAATAGACATCCTTTCCGGTGTGATTGAAGATTTACAGCAGCGGGGGATAGGCATGGCCATTATTAGTCATGATCAGAGTTTTGTACGCAGGCATGCCCAACAGGTCATTACAGTGGCAGGGGGTGAAATAGTTGACGTGGCAGCTTACCACCCTTGATCCCAGAACAAAACTGATTATCGTTCTTTGTCTCTCCAGTCTTGCTGTCTTTTGCCAAAATATTTATCTTTTACTGTTGGTGCTGCTTCTGACCTTAATTGTCGTCAAGTTAACCGGTGGTGAACTGGGGCAGCTTTTTAGCAAATTTAAGAAATTTATTAAAGTTTTTTTGGCAGTAATCGTGATCCAAAGTATTTTTACTAATGAAGGCCAGGTACTACTGCAGGTGATGCAGATAAAACTGCTTACTGATGTGGGGCTGCTGCGCGGCCTGCAGACAGTACTGCGCTTTTTGATTGTGATTGCTGCTGCAGTGGTGATGACAACAGCCAATTCACGTGACATAATACAGGGTTTAATTCAGTGGAAGGTACCCTATGAATTGGCTTTTATGGTTACCATCGCCATCAGGTTTTTACCACTCCTGCAGGAGGAAGCTACGGACACGCTGACTGCCCTGCAGCTGCGGGGAGTCAACTTGAAAAAAATTCCAATCTTAAAGCGTTTGCGTACTTATTCCTACCTGCTGATGCCTCTGTTAACAAGTGTTTTAATCAAAGCGAGGGATCTGTCTGTGGCGATGGAGATGCGGGCCTTTAGAGCCTACCCTCAGCGAACAAGTTTAAGAGAGCTGCATTTTGCTCGTATTGACTACTTTGTGATAGTTTTGAGTATGCTGTTATTCCAACTGCTGCTGTGGGCAGCACTGGTTTTGAGCTAGGAGGTGTGGCAGGGTGAAAGTGTTTTCAGTGTTTGGCATTACAAAATCGGGGAAAACTACGACAATCGAAAATATTATTGCGGAATTAAGAAAAAGGCGCTACAGTGTAGGTTCGGTTAAGGAAATCCATTTTGAGAAATTTGCTATTGATACAGAAGGTACTAATACCGACAGACATAAAAAAGCCGGTTCACAGCTGGTAACGGCACGCGGTATCTATGAAACAGATGTTTTGTTTCCGCGGCAGTTAGCAATCAACGATATTTTAAATTTTTACGATCATGATTATGTAGTTTTGGAAGGTGTGACAGACACCTGTGCACCAAAAATTGTTACAGCGCATAATACAGAAGAAGTTGATGAACGCCTGGACGACACAGTCTTTGCCATTTCCGGCAGGCTGGCTAACAGTATGCAGGAGTACAGGGGTTTGCCGGTGATAAACCCCATTACGGAAAGGGAGAAGCTGGTAGATCTGATTGAAGAAAAAGTCTTTACACGGCTGCCCGATGTTGCTCCTGAATGTTGTGCTGCCTGCGGTATGAGCTGCACAGAATTAGCTGCCGGCATCTTAAAGGGTACTGCCAAACGGGAGGATTGTGTGATTTCCGACGGCAGCATTATTTTAACAATTGACGGACGGGAAATTGACATTGTACCCTTTGTGCAAAAACTGCTTTACAATGCCGTTACCGGTGTGGCAAAAGAGCTGGACGGCTATCGGCACAACGGAGAAATTGTAGTTAAAATAAAGGGAAAATAAGCAGCTTAGACTGGTAGACCGGCTTATTGATAAATAAGTAGGAGTGAACCTGGTGATTCTTTTTGCAGAGGCGCAAAAAATCCTGCGCCAGGAAATAGAACGTTTACGGGGTAACACTAATAATGTGGAGCAGGTTTCCCTTTGGCAGGCTGGTAGCAGGATTTTGGCGGAAACTATTGTGGCGGTAGAAAATATACCGGCCTTTGATCGTTCCTTGGTGGATGGCTTTGCCCTGATGGCACAAGATACGGTGGGAGCAGCGGCGGCCCAACCAATAGTTTTGCCGGTGATAGGAACGGTGGCGGCAGGGTCAACTACGGCTGAAGCATTAAAGCCGCGGACTGCTATGCGAATTTTCACGGGGGCACCGCTGCCGGTCGGTGCAGATTGTGTGATTAAAGAGGAAAAAGTATTACTGACTGAGGGAAAAATAGTCATACGGACAGGCATAGCTCCAGGTGAAGGTATTAGCTTTAAGGGTGAAGATATTGCCCAGGGGGAAGCATTATTAAACTGCGGGAAAAAGCTTTTGCCGGCAGATTTGGGGGTGCTGGCAACTCTGGGTATTGATCCGGTGCCTGTTTTTAAACGGCCGAAAGTGGGCATTTTTTCTACAGGCAACGAGCTGATCAGTGTCAAGTCTCCACTGCAGCCGGGAAAACTGCGCGCCTCTAATCTGTATGTTTTGGCCGAATTAGTGCGTATGGCGGGTGGAATACCGGTAAATTTAGGTTTGGTGAGAGACAGTGAGGAGGAAGTGGCGGCAGTTTATGCTGCAGCAGCAGAGCGGGATCTGCCGCTGGTGCTATCTACCGGTGGGACTGCTTCCGGTGCTTATGACGTGGTGAAGGCAGCCATGGATAAAGTCACCGGCGGCAGGATATTCGATAAAGTAGCCATGCGCCCGGGGGCCCCTGTAGTTGTGTCTGCCGGACACAGGCAGCTGCTAATTGGCTTGTCCGGTAACCCGGCCGGAGCTGCGGTGGCAATGCTGGTTCTAATTGCGCCCCTGATTGCCCGGCTTGCCGGTAGGGAAAACTACCTGCAGCGGCGGCAGGCCGTTTTAACCCAGCCCATAGTCTATCGCTCCGGTCTGCGCGGTTTTTACTGGGGCCAGTACGAGCAGCAAGCAGGCTGCATCTATGTGACACCCCATGCCAATCAATATTGTGCTTCGGTAAAAACTTATGTTGAAAGCAATTGTTTAATTGAAATACCGACTGCACAAAAGATAGAACGCGGTCAAATAGTGACAATCTATCCTTGGTCCTGACAGACTAAAGAGTTATCTGCAGCTGTTTGATGATCAGGAAGTTGACGATATCAGTAAAGGACGATCAATGATGTTTGCACGGGATTTCTGCAAAAAATGGGATATTGCCTCCTATCACTGCCGGGAAAGGTTTGCCAGTAAAAAAAATGAGGTGGCTCTTTATACTTTTATCAATTCCCAGGGGCAGGCATGGGACTGGGTGGTTAAAAAATACTGTCAACCACAGAGTAGTAATAAAGAGGCTGAAATTCTTACTGTCCTGTATACAGCAGGCTTAACGGTACCGAAGCTGATTGCAGCAGCTGATAACTATTTAGTTCTGGAATATATTAAGGGACAGAATTTACTGACTTGGTGCGAAGAGCA
This sequence comes from Bacillota bacterium, assembly GCA_012522335.1. GTDB lineage: Bacteria > Bacillota > Dethiobacteria > Dethiobacterales > Dethiobacteraceae > UBA9865. The sequence continues at coordinate 16,985 of JAAYKP010000005.1, forward strand.
GGAGAAAAAAACGCAGGGTCAGACTATCACGCAGGAAGTTGTGACGGTGCTGGAACAGTTAGCCGCCTGGTTTGTTAACTGCTACCGCATACTGGACGATTTTTACGGATACAGTATCGCCTTAAACGATGTCAATTTACGCAATTTTATTGCTGCTGAAAGAATTTATGGTCTGGATTTTGAAGACTGCCG
>JAAYKP010000052.1 GCA_012522335.1 Bacillota bacterium
AATTTACTGCCGGCAGCCGTAGTGGCAGAGCGGAAGCGCAGAGCAGCGCAGGCGCGCATGATGCGATTGGCTGCACTGGCAGCAGTAGTCTTGGCCTGTGGTGTCGGTGCTTTCTATATGCTGACGCTGCAGATAAAAAAAGAAACCGCTGCTGTGGTCCAGCAGCGCATGGCCTTGGAAGCGGAAATTGCTGCCTATCAGCCTGTGGTTCAGCTGCAGGCGACTGTGAACAGCAGGGCTGAACTGCTGAAAGCAGCCATGGGTAATGAGTTAAGTTATCGCAATCTGATGGTTGCTTTGGGCATTAATATTCCGAATAATGTTTGGTTAACCAATGTGACGGTCTCGCGGGAAGGAGAACAAGGGTCACTGGTACTGCGCGGTTTAACTTATGACCATCCTTCGACGGCCAAATGGGCTTCATCATTACAGGCAGCGGAAGGCATTTCTGATGTCCGCATAAGTTATTCAGCGGCTGAAGAGATCGAAGATGAAGATTTGATACGCTTCGAGCTTAGAGCCCAGGTGGGAACCGGCGAGATTTATGAACCGTTAAAGAGGGGTGAGTAGGATGGAAGCAAGGAAAACTCCATGGCTAACCCTTGTTGTGGTGGTAGTTGTGCTGGCAGGCGCCTTCTTGTATTATCAGCAGTTTAACAATTATCGCCTGGAAAGAGAGACCCTGGCGCAGGAAGAGCAGGCACTGACAGCAGCACAAACGCGCCTGGCAGCGGTGAAAAAGCTGCAGGAGCAGCGGGATCAGCTGGAGGCTGATTTGGAGCTGTTGACACAGCTGCTGCCTGATCAGGCGGGTGAAGATAAGCTGTTGGTAGATTTACAGTCCGGTGCTGATCAGGCTAAGATGGACTTTTTACAGGTTCGTTTTTCAGACCGGGTGACAAACCAGGGCTATGTGGGCATGCCGATGCAGCTGCAGTTAAACGGAACTTACCATGAACTGTTATATTTTCTGGATTACTTAGAGTTTTATGATCGAGCCTTACGTATAGATGAACTGCGTGTAGATGAAAGTGAAGAAAATGGGTTGAGCATTAATATCAGGGCCAGCGCCTTCTACGCGGCAGACGCGACGAGCGCGGCAGAGTAGGGGTTTATCATGAAACGTTGGGCTATTGTGTTACTGCTGTTAATGCTGCTGGTAGGCGGCTGCAGTAAAGAGACGCCGCCGCCGGCAGAGATGGAGAATGAACCGCAGGTGGTGGAGACGGAAAAAGCTTCGGCCGTTGCGAGAGCCGAGGCGCCTAAACGTGACCCTCTTGCCGCTGTCAGCGGCAGTAAAAAGACCGGTGAAGCGGCAGAGATTTCGACAGAGGGGCGCAACCCTTTTACTGTGGAAAAGGCCGGCAAAGACTGGGCGACTGAAAAGGGCAAGGTGGATACGAGCGGGCGTGATCCTTTTGTCAAAGGAAAAGCAGGGAAGCCTGCGGCGCCGGCGGAAAAACCACCTAAGGACCCGACACCGGGAACGGAAACTCCGGTTACGGAAGACGGGGTAACGGTACAGCTGACCACACTGGACCGCTGCTGGCTGGAAGTTTTTGTTGATAAAAAACGTGTACTGTTAAAGAATGTACCGGCTGCTGAAACATTAACCTGGCAGGGGCAAAAAGAAGTTTATTTTGCCCAGGTGGGACGCGGCTGGGCGGTGGAGATAACCGTCAACGGTCAGAAGCTTGGTGTTTTGAGTGAGTTCGCTAAAGACCTGAAAGACGGGCCTCAGGTTGTGGCAGGTGTGCAGATTAGCCTCAGGCACATTTATCCCGGTGAAGTATTGGTAGGCTTAAGCTTGAAGAAGACGGACTAGGAGCGTGGCATGTTGCGACAGTTTAACAGGCAGGACTTATTAGGGAAGCGATTAGTTGAAAAAGGTGTCATTACAGAAGAGCAGCTGGCAGAGGCACTGCGGCTGCAGGACGAATTAAGCGGCGATAAAAATGGCAGCAGAGGTATGCTAGGTAAATTGTTGGTGGAGCTTGGTTACTGTACAGAAGAGGATGTAGCAAAAGTTTTAGCAGAACGAGCCAGTGTCCAGTTTATTTCTTTGGAGGCTTACCCGATCAATCCGGCGGCCATGGTCACCATTTCTCCCGAGGCTGCCCGGCGTTACAAAGCCCTGCCCATTGATTTTACGGAAGATGACCGTCTGCTGGTGGCGATGCAGAAGCCCTTAGATATTTTAGCCGTTGATGATTTGCGGGTTTTGACCGGCTACAATATTCGCACCGTCATGGTTACAGATAGTGAACTGGAAGCGGCCATTCAAAGTTATACTCAATCCAGTACGGCAGCCGTAGAACAAGCTCATGCTGAAGTTTTCGAAGAGGAAGAGCTCAGACAAGAGACGCTGCATGAAATGGCGGAGGGAGAGAACGAAAAGCCGGCAGTTCAGCTGGCCAATGTGATTCTGACACAGGCCGTTAATGCCAAAGCCAGTGATGTGCATATTGAGGCCTATGAAAAATCACTGCGGGTGCGTTTTCGTATCGACGGTGTGCTGCATGATGTGATGAGTCCGCCCCGCCATCTGCACGGATCTTTAGTGTCGCGCTTTAAGATTATGGCTAATATTAATATTGCGGAGCGGCGCATCCCCCAGGATGGCCGCATGTCGGTGAGAGTGGAGGGTAAGACCGTTGATGTGCGGGTGGCCACCCTGCCGGCCAGTTTTGGTGAGCGGGTAACGCTGCGTATACTGGAGCGCAGCGGCCGCATGATTACCCTGGAGGAACTGGGTGTGGCCCCGCATATTTTAGAAAAGCTTAAAAAATTGATTAATCTGCCCTACGGTTTTATTCCGGTAACCGGTCCTACCGGCAGCGGTAAAAGCACTACCCTGTATGCCTGTCTGGGAGCTGTGGACCGGGAGGAGAAAAACGTGATTACCGTAGAGGACCCGGTGGAGTACCGCATGGAAGGAATTAATCAGGTGCAGATTAATCCCAAGGCAGGCCTAACCTTTGCCTCAGGGCTGCGGGCCATTTTGCGCAGTGACCCGGATATAATTATGGTGGGGGAGATACGGGACCGCGAAACAGCCAATATAGCCATTGAGTCGGCCTTAACCGGTCATATGGTCTTTACTACGCTGCATACCAACAATGCGGCCGGTGCCATCAGCCGTTTGACGGAAATGGGTGTGGAACCATATCTGACGGCTTCTTCCGTGGTAGGGATTTTGGCACAGCGTTTGGCACGCCGCTTATGTACGCAGTGTAAAGAAGAATATTATATTACGCGGGAAATGGCGGAGAGCATTGCTGATTTTCCCCTGGAAGACGGTGAAGATGAGATAAAACTGTACAGAGCGCGCCGCGGTGGTTGTATGCGCTGCAGCCATACCGGTTATTCCGGTCGTACAGGTATCTTTGAACTGCTGACGGTTACAGAGGGCATACAAAAACTGACTTTAGCCCGCAGCTCAGCGGCAGATATAAACAGATTGGCGATTGAAGAAGGGATGATTACTTTACGCCAGGATGGACTGGCTAAAGTTAAGCAAGGAGTCACATCAATTGAAGAAGTGTTGAGGGTTGTGGTCTAATGAGGACTGCTTTACATGAACTGCTGCGGCAAACTGTGGAAATGAAGGGATCCGATCTGCACCTGGTGGTCGGCAGACCGCCCACGGTGCGTGTAAACGGTGTGCTGCAAGCATTAGATTTACCGGCCTTAAATGTTGATGAAGTAAGAGAACTGCTTTTTCTGATGCTGGATGAGAAGCAGCAGGCAGAGCTCATACGGGAGTGGGAGCTGGATTTTTCTTATTCTGTGTCCGGCTTAAGTCGTTTTCGCGGCAGTGCCATTGTACAGCGCGGTTCATATGACGTGGTGCTGCGGGTGGTACCCTTTAAGGTGCCTAAGGTGGAAGAACTGGGTCTGCCGGAGGTGGTCAAGGAATTTTCGCGCCTGCCGCGGGGTCTGGTGCTGGTAACGGGACCGACCGGCAGCGGTAAAAGTACAACCCTGGCGGCTTTGATCGGTCTGATCAATGAAGAACGCTCAGTCAATATTGTCACCATTGAAAACCCCATCGAGTTTCTGCACCGGCATAACAAGTCCATTGTGCGGCAGCGTGAGGTAGGGACAGATACCCAATCCTTTGCCAAAGCCCTGCGGCATATGCTGCGGCATGACCCGGATGTTATTCTCATTGGTGAAATGCGGGACATGGAGAGTATTTCTATTGCTCTGACGGCAGCAGAAACGGGACATTTAGTTTTTTCGACTCTGCATACACAAACGGCGCCGCTGGCGGTGCATCGTATTGTCGATGTTTTCCCGGAATCAGTACGCAATTATAT
>JAAYKP010000006.1 GCA_012522335.1 Bacillota bacterium
ACCGGCTGCAGCATACGTTGACAATGCTCAAAAAGTATGCTAATTAAATAATTAGCACTCTAACAAGAAGAGTGCTAATTAACATGGAGAGAAAGGGGACTTGACGATGGCCAGAAGGGAGTTTAAAGCAGAATCTAAAAGATTATTGGAATTAATGATTAATTCCGTTTACACACATAAGGAGATTTTTCTCCGGGAACTTATTTCTAACGCCAGTGATGCCATTGACAAAATATACTACCAAGCACTGACTGACCCTGACATAAATTTTGAGCAGGATAAATATCAGATCAAAATTATCCTGAATAAAGAACAGCGAACATTGACCGTTTCAGATACCGGCATCGGTATGACTGAAGAAGAGCTGGACAACAATTTAGGTGTAATAGCCCAAAGCGGTTCCTGGGACTTAAAGCAAAGCATTGATAAAAAAGAGGGTCATGAGATTATCGGGCAGTTTGGCGTGGGCTTCTATTCCGCCTTTATGGTGGCTGACACTGTTACAGTCATTACCAGGGCTTTAGGCAGCGAACAAGCCTATAAATGGGAATCACAAGGTGCCGATGGCTACACAATAGAGCCCTGGGAAAAAGATACCGTCGGCACAGATGTGATCCTAAAGCTCAGAGAAAATACTGAGGATGAAAACTATGATGAATTTTTAGATCAGTACCGAATAAAGGCGCTGATTAAAAAATACTCTGATTTTATTCGCTATCCCATAAAAATGGACCTTACAAAACAGCGGCTTAAAGAGGGCAGCAAAGATGAATATGAAGAGTATACAGAAGAAGATATTATTAACAGTATGGTACCGCTGTGGAAAAAGAATAAAAATGAATTAACGCCGGCAGACTACGAGAACTTTTATCGGGAAAACCGCTACGGCTTTGATAAACCCCTTAAATATATACACATTCACGCTGAAGGCCTGACCAGCTATAACGCGCTGCTCTTTATTCCCGAACAGATGCCATACGATTTTTATACTAAAGAATATGAAAAAGGACTGGCCCTTTACGCCAGCGGCGTGCTGATCATGGAAAAATGTTCGGACCTATTACCTGATTATTTTAGCTTTGTCAAAGGAATGGTCGATTCAGAAGATCTGTCACTTAATATCTCCAGGGAGATGCTGCAGCATGACCGGCAGTTAAAGCTGATCGCGCAGAACATTAAAAATAAGATAAAAAATGAGCTGGAGAATCTTCTAAAAAACGACAGGGAAACTTATGAAAAGTTCTTTCAGACTTTCGGCCGCCAGCTAAAATTTGGTGTCTACAGCGAGTTTGGCATACACAAGGATGAACTGCAGGATTTACTGCTCTTTTATTCCTCGCATGAGAAAAAACTGGTTACTTTGGCCGAATATGTAGGACGGATGCAGGCTGACCAAAAATACATCTATTATGCCGCCGGGGATTCGGTGGACAGAATCGAAAAAATGCCGCAGACTGAATTGCTGCGGGACAAAGGTTATGAGATCCTTTACTTCACTGAAGATATAGACGAATTTGCCATCAAAATGCTGCTTTCCTACCAAGAGAAAGAATTTAAATCGATCTCCAGTGCAGATTTAGATCTGACAGAGGAAACGGCAGAGAATCGTGATCAGGCCGCCGAAGAAAAATTGTTCGCCTTTATGAAAGATGTATTGGGTGACAAGGTATCCGCCGTACGCGCTTCCAAACGGTTAAAAAATCATCCTGTCTGTCTGGCCAATGCCGGTGAAGTATCAATTGAAATGGAAAAAATTCTGAGTGCCATGCCCCATAACCAGCAGATCAAAGCCGAAAAAGTTCTGGAAATTAACCCCAACCATGAAGTTTTTCAATCCCTGTTAACGGCCTATGAAGATGATCAGGAGAAACTAAAACTTTTCACCAAGCTGCTGTTTAACCAAGCTTTACTTATTGAAGGCCTACCCCTGGAAGACCCTGTTGAGTTTACCAATAATGTCTGCAGTTTAATGAAATAAAGCAAGCTCCCTGCGCTAAGTGCGGCGCAGGGAGCTTGCTTTATCGGACAGGAAACTATTTCAGCCTTTCATTGCTTATGACTAATTGGCTAAACGGCAGCCCTTTTCTGCAGCAGGACAGCTTTGACAAACTTCTGCCTGAGAACTGCCCTTAATTACATTAAAACCATAAACTTCCTGCAGGTTCCTGCTTTGGCAGGCAGGGCAGCGCACTTTATTTTTCTCGGCGCTGGATATCATGGTTTCAAACTTCTCTCCGCAAGCCTTACAATGATATTCGTAAGTTGGCACAGTTTTCCCTCCCGTCTCCTCTGATACCCTTACCTGGTATAGTAATTGTAACCTCCACATTCTGTGCTGTCAAGAACAGCAAATATTAACCCGTTGGCTGCTGCAGCAGGCTGATTACTTTGTTCACAATATTTTCTACTGTAAAACCGTACTTCTCCATTAACAGCGCGCCGGGAGCAGAAGCACCAAAATGGTCAATGGAGATGATTTCTCCTGCATCACCTACAAACTGCTGCCAACCTAAAGAATGTCCTGCTTCCACAGCCAGGCGTTTTTTGACCTGCCTGGGCAAAACTTTTTCACGGTAAGCCGGCGCTTGTGCTTTAAATAACTCCCAACTCATCATACTTACAACACGCACATCGATCTCTTTTTCCCAGAGCACTTGCTGTGCTTCCAGAGCCAACTGCACTTCTGAACCACTGGCCAGCAGTATTGCGGCCGGAGCCGCCCCCTTTTCAGGGCTAAGAATATAGGCGCCTTTTTGCGCTGCCAGGCCGGTCCCGGACAATTGCGGTAGGTTCTGCCGGCTGAGCACTAAAGCTGTTGGTCCATCTGTTCTCTGCACCGCTGCCAACCAGGCAGCTGCCGTTTCACGACCGTCGGCGGGCCGCAGCACGTACAGATTAGGAATTGAGCGTAAGTTAGCCAGCTGTTCAATGGGCTGGTGCGTGGGACCATCCTCCCCGACGCCGATGCTGTCATGGGTGAGGACATAGATAACAGGTAACCCCATTAAAGCTGCTAAGCGCAGCGCAGGTTTCATATAATCTACAAACACAAAGAAAGTTGAGCAGTAGGGCCGTAAACCACCATAAAGGGCCAGTCCGTTAGCAATAGCACCCATGGCATGTTCACGCACCCCAAAAAAAATGTTATTGCCGCTGTAGTTATCGGCTTGGAAATCAGCAAACGCCTTGAGATAAGTTTTGGTGGAAGCATTTAAATCGGCTGAGCCGCCGATCAAGTTGGGCAGATATTTTGCTATTACCTGCATTACTTGACCGGATGCTTCCCGCGTGGCCATTGGTTTGTCAAACTGCCATAACTCTTCCTCTTCTGCCAGAGCGGCCGGGACTTCTGAACGATGCCATTCATCCCAACGTTTAGCGTCCTCAGGATAAGCTTGACGGTAGCGAGCAAACAAGTCGCTCCAGGCATTATATGCTGCCTCCTGCTGTGCAGCCAGCTCGGCAAAATGCTCCCGCACTTCTTCGGGAACAAAAAATGCAGGCTCCAGGGGCCAACCCAAGTTTTCTTTCGTCACTCTGACTTCATCGCTGCCTAAAGGAGCACCGTGAACAGCAGCCTGACCCTGCTTATTAGGACTGCCGTAACCAATGGTTGTCCGCACCATAATCAGCGAAGGACGTGTTAATTCATTCTGTGCCTGCTCAATAGCTTCAGCAATGGCAGTTAGATCGTTACCATCAGCTACTTTTTGGACATGCCAGCCATAAGCGGTAAAGCGCTGTGCCACATCCTCGGTAAAGGCTACCTCAGTACTGCCGTCGATGGTAATCTCGTTATCATCATACAAGCAAATCAGACGACCTAATTTGAGATGCCCGGCCAATGATGCAGCTTCTGCCGTCACACCCTCCATTAAACAGCCATCCCCGACATAGACATAAGTAAAGTGATCTACCAGATCAAAACCGGGTTTGTTAAACTCAGCCGCCAGGCGTCGTTCGGCCATGGCCATACCGACAGCATTGGCAAATCCCTGCCCCAGAGGACCGGTTGTCGTTTCTACCCCCACAGTATGGCCATATTCCGGATGTCCCGGCGTTTTACTCCCCCACTGGCGGAACTGCTGCAGATCTGCCAGTGAAAGGTCATAACCAAACAAATGTAAAAGGGCATACAGCAGCATAGATCCATGACCTGCCGAAAGGATAAAACGATCACGATTTGCCCATTCTGGATATCGGGGACAGTGACGCATAAAACGAGCCCACAGCGTATAAGCCATGGGAGCACCACCCATCGGCAGGCCGGGATGGCCGGATTTTGCCGTTTCTATCGCGTCAACCGCTAAAAAACGAATTGTATTGACCGCACGTTCTTCAATCGAATACATCTAATCCCTCCACCTGATTATTAACTATGTCCTTACCTATTGTAACTAATCTATACCAAATAAAACAAGCCATACTAGACATATATCGACAATTTATGCCAAGTTTATCATTCTGCAGGATCGCTAATCTTAATCGGCAGCTGTCTCACCGGTAAGATTCTCAAGCTGCTCTGTCTGCTGCTCCCACTGCTCGTACAGCAGCTGTAAACCGGCTTTAGCTTCTTCCAGCTCCTGCCCTTTTTCCGCAGCCATTTGATAATCTGAAAAAACATGCGGTTCCAACAGCTCTGCTTCCAAAGCAGCTATTTTTTCTTCCAGCAGATAAATTTCCTTTTCTGTTTCTTTAATTGCCAGCGTCAGCTTACGTAATTCACGTCGTCTTAAAATTTCTGCTTCACGTTGGCGCTGCTGCTCTGCCTGCCTCCGTACTTTTTTTCTTTCTTCAGCGTTGGGCTCCAGCGCTGCTCTTTTCTCCCGCTCCTGTACATATTCAGCGTATGGTACCGGGTAGTAAGTTACGCGTCCCTCTGCCACCTCAAGTATTTTCGACGTGGTGCGGCTGATGAAATAACGATCATGGGAAACAACAAGCAGAGTGCCCGGAAAACTGTGAATTGCTTCTTCCAGCTCTTCTACTCCTTTGATATCCAAATGATTGGTCGGCTCGTCCAGAAGCAAAAAGTTACCTTCATCCAGGCTTAACTTGGCCAGGGCTAAACGGCTCTTTTCTCCTCCGCTCAAATCAGCATTACGTTTAAAGACATCATCCCCGGAAAAAAGAAAACGTCCCAAATAATTACGTGTTTCAGTAATCGTCATTTTAGAAGCGGCCATGATTTCCTCAAGCGGGGTTTGCTCATTATCAATAATCTCTTGTTGCTGATCAAAATATACAATTCTTACACTTGGCCCGACCCATACCCGACCGGCGTCCGGCTGCAGTTCACCGGTTATCAGTTTAAGCAATGTAGTTTTGCCCGCTCCATTAGGGCCAACCAGTGCCACGCGGTCACCCCAGCGGAGCACAAAATTAACCTCACTAAACACCGTCTGAACAGCAAAAGATTTAGCCACACCCTCCATGCGCACGGCAATTTCACCACTGCGGCCGGAGAAACCAAAATCAAGGCCCATGGCTTTAGTCTCCTGCGGCTTGGCTAAGAGCTGCAGTTTTGCAAGCCGTTTTTGCCGGCTTTTAGCCTGCCTTTTTTCTCTTTCGCCCGTACCGAGGCTGCGAATATATGCTGTCTCTTTGGCAATATATTCCTGCTGTTTTGCATAGGCCTTAGCCTGAGTAATTCTTTCCTGCTCTCTTTGCTTTTGGTAAGCAGAATAGTTGCCCGGATAACTTTTCAGTGTGCCCTGTTCTAAAGCCACAATGCGGGTAGCTACACGATCGAGGAAATAACGATCGTGTGAAACAATCAGGATGCTGCCAGGCCAGTCTGTTAAAAATTTTTCCAACCATTCCACAGACGCTAAATCTAAATGATTAGTTGGTTCATCCAGCAGCAGCACATCGGGTCTTGCCAGCAGTAAACGAGCTAAACGAATCCGCGTTTGTTCACCACCGGAAAAAGTGGCCAGGGCGCGCGGCAAATCATCCATTGTAAAACCAAGTCCATTAACTACGGCACGGAGGCGGGCTTCCATGAGATAGCCGCCGGCAGCTTCAAAACGATGCTGCAGCTCACCATAAGTATGCATAATTTCAGCCAGCTGTTGTTCTGTGTACTGGCTGCGTTTAGCCATTTTCTGCTCCAGGAGCTTTAGCTGCGCGGCCAGCGCATCAATTTCTGCAAAAGCACTGCGCAGAACTGATTCCATAGTGCCTGCGGCAGAACTACCTGCACCCTGCTTTAAATAACCAAGTGATGCGCCCCGTACCAAAGCAATTGTTCCCTGATCAGCAGTAATTTCTCCGGCAATAATATTTAAAAGCGTTGTTTTACCCGCTCCATTAGGACCGACTAAACCGACCCGCTCTCGCGGATGCAGCTGTAAGGAAACATCGTCTAAAATAAGTTCATCACCAAAAAATTTTTTTACATTATGAACTGCTACAACACTCACTGATAAACCTCCAAAACTATATGCACATGTATTTATTCCCTAAAGCTGTTTACATTCCCTGCCGCTGTAAAGTTATCCCGTATTTTTTCTTGTTACTGCGCCTCATTGCTGTTATACTAAAAAAGATCTTCGCAGAGGAGGCACAATCATGCAGGTTCGCAATATTGCTATTATCGCCCACGTTGACCACGGTAAAACTACCCTTGTTGATAGTATGTTACGGCAAAGCGGTATTTTTCGCAGTAATGAGACAGTTATGGAGCGCGTGTTGGATTCAAATGCCCTGGAACGTGAACGCGGTATCACCATCTTGGCCAAAAATACTGCCGTCACTTACCGGGGGGTTAAAATTAATATAGTTGACACTCCCGGGCATGCAGACTTTGGTGGAGAAGTTGAACGGGCTCTCTCCATGGTTGATGGTGTGCTTTTGATCGTAGATGCCTTTGAAGGTCCCATGCCCCAAACACGCTTTGTTTTGCGCAAAGCCCTGGAGCTCGGTTTACAGCCCATCGTGGTTGTTAATAAAATCGACCGCAGTGAGGCACGACCTTTACAAGTTGTCGATATGGTCTTTGATTTGTTTGTGGAGTTAGGTGCCAATGACGACCAGCTTGATTTCCCTGTAATTTATGCTTCAGCCCGTGCAGGTATTGCCGGTCCGGAAATTGATAAGCTCAGCTCCTCACTGGAACCTTTATTTGAGGTAATTGTTAACCATGTTCCTGCCCCTGCCGGCGACAAAAACGGACCTTTTCAGATGCTCGTGGCCAATCTGACCTATGATAGCTATGTTGGCCGCTATGCCATCGGACGTATTTTGCGCGGCACCATTAGGTCAGGTGAAAATGCGGCTTTGATCCATGCAGACGGCTCACATGAGCAGGCCAGGATTAATAAAATCTTTGTTTTTTCCGGATTGAACAAAGTGGAAACAGACACTGCCGCTGCCGGTGAGATTGTCGCGCTCTCCGGTTTAGAGAATGTTAATATTGGTGAAACCATCTGTCACCCTGAACACCTGGAACAGTTACCGGTAATTACCGTTGATGAACCTACCTTAACGATGAATTTTATGGTTAACGACAGTCCCTTTGCCGGTCGTGAGGGACAGCATGTTACTTCACGCAAGCTGCGGGAACGACTTTTTCGCGAACTGGAGACTAATGTCTCTTTAAGGGTGGAAGAAACAGACAGCCCGGACAGTTTTCTGGTCGCGGGGCGTGGGGAACTGCACCTGGCCATACTCATTGAAAACATGCGGCGTGAAGGTTTTGAACTGCAGGTCAGCAAACCGCAAGTTATTGTTAAAAAGATCGAAGGTAAGCTGCACGAACCAATTGAGCATTTAGTCTTAGATATGCCGGAAGCGTATCTGGGTGTGGTTATGGAAAATCTGAGCCGGCGCAAGGCCGAAATGATCGATATGATTCCTAGCGGCCAGGGACAAATCCGCCTGGAGTTTTACATTCCCGCCCGAGGCTTACTTGGTTTTCGCTCCGAGCATTTAAGTGCAACACGCGGTAACGGGAGTATGTATCATACCTTTTTTAGGTACGAGCCCTATAAAGGAGACATTCCCTCCCGCTTCCAGGGTGCCCTCATCGCCTGGGAAGACGGGGAAGCCACAACTTATGGCTTACATGCTGCAGAAGAACGCGGCTTACTCTTTATTACACCCGGCACTAAAGTTTATGAGGGTATGATTGTGGGGCAAAATAACCGTGATGTTGATTTGGAAGTCAATGTTTGTAAGAAAAAACACCTCACCAATATGCGTGCTTCCACTGCTGAGGAAGCGATTCGGCTCAAAGAAGCACGCACCATGAGTTTAGAAGAAGCGATTGAATTTATTGCCGCTGATGAGCTGGTAGAGATAACACCACAGAGTATCCGTCTGCGTAAAAAACTCTTAAAGAAACATGAACGGGCTCAGTATAATAAAGCCCAGTCTAAGCGCCGTAAGTAAGGAAAATAAGTGATGAAAAAAGAGTGCTTGCATTAATTAAATGCGGGCACTCTTTTTTGCCAAAGGTAGCTTTTAACTCTTATCATTTAAACTGTAGTGAACAACTTTATAATCCTTTTCCTGTAAATATTTGATTAAACTTTCCACATCGTCGCAGCCTTCCAGCCGCCATACTGAATGTGCCAGATCCTGATCTTTGTCACTAATAAAGGCAACTGCACTGACAATATTGATGCCATAATCCCGAAACAGCTGAGCTATCTCCGCTAAGGCGCCGTGTCGCTCTGTTAGCTCTACGGTAAGACGCAGGCCGCCCCGGTGAACCCCCAGCATTTCCAGGAAGGCTGTAAAAATGTCTGTTTCTGTAATCATGCCTACAACCTGTTCTCCATCTACAACAGGCAGACCGCCAATACTATGTTCACGCATTAAAGCTGCTGCTTTATCTATCGTAGTTTCCGGTGTGACACAATATACTTTTTTTGCCATAATGTCTTTTACCGGTAACTTGGCCAGGAGGTAATTAAGCTCCCATACACTAAGGCTGGTGGCTGGTGAAGGTGAAGCCCGCACCAGATCTAACAATGTCACAATACCAACCAGGCGGTTATTATCAACAACCGGCAGGCGGCGAATCTTTTTTTCTTCCATGAGCTGCAGGGCATCAGGGATTGGTGTCTCCGGCGTAATTGTAAACACATTAGGTGACATTCTGTCTTTGACGAGCATTGCTAAAACCTCCTTATTTTTCTAACTGTATTGTATCAGGAGATTTTCATCCTGTGAAGAGATAGAACAATAAAGATCAGAAAAATTAATAAATGATTAGTAAATTGCACGCCGACGGCGTGCAATTTACTGTTTTGGTACAACATAAACATGTGGTGCACGTAAATAACGGCCGAGACGCCGCAGTATTTTGGCCACAATGGGCGTAGGTTTATCGGTAAAGATATAATAACGCGGCATCTCACTATTCTGCCATAACTCAAAGGAAATAATACCATTACCGTTTTTTAAGGTAACCACCCAGACTTCTACCGGTCCGTCCAAGGGACGGTGCGCCACATAACTTGGTTCACCAAAGGTGCTGCGTAATAAGTAGGCACAGCGGTTAACTGCTGTTGGTGACATGATATCATTAAATTCCGGCACCACACGACGCGCCGAGTAGATTGTACGCTGTGCCAATGCTTTAGCAGCATCACCACGGGCTAAAGTAACAGCCTGACCCTGCAAGCGCAAAAAACAACCCCCCTGCTGTCGTTATACTTCGCCAGCGCCGTCATAAAAATTAAAGAAAAGCGCTTTTCTTGTAGTATATGCAGGAAATGTCGTAATTTATTGTTTATATAGTTTTTTTTGTTGATAAATTTAACTGTTCAGACAGGATTGTTATGTTGTCAGCAGTTGTAGCCGACGCATTATCGGGAAAAATAACGACAGCAGTAATTACAACAGCAGGGGGGGAGGACATTTTCGTGGATCTTCATGCACTGGAATCACTGCTTACGACAATCTTGACTTTAGCTTCTCATTTCTTGGAAGTATTGGGCGCCATAATCATTCTTTATGCCGCCGTTAAAACATTTCTTTACTTCCTGAACACCGGACACTGCAGCCGTCCGGTAAGGCTTGGTTTAGCCAGATACCTGGTCTTTGCCCTTGAATTCAAATTAGCAGGAGAAATCCTGCACACTGTAATTGTGCGCAGCATATCAGAAGTATTGATTCTGGCTGCAGTTGTGGCCCTGCGTTTTGTCCTGAATTTAATCCTCCACTGGGAAATACATCAGGAATTAAGCGATGAAGCAAATGAGAGATAGTCCTGTCTCCTTGCAATTAACAGCCAAGTGCAGTAAAATCAAAACAGTTTTGGTGGGGAGGGGAGCAAAATGGCAGTTATCATACCATTTAGAGGTGTAAGGTATAATACCCAAAAAGCAGGAGAAATGACTGCTTTAATTACACCTCCTTATGATGTGATTAATGAAGAGGAGCAAAAACTTTTTTATGAAAAAAGCCCCTATAATGTTATCCGTTTAGAATATGGTGAAAGCAGAAATAATGACAGCAGTGAGGATAACCGTTATACCCGGGCAGCCGGTTTTTTTCAGCAGTGGCTGCAGGAAGAAATTCTGCTGCATGAACACCAACCTGCCCTTTACCTGTATGAACAGGAATTTAACATGGCCGGTAAACGCCTTACACGCAGCGGTTTGATTGCCGGCGTTGGCCTGGAGGAATATGAGACAGGAAATATTCTGCCCCACGAAGAAACCCTGCCGCTGGCAAAAGCTGATCGTCTGCAGCTGTTACGTCATTGTCAGGCCAATTTCAGTCCCATCTTTAGCTTTTATGATGATCCCGCCCAGATAGTAGAAAAGCTTACGGCTCCCTACAAGGCACACGAGCCTGCACTGGCCTTCCGCAGTGATGAAGGTGATTTTCATCGTCTTTGGGTGATTGGTGAGAAGCAGCTCATTACAAAGCTGCAGGATTTCTTTTCCGGACTGAAAATTTATATCGCCGATGGACATCACCGTTATGAAACAGCACTGCAGTTTAAGCGTGAAATGAACGCTCAGGGCAGCAGTAAGTTTGATTTCTGCCTGATGACTTTGGTCAATCTGCACGACCCCGGACTGGTCATCTTTCCTACCCATCGCTTAATTAGATCCCTGCCGCTGGCAGAAAAAACGCTGCTTACGCAGCTGGCGCAAATATTTACTCTTAACACTGTCAGTTTCCCTCGTCCGCAGCGGCAGTCCGTACTTGAGGCAGAATTGGCGAAGCTGGCAGCTTTAGCTTCCACCCACAATGCCTTTTTACTGTACCTGGGCGGAGAAAAACTATATCAGCTGACTCTTGGCCGCAGCAGCCAGCCTGCTTTAGCCGCGCGCTATCATCATTATACGCCTGCCTGGTGTTCTCTGGATGTAAACGTACTGAACACTTTAATTTTTGCAGATCTATTGGGAATTGACAGTACTGTGCGTGCCCGGGGGGACCAACTGCAGTATACCCGGGATGCCATGGAAGCACTCACTTTTGTTGACAACGGTACATTTCAGGCTGCCTTCTTCCTTAACCCCACTCAACTCGGGGAAATAACAGCTGTAGCTGCTGCGGGTGAAAAAATGCCCCAAAAGTCAACTTATTTTTATCCCAAGCTGATAACCGGTTTAGTGATCAATGACTTTACCGTGGAATAAACGAAAAGCACGCCGAGGCGTGCTTTTTTCATGCTTGCAGAGGTTGTTTTGGCGCTGCTGCTTAGCTCTGCGCTGTAGGGCAGATGGGGATTTATCCTGCAGAAGCATAAAGCAGCCTGCTGAGATTTAACGGCGGAGAAAACGTAAGGTACCATCTTTTAATGCCTTTCCCAGCTTATAGTATAACCAGGCTTTCACCGGGCGCCGTGTACCGGGAAGCAGCAGCAGGAAACCTGCGGAGTCTGTAATCAGACCAGGCGTGAGTAAAAATGAAGCGCCAAGCAGTACTAAAAAACCGTTTAGCAGATCATCGCCCGGCAGTTCTCCTCTGCGTAAGCTGTTAACAATGCGGGTCAGGATATATAATCCTTGTGTCCGCGCCAGCATGATACCAATAATACCGGTCAGCAGTACCAGCGTTATGGTTGGGAGAACGCCGATCTGTTGTCCTACTTTAATCAGTACAAAGAGTTCCAACACAGGAACGATGATCAGTAAGAGCAGTAATCTTCCAAGCATTTTTTCTACTCCATATTCTCTCCTGTTGCTTCCAGCAATCTTTTCCAAAAGAAAGGATTTTGTTTTTTGAGCACAAGCGGTCGCCCCTGATGATTAACAAAGGCATGCTCTGTTTCTCCCATGGCCAGCAGCTTGTCCGTACTATTATTAAAAATCTCGTATTTGAAAACTATACGTACGTCATGTAAAGAGGCAATACTTGTGACAATACGCAGCAAATCATCGTAATGTGCCGGTGCCTGGTATTGGCAGTAAGCTTTAGTTACAGGCAGCAGGATACCGTTTTTCTCAACCTCACGGTAACACATACCTAAGCGGCGAAAATATTCGGTACGGCCTATTTCCATCCAAACAAAGTAATTGGCGTAATAAACAACACCCATCTGGTCCGTTTCTTCATAACGGACACGGATTAGTGTCTCCCCGTTTTTCATCGCCATCACCTCTAAAGAGTAGTTGCCCTGCCGCGGTAAACAAGACCCCGCACTGTATCTAAAGTAATGATTTCACCATCCTGGAGTATTGTTGTGGCAGCTGCAGCTCCAACAATAACCGGTAACCCCAGATGTAAGGCTACAACAGCAGCATGTGAAGTCAAACCTCCCTCTTCCACCAACAGTCCGGCGGCCCGCTTTAAATAAGGAGTAAAGTCTTTATCAGTAGCAGTGGTAACCAGTATCTGATCCTTGGCTAAAGCAGCTGCTTCAGCTGCCGTCCGGGCAAGCTTTACGGCTCCCGTCACAGCTTTTTTGCCTAAACCTGTCCCCCGCAAAACTACCTCTCCCACTGTCTGGATACGCAGGAGATTAGTTGTACCGCTGATTCCAACGGGCACGCCGGCGGTGATCACTACTAAATCACCGTTGTGAATATATTTATTTGCTAAAGCTGCTTCAATGGCTGCAGCAAACATTTCATCTGTATTGGCCATGGGAGGGCAGAGCAGGGGGAAGACACCCCAGGTTAAGCTCAGGCGACGAGCCACTGCTTTACGGGGTGTCACAGCCACAATGCGGGCTTTAGGCTTGTATTTGGCAACATGGCGGGCTGTAAAGCCCGACTGAGTGGCCGTAATAATCGCTTTAGCCTTTAATTCCTGCGCTGCATGACAGGTTGCAAAGGCTATGGCATCGGTCACACTGGGTTCCGGCGGTGCTGCAATTACTTCCAGATTTGACTCGTACTCCAAGGCTGTCTCTGCCCTGGCAGCAATGCGGGCCATAGTCTGTACAGCTTCCACGGGATATTTTCCTACCGCTGTTTCCCCGGACAGCATTACGGCATCTGCGCCGTCAAAGATAGCATTAGCCACATCGCTGGCTTCCGCTCTCGTCGGCCGCGGGTTATGTATCATCGATTCTAACATTTGTGTAGCGATAATTACCGGTTTACC
This sequence comes from Bacillota bacterium, assembly GCA_012522335.1. GTDB lineage: Bacteria > Bacillota > Dethiobacteria > Dethiobacterales > Dethiobacteraceae > UBA9865. The sequence goes on from JAAYKP010000006.1 coordinate 13,522, forward strand.
CACCGCATTACATTTTTTTATCAGCTTTTTCTGGATGAGCGGCACATCTTCCGCCGGCACTTCTACTCCTAAATCACCCCGAGCCACCATTACTCCGTCAGCAACAGCCAGGATTTTATCTATCTCGGCCACGCCTTCTTCATTTTCTATTTTGGCAATAATGGGAATGTCGGAATGAAACTCTTCCAAAAGCGCACGTATCGCCAGAATATCATCAGCCCTGCGCGTAAAAGAAGCAGCGATAAAGTCAAAATCGTACTTCATGGCGAAGATAATATCTGCCCGGTCTTTTTCTGACAAAGCCGGCATCTGCAGGCGTGCGGCCGGAATATTTACACCTTTATTATCTGCCAGCTCACCGCCCGTAAGTACACGACAGTTCACTGCCGTATCTGTAACCGCCATTATCTCCAGGACAATAAGTCCGTCATCTAATAAAATCTGCATACCCGGCCGGACATCTTTAACAATGCCAGGATAATTGACATAAACCTGCTCTGTAGTGCCCTGAACCTGCTTAGTTGTCAGGGTGAACAGCTCCCCTGCCTGCAGCGTCACCTTACCATTAAGAAACTTACCTATTCGTATTTCAGGACCTTTCGTATCTAGAAGTATGGCAATATTCTTCTTCAGCTTTTTGGCAGCCTGGCGAAGGGTAGCGATCACAGCGGCATGTTCAGCATGCGTACCATGAGAAAAATTAAAACGCGCAACATTCATGCCGGCCTCAATTAATGCTGATAAGACTGACTCATCTCTGCTGGATGGCCCCAAAGTGCAGACAATTTTAGTTCTACGCATGCCCTGCCTCCTCAGCGGAAAATTTAGATAGCTAAAATCGTAGCCAAATGATAGAGATCTTCAGGAAACTTCTTCTTTTGGTGCAATGCTTCCTGGTAGGATGTACTTTTTATTTCTCCCTGCTGCAGACCAACCATGTGACCATGACAGCCGGAACGCAGCAGATCAACGGCAGCAGCGCCCAGGCGACTGGCCAGCATCCGGTCAAAAGATGTGGGTACGCCGCCTCGCTGCACATGACCGAGAATAGTCACCCGAATATCCATCTTGGTCAGCACTTTCAGCTGTTCGGCAACCGCCAGGGCACTGGAAGCACCTTCTGCTACAAGTATAATGCTATGCAGCTTGCCCCGTTTTACACCGCGCTGTAGGCGTTCCGCAACTTCTTCCACTGCAAAAGGAATCTCAGGCACCAGGATAGATTCAGCCCCGCCGGATAAACCGGCCGCCAAGGCAATATAACCTGCCGAACGCCCCATCACTTCTATCACAAAAACACGCTCGTGCGATGTGGCTGTATCACGTAGTTTATTAATTGCTTCAGTTACCGTACTTACTGCCGTATCAAAACCAATAGTATAATCTGTACAAGCAAGATCATTATCGATGGTGCCCGGAACTCCAACCGTCTTCACACCCAGCTTCTCCAGCTCAGCAGCACCGCGTAACGAGCCGTCGCCACCAATAACAATCAAAGCATCAATTCCCTGTTCATGCAGAACACTAACTGCTTTTTTCCGCCCGGCTGTTTCCAAAAACTCCGGTGCTCTGGCAGTCAGCAGCATTGTACCTCCCCGATGAATAATATCAGCCACTGAACCAAGGCGCAGCTTTTCATATTCTCCATGCATTAAACCATTAAACCCACGACGAAAGCCAATAACTTCCAGGCCGTGATAAATAGCCTTGCGTGCCACAGCCCTTATGGCAGCATTCATGCCCGGTGCGTCACCACCGGAGGTCAGGATCCCAATTCTGCGCATAATCTAACTCCTTACTCTTTGTGCTGTCTAACACTAATCTGCCCTGGCAAAAAGCAGCTTATCCTACTTTCTGCACAGTCACCGCATCTTCCCCGAACAGTTTTTCTATTTCCGGCAGCAGGTGCGTATCTTCTGATAACCAGTAGTCTTGGCCCAGCAGCACTTTCTTCTTCACCGCAGGAAAGCTAAGATAAACGGGCAAACTACCCCTTTGACCCTGCAGCAGCTCTTTTAATGAGATCAACTGATTGAGGCTGCCGTCCGGACGGCAGCGAATAACTATCTCCCGTGCTTCTTTAGGCAGTAAAGAAATAGCGGCCGCTAAAATTTTAGCTTCTTCTTCATCGCGCTGGCTGACTTTACCCTGCACTAACACCACCTGCTCATTCTGCAGCAGATGTTTAGTCTTTTCATGCACTTCGGGAAAAACTACGACTTCTGCTGCAGAGCTCAAATCTTCCAGGGTAAAAAAGGACATCGGTTTGCCTTTTTTAGTAATGATTGGTTTAAAGCCGCTGATCATACCGGCGGCTGAGACGGGATGGTTATCCGTCAGATCAGATAACTCATTAAGGCGTATCAGATCTGATCTCAGCTTGAGAACATCAGCATATTCTTCCAAAGGATGGCCGCTCAGGTATAAACCTAAGGCTTCTTTTTCCATTGCCAGCCGCTCCAACGCTGAAGGTTCCGGCAGGGCAGGAAAGTCATCATGCAGCTGACCCCACTCTGCTTCATCTTCATCGGCAGCAATATCAAACATACTGATTTGACCGTTTTGCTTTTCGCGCTGTATTGTCTGAGCCGCCAAAACCGTCTCCTCAATTACTGCCAGCAGTTGGTTCCTATTAGCATTTAGCCAGTCAAAGGCACCGCTTTTGATTAGATTCTCCAATACTTTTTTGTTGCAGGTACGTAGGTCTACGCGCAGACAAAAATCCCGCAGCGATGTAAACGGGCCCTTTTCCTCCCGTGCTTTTATTATTGATTCAATGGCACCCAAACCAACATTTTTCACTGCTGCCAAACCATAACGAATTCCACGGTCAGCGGTAACAGTAAAATTCTTTTCACTGGCATTAACACAGGGCGGCAGTACGGAAATGCCCATCCTATTGCAATCAGCTATATAAGCAGCTACTTTATCAGTATTTGACATTACACCTGTCAGCTGCGCCGCCATGAACTGGGTGGGATAATTAGCTTTCAGGTAGGCTGTCTGATAAGCAACCAGGGCGTAAGCTGCAGCATGAGATTTATTAAAACCATAGGAAGCAAACTTAACAATGAGATCGTAGAGTTCATTGGCCAGCTTTTTACTATGTCCATGCGCAACGCAGCCTTTAACAAATAATTCCCGCTGTTCATTTAATACTTCCAACTTTTTCTTCCCAATTGCCCGCCGTAATAAATCTGCTTCACCCAGCGAAAAACCGGCCATCGTTGATGCCACCTGCATAATTTGCTCCTGGTAGACCATCACACCGTAAGTTTCCTTAAGAATTGGTTCCAGAGCAGGATGCAGGTAATCTATGGGAATTTCACCATGCTTACTTTGAATAAAAGTAGGAATCTGATCCATGGGTCCGGGACGATATAAAGCTACCACCGCAATAATATCTTCAAATACACTGGGTTTAAGTTCCCGCAGTACACTGCGCATGCCGCTGGATTCCAGCTGAAAAATGCCTGAGGTATCTCCTTGTGAAAGCATGGCAAATGTCTTTTCATCATCCAGAGGTAGTTTATCTAAATCTATTTCCCGACCGGTAGACTGTTTAACCAGACGCACTGCTTCTCCCATTATTGTCAGGGTGCGCAGGCCCAGAAAGTCCATTTTTAATAAGCCCAATTCCTCCAGGGTGGTCATGGGGAATTGCGTCACCATGGAATCACCGGATTTGGCCAGGGGTACATACTCAACTAAGGGTTTGCTGGCAATAACTACACCGGCAGCATGCATCGAGGCATGACGGGGCAAACCTTCCACTGCCATGCTGAAATCTAATAACTGACGGATCTGCTCATCTTGATCGTAAAGTTCTTTCAAGTCCGGTGCTTTTACCAGGGCTTCTTTGATGGTAATGTTTAATTCGGGTGGAATCATTTTAGCGATTTTGTCTACTTCGGCGTAGGGGAGATTCAAAACCCTGCCTACATCTCGTACCGCTGCGCGGGCAGCCATGGTCCCAAAGGTTATTATCTGTGACACAGAGTCAGCACCATATTTTTTCGTCACATACTCAATGACCCGCTCACGGTTTTCATAACAAAAATCAATATCAATATCAGGCATCGAAACCCGTTCCGGGTTAAGAAAACGTTCGAAAAGCAAATTATATTTGAGTGGATCTATATTGGTGATCCCTAAACTGTAGGCAACCAGACTGCCGGCAGCTGAACCGCGGCCGGGTCCAACTAAAATAGCGTTTTCATGGGCATAGTTTACAAAATCCCAGACGATTAAAAAGTAAGCATCATAACCCATTTGATGAATAACTTTTAATTCATAATTTAAACGTTCCTCTACTTCCGCCGGCAAAGGGTCACCATAACGTTTTTTTGCCCCGGCAGTACATAATTCCCGTAGATAGGCAGAGCTGTCCTGATAGCCGGACGGAATCTTATACACCGGTAAATGGGTTTTGCCAAATTCAAACTCGACGTTACAGCGTTCGGCAATCTCCAGCGTATTAGTTACTGTTTCGGGCAGTTCAGGAAAAAGGGCAGCCATTTCTTGCGGCGATTTCAAATAAAATTCATCATTGGAAAAACGCATGCGGTTAGTATCCTCCAGCGTCTTACCCGTCTGGATACAAAGCAGAACGTCATGCGCTTCGGCGTCTGTCCTGCGAAGATAATGGACATCATTAGTTACCACCAGAGGTGTCCCGGTTTCCCGCGCCAGCTGAATCAAGCGGGGATTGAGGGTCCTTTGTTCCTCTAAACCATGATCCTGCAGTTCCAAATAAAAGTTCTCCCTGCCGAATATCTCCTGATAAAACTCAACTAAACGCCTGGCGTCTTCCTGGCGCTCTTCCTGCAGCGCCACCGGAATCTCTCCGGATAAACAGGCAGAAAGAGCAATTATACCTGCATTGTAGCGCTGCAGCAGTTCATGGTCAACACGGGGTTTATAGTAGAAACCCTCACTAAAGCCGCGCGACACTAACTGCATTAAGTTTTGGTAGCCTTCGTTATTACGTGCCAGCAGCACTAAATGGTGTTGTTTACTGTCACGGTGAACATCACGGTCATGCCGTGTGCGTGCAGCAACATAAACTTCACAGCCAATAATTGGCTTCACACCGGCCTGTTTTGCTGCCTTATAAAAATCAATCACGCCGTACATTACGCCATGATCCGTTATGGCTAAAGCAGGCATACCAAATTCAGCTGCCTTGGCCACAACCTCTTTAATTTTACAAGCTCCATCCAGGAGTGAGTATTCCGTATGTGTATGTAAATGTACAAATGACTTATTTCCCATGCTTTCACCTCAAAGACGATTCTCTATAATGATTCTTGCTAAACGGTAGATCTCCTTTTGCTCTGCCGACCATAATATCTCTATTTTATCATACTTCCGCAAGCAGGGGGCTGAGACTATTATCTTAGACAACAAAAAGCAGGTGTCGAACCTTGGCGGTACACCTGCCGGATGAAAAGTTTTATTTTATCTTAAACTGCGCACCTGCTGCCGGGTATAGCTTTTCTGCCGTCGGGGAAGAAGCATTTGTTTTGGGGCTGTTTGCTGCGCAGCTTCTTTTTGGTAAGCAAGATAGTGGCCTGAAAATACCAGTAAGCCAAAAACAAACCAAAGTCTTGCAGTCATGCTTTCTACACCTGTTCCTGTTAAAGACGGCAGCATCAGCAAGCCCACCGTCAGCAAAACGCAGGTAAGCAGCAATTTTACAGCAGCCAAAGTAACCACCTCCTCCTTCAATATACGTTAAAAAAAAATATAATATTAAAAAACCTGCCCTTCCGGACAGGTTTTTTGCAGTTTATACCGCAGCCCTACTTTACTTCATAGCCTGCATCGGTAACCGCATTTTTTAACACTTCTCCGCTAATTTTGGCCGGGTCGTACTGCACTTCCGCCCGACCGG
>JAAYKP010000053.1 GCA_012522335.1 Bacillota bacterium
CGCTCTGACAACTTGGATTACTGGCAGCAGTCTGAATATCAGAATTACCTGGGACAAGCAGTGCTGGGAAGCTATGGGGTCATGTCCTTAGGTGATAATCCCATAGGCATTATCATTGAAGTTAATGCCGAAGAAGCTTTTGCCTCCGTCAACAGGGTAGTAAAGACTTCTGTGATCATTTTTATTGCTGCCTTTGCATTTATCGTTATTACCGCCACGCTGTTCAGCAAGACATTTACCAGACCTATTGCCAAGCTGCTGTCAGTTTCGGAACAGGCTGCCTCAGGGGAGTTGGACGTAGTGATTGACATAGATAATAATGACGAAATTGGTGCCCTGGCACAGGCCTTTCAAAAAATGCTTTCCAGCCTGCATGAGATTGTAACAAACATCAACGCTGCCGCAGAGCAGGTAGCGGCCGGTGCAAATCAGCTTTCTGATTCCAGTGTAGCTTTATCACAGGGCGCAACAGAACAGGCCAGTTCTATTGAACAGTTAACGGCTTCTTTAGAGCAAATTTCTGCACAGGCCACACAAAATGCGGCCAATGCCACTGAGGCTAACAGGATTGCCACCTTAGCCAAGGAAAAAGCCCTTCAGGGGAATGCGCAGATGTCACAAATGCTGCAGGCGATGGCTGAGATCAATGATTCTTCCAGTAATATTTCCAAAATTATTAATGTAATTGAGGAGATCGCCTTTCAAACCAATATTCTTGCCTTAAATGCAGCGGTGGAAGCTGCCAGGGCAGGACAGCATGGCAGGGGATTTGCTGTGGTTGCGGAAGAAGTGAGGAATTTAGCAGCCCGTTCTGCCGATGCAGCCAAGGAAACAACGGCGTTGATTAAAGGCTCCATAAAAAAGGTGGAAGAAGGAGCTGAACTTGCTGATTTGGCCGCCAATGCTCTACAGGAAATAGTGGAGGGAATTGAGCAGGCAGCGAACTTGGTCGGAGAAATCGCCACAGCTTCGCATGAGCAGGCTGTGGGGGTTGCACAAATTAATGAAGGTGTTACCCTTATTTCTGATGTTGTACAAACAAATGCCGCTACCTCCGAAGAAGCAGCGGCGGCCAGTGAGGAATTGGCGAGCCAGGCAGAGTTCTTAAATGAGCAGGTATCCGGATTCAAAATCAAAAGAACGGCGCAAAATAAAGTGGTTTGGCCGGAAAGACTTTCACGACAGCTGGCTGCTGCAGACAACGATAACAGTGATGCAGCCAAAGAACTAAATTACTATCTGGATCAAACTGTCAGAACAGAAGCTGAAGAACAAAGAATTAGCCTCAGTGACGTAGAGTTTGGCAAGTATTAGCAAACTTAAATAGCATAGTTAGCAAAGGTCTTAGAAGAAGCAGCAGAGGTGCAGTGTATGGCTTATATTAGGAGTTGTTGGCATAAACTGGCTATTGGTCGCAAATATGCAATTATCCTGACGGCAGTAGTACTCATCTTGGGAATCATGCTGGGCACGTTTTTAGGATACAAAAGTGCAGAAGCTCACCGGCTGCAGAGTGTGCAGACATTAAGTGTGGCAGCTAAAATGCTTGCGCTGCATTTAGAGGAATATATGAACCGCCTGATAGATGATTTAGAGCATTTAGGGCAGCTGCTGACCATTGTTCCGGGCGATTCCAGCCAAGATGTTTTGCAAAATTTTGCCGCTAAAAGGCCTGAGCTAGTAGCGATACAGTATCAAGACCGGCAGCGTAACTTAAGTTGGGGGCAGTGGCTGGGAGAACAGGCAGCCTTAACATTCAGCGGCAGAAAGCAGCAGCTGCTGAAAACTGCCCATAGTAATGAGGGAGAAGCGCTGGTAGAAATAATTATTGAAAACCCATATGGAATAGTTTGCGCGCAGGTCAACCTGTCGGAATTGAGTAAGCAGCAAAGACTGTTGGATATTCAGCTTGGTAAAAGTGGGCATCCTTATTTGCTTGACAGTAAAGGAGTTATAATCAGCCACCAAAATCTTGAATATATCGGCGAGCCGTTAAACCAGTTAATACTGGAGAGTGAGGAAAATGACCTGGATCTGATCGCCAGTGCAACTTTTTCACTGCTTGACTATACTAAAAGTGGAGAAGAGAGGATTGCCGGGATGATTCCTCTGCAGAAGCTGGGGTTGATAGTAGGTTTTAGTCAGGCGAAGCAGGAAATTAAGCGACCGGCTGTTAGATTGCGGTGGACATTATTGCTCTCCACCTTTGCCGTAATCAGCATACTAATTGGGGTTGCCTTATACTTGGGCAGGATGTTTACAAAGTTTTTACAGCAGCTTGTTGCTAAAATCCACCAGGTTGAGCCCGGCCATATTTATTACCTTAAAGCTCAGGATAACTACCCGGAACTAAAACTAGTAAGTGATGCTGTCAACAAGCTTATCACCAGACTGCAGGATATGGCTGTTGCAACAATCAACACATTAGCCTTGGTACTGGAGGCCAAGGATGGCTATACAAACCAGCATTCACAACGAGTTGCGGCTATTGCCTGCCTTATTGCCAAGACAATGGGGTATGAGGGTAAAGATTTGGCAATTTTAGAGCGAGCAGCTAAACTTCATGATATAGGCAAGATTGCTATACCGGACTCAATCTTACTAAAACCTTCAGCCTTAAGTAAAGATGAACGGAAATTAATTCAAACTCATCCTGACGTTGCTGGGCGTATCCTTTCCCCTTTAGTGTTTTTACAGGAGGAGATTTTGATTATCAGGCAGCACCATGAATATGTTGACGGTTCCGGTTACCCACAGGGACTTACCGGTGAGGATATCCATCCCTTAGCCAAGATTCTTATTGTCGCCGATGCCTATGAAGCGATGACAGCCAACAGGCCATATCGTAAAGCATTATCACACCATAAAGCGCTGGAACGTTTACATCAAGGCAAAGGAACTCAGTTTGACCCAGCAGTGGTAGACGCCTTTGCTTTGCTGATGGAGAAAGGTCTGGTTTACTTTAACAAAAAATATAACGACTATGAGCCTGGAGCAGCAATGGAGTTGGGAAATTTAAAAGAGCTGCCGGGATAAATTGGAAAAAGCCGGTTATTTATCTGTTTGTCCAACAGTGGCAGAATACGATATTCATAAGTCACCCATAAAACAACAAGCTCACGGCAGCTGTTGCTGAACCGGAGCTTGTTGTTTGTGGGGAGGGAGTTCATTTTTGTATTATTCTGCCTATGATTTCAGGCGGTTGATCTTATTAAGGATTTTATCTACCCTGATGCTTTGTCTTAATGTGTATTCGTAGTTGGTTCCCAGGTTTGTCATCAACAAGTATAACTTCTTTCTTTCCTTTTCCAACTTGCTGTACAGGTAGTTTAGCTTCATGACTATCACCGAAAAGATATTTATTGTTTAAGTTAGAGATTAAGGGCAAAACTCCTTTTTTCAGACAAATAGTCGGAATATTGATTTTTGACACACAATTGCTAACGCTGGTGAAATTAAAAAAAAGTCTGTGAGATCTGTGGTGAAGTCCTTGAAGCACATGACCAATATCGTTTAAAAAACCGATGCCAGCGTAAAAGGTAGGCAGGTTGAGGGGCAACCTGCCTACCTTTAAAGGGCATACAAAATATTTAACTAGCAAATTAGTTCCAGAGGTGTAGGATTATCGTCTGCTGCCTCAACGATCTGTTCCTCAAGGGAAGAAACATCTTTAAATTTGTTATTATGGTTATAAAGATCAAGTGCAGTGCTCCTAATAACTATAACCATAAAAACCTTTGTTTTGTTACAGTTTATTTCACTAATTTGATAATTATTTTTTGCCAGCTTTAAAAAAGCTGCGTGGACGGCATCTTCAGCTAGACTATGATCCTGTAATATTCCGTAAGCAATATGATACATTAAATACCGATACTGGGTGTAAAGTTGCTCTAATAATTCACTTTTTCTCATAAGCCCCTCCGATAAAAAAGTTGGTAGTCAATTTCGTGGGGGAACGAATCCTTTGGATTATAATCTATCATAGATTCCCTGAAGATATTGTCACATTCTGTCGCTTGATGCGGCATTGTTTTTTGCCGGTAATGTGGCTAACAAGAATCTAAAAAAATATTAAATAATTGTAACAAATTACTGCTTTTTTCGTTTCTATATATAGAAGCTTTGCAGTTATGTGGAGTGGATAGAGGAGGTGGTGGGTTGAATAGGGGAAAGTTAGTACAGTTTACCCTTTTTATATTTGCACTGATTTTATTCATTTGTCTCTTGTTTGGGGCAAGTCATTTTTTGTATTATGAGTTTTTATTTCAAGCAAGCATGTTAGACTTACTTACACTGACGAGAGTTATGGCTCTCAGAAACTTGGTTGCGATTATCTTCTGCACGGTCTGGTTTGTGAGCTGCTGGACGAATGTTCATGCATCAGATGACAGGAATCAGAAGTTGGGTTTATTACGGTTTACATTTTTTCTTTGGTCAGCTTTTGGTATGCTATTATTTAAAATTCATTATGATTTTGCAGCGAGTATACGCCCTGTTTTTGGTACTGCGGTCACATATCAGTTTGCCGAATATTTGCAGAGGGTTGGTTTATTCTGTGTTGGGATTTCACTTTTTTGTTATCTTTTTAGTCTTTGGTTAACAAGAATTAAGTCAATGATCCGCAGCAAGAAGCTGTGAAGTACGCAAATTGACTGTGGTTTGGTAAAAATAAGGATGGAGTCTTTTGACGTTTGATAAACAAAGCAAGCCTAGCGTGCTGTACTTAGGCTTGCTTATTTTAAGAGCAGGAAAGCCTTTCTGATGGAAGTTATATAATAGTAAAACTAAGAAATTCTAATGGAACACCTGATTTGTAGTTTTTGCATAAATGGTCAACTCTCTTTACCTGATATTGGTATCATGACCATTTACACACAAAATAATTTACATTGTGTTTTTGGTACAATAAAAACCAAGCAGAGCGGAACTTAAAAATCCCTGCATAAAATGGAAAAACCATTGCCAGCACCCTTCAAATAAACTACCCTTTTAGTGTCCAAAGCTAAAGGGGGAATAGAAAGGATGCTGACAATGGATCAGATATATCTTATCAGATTCCTTCGGAATCATGAAGGAAAATCACTGCGTAAAATTGTAAAAGAAACCGGCCATGACTTTCAAACTGTTAAAAAATACGTCGAAAAGGATGATTTTAACCTTAACCTTAGACCAAAGCAAAAAAGAAAAGGTAAATTAGAGCCCTTCAAACCCTTAATTGACCAATGGCTTTTAAAAGACCTAGAAGCCAAGCCAAAACAAAGGCATACCGCCCAAAGAATCTATAACCGACTTAAAGAGCTTTACGGAGATAAATTTAACGTTTCAGATCGCTCAGTCAGAAAATATGTAGCCCAGAAGAGACAAGAATTATCCGTAGAAGCTAGAGGATACCTGCCGTTAGAGCACCCTCCCGGGGAAGCCCAGGTGGATTTTGGCGAAGCACAGTTCGTAGAGAAGGGCATAAAGTACAACGGTTACTTTCTTAACATTTCCTTCCCTTACAGTAATGGTGGCTATCTACAGCTATTTAAAGCACAAAATCAAGAATGTCTATTAGAAGGTCTTAAAAACATTTTCGAACACATGGGTAAAGTGCCAATTAATATCTGGTTTGACAACATGTCTACCGTTGTTAAAGAAATCAGAAAGCACGGGGAACGGGACTTGACCCGGGGCTTTGAGCGGTTCATGCTTCACTACGGCTTTTGTTCAAACTTCACTAACCCAAATAGCGGCCACGAAAAAGGCCACATTGAAAACAAAGTGGGCTACAACAGACGGAACTTTTTAGTGCCAATCCCTGAATTTGATGATCTTAAGGAATTTAACCAAGAGCTGCTCACACTGTGCGATAAAGATATGGAGCGGAATCACTACAAAAAGTCCGGAACCATTGTAGAACTTTTCATGGAAGACAAAGAAGCCATGAACCCTCTACCCAAGGTACCCTTTGAAGCTTATCGCCTGGAACTTACCAAAGCAGATAA
>JAAYKP010000054.1 GCA_012522335.1 Bacillota bacterium
TAAATAAAGTTAAAATTTCATTGGGGCTGTAGTAACGACCGTCAGGATCGATAACACCTAAACGATCGGCATCTCCGTCTAAAGCCACCCCCAGGTCGGCGCCGTCGGCCTGCACCTGCTGCCTTAACGCCTCTAAATGGGCAGCAGAGGGATCAGGCAGTTTGCCGCCAAAGAGCGGATCACGCCGGTTATGAATTGCGGTCACGGCACAGCCATGCTTTGATAAAATACTTTCCACATAGCCAATTCCGGCACCGTACATCGGATCAACTACTACTTTCAGACCGGCCTTTTTAATGGCGGTAAAATCAAGCAGGCTTTCCACATGGGCCGTATAAGCAGGCAGCGGCTCCAGCTCTGTCACCAAACCCTGCCGCCTGGCCCCCGTCAGTGTTAACTGCCGTACTTTGCCGCTCTGCACTACCTGCTGTAGATTAGCCACAATGGGATCAATCTCTGCCGGCAGTGCCGGTCCGGCATAATGGGGAATAAATTTAATGCCCAGATATTCTGCCGGGTTATGGCTGGCCGTCAGCATCACCGCGCCGCCGGCCCGCTGGGCCAAGACAGCATGGGCCACTGCCGGCGTCGGCGCATATTTAACACAAAGATATGTATGTATACCGTTTCCCGCCATTACCTCCGTTACCACCTGCGCAAAGCGGTCGGCTAAAAAGCGGGTATCATAACCTACGACCAGGCCGCGCTCTGCCAGTCCTTCCTGCTGCAGGTAGTGAGCAATGGCCTGTGCCACATAACTGACATTAGTAAAGGTAAAATCAGCAGCGATAATTGCCCGCCACCCGTCTGTACCAAAAGTAATTTCCGCCATCCTCGGACCCCCTTAGACAAGATCGGTTCAGGCCGTCAGTCTGCAGCAGCCTGAACCAAGGCTTGTCAATATTTACTACCTTTATATATTCCTGCTTTTTTGCCGAAATCCTGCCTCCCGCGGCGGCGCCCTTTACGCCAGCCCCTGCTGTGCCACAAACACAACTAAATCGGCCACCCGGTGTGAATAACCCCACTCGTTATCATACCAGCTGACGACCCGGATTAAATTGTCGCCAATGGCCATGGTCAGCAGGCTGTCAACGGTGCTGGAATAAGGGGAACCTTTGTAATCAACGGACACCAGCGGTTCCTCACTGTAAGCCAGAATGCCCCGCAGTGCACCGTTAGCCGCCGTCTGCAGCGCCTGATTAACTTCCTCAGCCGCCGCCGGTTTTGCTAACTCCGCCACAAAATCAACCAGGGAAACAGTCGGTGTCGGTACTCGCACGGCAAAACCGTCAATTTTCCCTGCCAGTTCAGGAATAATCTTACCAATTATTTTGGCGGCACCGGTGGTGGTTGGTATCATGGACAGCTGCGCCGCCCTGCCGCGGCGCGGATCGGGATGCGGCAGATCCAGCAGCCGCTGATCATTGGTATAAGCATGGGTTGTATTCATTAAGCCCTTGCGGATGCCGAAATTATCCTGCAGCACCTTTACTACCGGAGCCAGGGCATTGGTGGTGCAGGAAGCGTTGGAAATAATCTGATGGCGGTCGGCTTGATACTGCTGCTGATTGATGCCTAAAACAACAATCAGATCGGCATCATTAACAGGGGTCGTCACAATAACTTTTTTCGCCCCGGCCTGCAGGTGACGGGAAGCGGTGGCATGGGTCCGGAATTTGCCCGTCGCCTCAATCACTATCTCCACCCCCAGCTCCCGCCAGGGCAGTTTTTCCGGCTCTGCTTCCGCCAGGATCTTCACCGGCCGGCCGTTAATCAGCAGCTTATCTCCCTGCACTTCCACCGTGCCCGGAAATTTACCGTACAGAGAATCATACTGCAGTAAATGGGCCAGCGTAGCGCTGTCCGTTAAGTCGTTAATTGCCGCGATCTCTACTTCCCGCCTGTCCTGCAGGGCGCGTAAAGTATGCCGCCCGATGCGGCCAAAACCGTTAATACCTACCTTGACACTCATGCCTTACCCTCCTTTGTTACAAGTCCAAATCCGCGGATCAAGATCCTGTTGTTACTTTAGCTTACCCGCAGAGCGGCATCTAATGCGATCCCCTTGACATTCAGCAGCTGATATAAGACAATGCAGATATAAGTGGTTGTAAATCCCAGCATAGGAGGAATTGAGCATGACCATCAAAGTAGCTGTGAACGGCGCTTTGGGCCGCATGGGTCAAACTGTCGTACGTGCCGTTCATGCCGAACCGGCACTGCAGCTGGTGGCTGCCGTAGATCTTAACGGTGACCACAGCGATATTGGTACCACTGCCGGTATTGGTCCCGTCCGTATTCCCGTCACCACCGATTTAGCAGACACCCTCCGCCAAACAAAACCTGATGTGGTGGTTGACTTTACCTCACCCTTTACCGTGATGCAGAATATTGCCACAGCCCTTTCGCTGCAGGTCCGGCCTGTGGTCGGCACCACCGGCATTACTGAAGCTGACATAGAAAAAATTAGAGAATGGTCAGCACAGTATCAAACACCGGCCGTCATCGCCCCCAATTTTGCCATCGGTGCCGTCCTGATGATGCAGTTTGCTGCCCAGGCCGCTAAATTTTTGCCCGAGGCGGAAATTATTGAACTGCATCATGAACGTAAAATTGATGCCCCTTCCGGCACCGCCATTAAAACAGCAGAAATGATGCTGAAGGCCCGGGGACAAGCTTTACCCCGGCCGGTGGAAGAAATGGAAAAGATAGCCGGTGCCCGCGGCGGCAGCCTCGACGGCATTCATATACATAGTGTGCGTTTGCCGGGTCTTGTGGCACACCAGGAAGTTATTTTCGGCGGTCTCGGTCAAACCCTGACCATCCGTCATGACAGTTTTGACCGCACCTCCTTTATCCCCGGCGTGCTGCTCAGCATCAAAGAAGTAATGCAGCGGGAAGGCGTCATATATGGGCTGGAAAATATCCTCAATCTGTAAAGCAGTTCGCAATCCTGCCGGCTGTTCAGCCGGATAACGGCATTAAAAAAGCCTTCAGAGTCAGCTTGTGCTCTGAAGGCTTTCCTTTAAGTATCTGCAGATAAAACCAGCCTCTTTTCCAGCTTCTCAAAATAAAAGCTTACTAAGCGGTTGATTAAGGTTGCGATACGCTGCGGATCCTCTTCTTTGCGCATAATAATAAAAATTCCTTCCAGAAAACCATTGGCTAAGACATAAATTACTGTTTCATCAAGCTCGCTGGGTTGGTTAAAGATTGTCTTTTTAATACGCTGACAGAGCATCTGCAGCAGAACATCTTTAAAGTCGGCATACTTGGAGCCTTCACTTTTATCAATAATCACCAGCAGCTCGCGGCCGTAATCCAGGTAGACAGTCATGATACCATCGGCTATTTGCTGCGCAGCCGTTTGGACGTTAGTGCCGTCTGCCGCCTCTGCTTTAAGGACATTGGCAATTAAAGCTGAGACCTGTTCATGTACCCTACGTACAATTTCGGCAAAAATAGCTTCCTTACCGGCGAAGTAGCGGTAAATGTTGCTGGTAGAGATGCCGGCACCATGAGCAATGCGCCGCATTTGTGCCCGGGCATAACCATGCTCGGCAAATTCGTCCAGCGCACTGCTTAATATTTTCGCTCTGATTTCCGGTTTTAAATACTGCATAGATAAAACTCCTGTTTTCCTCCCCTCATTTGCCGTAAAAACAGGCAAACACTGCTTTACAGGGAAGATATTTTCCCTTGCTTCCTACAGACACAGCAGTGAAAAATCAGGACTTCTTTTTACTCAGCTGGTTAACAATGGCTATACTGACTGCAAAGACGGCTGCATACCAGCTAATTGTTAACAACCTATCCTGCCGCCGGATCTGTTCCAGCCTGTCCCTTTTTTCTGCTGTGGTCAGCTGCCCTGCCACCTGTAAGTTGGCCGGGACGCGTACCAAACCGTTCCAGGAATATGTTTTCACCCATTCGATGCCTGTCCACCGGTCAAGATAGTGTTGTTTAATCGGCGTATAGGCAATTTGTTGATAACGAAAAACAAACCCCAGGATCAGTAAAACTAACACAAACACCAGCAGGAATAAACTGCTGCGCTGCCGCAACAACACCACCTCCACTTACTTCATTATACACAAGATCGGGAAGGGCTACAATTAGATTTTACCGCACTTGTCAAAATCTGTTTATTTATTTCTGCATAACAAGCTGCAGCCGTGGACAAACTACAGGCGTAGGGTTCGTAACGGCCGAGCCAAGATTGCTGCAGGGCTTGACGGTTCTGCAGCAGTCGGCCTAAGGTCGGCAGCGGGTCAGGTCGGTTCGCTGTCGGCCGGCGGGAAGATCCGCAGTCTTCTCTAAGGAGGGCTGCCGGTCGAGCTAAGATAGTCACAGCTGCTGAACATCCCTCTTGCGTAGTACAATATGTAGGAGCTGCCAACAACCTAAAGCGGTTAGTGGAGGATGGTAAGTAGGTGTGTCTGTCGAGCAAAGGTTGCCTGGGGTTGCAGCCGGACTGTTAAGTTGAGAAACTTAACTTCGCTGCTGGGATGTCAGTCAGCCGGCGCGCAGGTCGTTACGGGCTCTACTTTTTTTCAGCCACACTATACCGCTGCCCATGCCTGCCGCCAGGCATTTTTTTTATACTTATTTTGCAGTGCCGGCGTAAAGTTTTTGACCACGCGGCAAAAATTTTGCTATAATGAATTAACACTTGTTAAAACATGCACAATCATTACAGACAGATAAAATGCAGAAGCGGAGGAACTATATGAATAAGAGCCCCTATAACATGGCCGTTACCTTGGAGCTGGCCCGAAAAGCATTTGCCGCCAAAGATCCCCACACCATGGCCGAGCTTAGTGCCTGTCCCTATGATGAGGCTGCCAGCTGCTTTACCGTAGCTTATTTAGGACAAAACTATACCGTCAGCTATCCTGCCGGCCAGGTGAGCAGCGCCGCCGGCAAAGAAGCCGACTTGATCACTTCTATTCTGCTGCTGCATTATTTAAGCGGCGCCAGCGGTGTTGAAGCAGCAGACAGCTGGATTTCCTTTAAAGAGCTGCAGGGAGGCGCCATTTATATTGACCCCTTTCAAAAAAGAGCCATCAATCCTTTGGTCAAAGGCTTTGGCCGGAAGCCGGAAGCCTTCAGCAAAGCTGCTGAACTGTTAGGCGGCCAACGGGCAGCCTTTGGTGATCTTTCCTATCTCATTCCCGTGCTGCCGCGCATACCGCTCATCCTCATCCTGTGGCAGGGAGACGAAGAATTCCCGCCTAACGGCAATATTCTTTTTGACCGGTATGCCAACACCTATCTGCATACTGAAGATTATGCCCAATTAGCCAGTCAGACAGTTTATACTTTACTGAGAAACATGTAATTTTTTTCCGCCACCTTTCCCGGTCAGGGGACATATCCTGCCGGGTTAAAAGCTCGGTCAGCGCCAAAAAAACTGCCATTAGGCAGTTTTTTGTCTGCTGACTGTTTTTTATGTCTGTCTGCACCATACATATTTCATGGGACTTCGCACTTTCCCTGCGCTACAATAAACGGTGAAAGTGAGGAATCCCGATGTTTAAATGGTCTTCCCCCACGGCGGATGAAGAGCCTGTGCGCTCTAAGAAAATACTGCGGTGGCTGTTAATCTTTCTTCTCCTTAGTGCCCTGGCCGTGGGACTGTATCCATGGCTTGCCTTGCTGTCCCGACTGCCGCAATATCGTCAGTCTCTGATGCTTTGGAGGTTTTAAAATGCAGAAGCTTACTTTAAAGCAGCGTAAAGCACTTATACTGATGCTGCTGCTTTTGTGGCTGCTGCTCCTGGTGCAGGGGTGCTGCTCCCTTTACTCCTTCTTCTCCCGCTACCGGCTCTTCAAAGTAGCCAGCGGCAGTATGGAGCCGACCCTGCCCACCGGTGCAGTAATCGTTGTTGCCAAAAATAACGGCAGCCTTTACTCTCCCGGTGATATTATTACGTACAAGCAAAATGATCTTTATATTACACACCGCGTACTTGAAACCGGTTATCAAAACGGTTTTTACTACCGCACCCAGGGTGACGCAAATCAGGAGCCTGACGCAGGATTAGTTAAGCATCAGGCCGTTATCGGTCGGGTTATTTTGATTGCTCCCGGCTTCGTTGCCACTTTACAAAAGCTCTTTCGTGTCCGCAGCTTACTGCTGCTGCACGTGCTGTTTCTGGCCGCCCTTTATCTGAATAAACAGCGCAAAACGGCGGTCCGTCGACCGCTCCATAATTAAGGTTTAAGACACTCTTTCCCCGCTCCGCCACCCAGCCGGGTGGTTTTTTTTGTGCCACACCGGGCTCAAGCTTTATTTGATTTCCGCCTGCGGCACATTCTGACCGGTCAGCGCTTTATAGGACTGCTGCAGCAGCTGCACCGTTAAAGCAGGATTATGAATACCTAAACTGCCGTCACTGCTCACCAGCAGGTAGTTATAAGCAGCTTGGTACAGCTCATCAGGTACTTCCGCTAATTCTGTACCCTCCTGATCTTTAAACACTATTTTGCCGTGATCGCTGGCAAAGGAACCACCGGCTAATTCTGCCGTCACCGCTTCCTGCAGCAGGGTCAGCAGCCCTTCTACTTCTGTCTGAAAGCCTTCTTTATCGCCGTCACCGTCATAATCTCCCGCTGCCGGTAAATTTTCGTCTGTAATCTGCTGGTGACAGCGGGCGCAGGCAGCCTCCACATTGTCAAACTCAAAGCTGTGGGAAGCAAAACCCTCTGCCGTCTGCGTCAGATGGCAGTCAACACAGCTGTTTTCAAGCTTAACATGGGCGTCGGTATTCTTGTAGTCAAACCCTTCCAAACGCAGCCCGCCGCTGCCGCTAACCAGGTCGGCCTGACTGCTGTAGTGAGGTGCCGTCCGCTGCTCATCATCAAGCTTAGGGGCTTTGCGGGAGTTGTGGCAGAACATACATAAAGCGCCTGTCCCGCCCGCCACATTCTCCGCCGTCGGGATGTCCACCCGGCCTGCCGCCATCAGCTCTGCCCCCTGCCCGGTATGACAGGCACGACAATCAATACTGACAAAAAAGTCCCGCTCAATGGCCGCCACTTCCGTCTGATTTTCGGCAAAGGCCCCGCCGTCATGGCAGACGACGCAGCCGTCCCGCTGTGCCGGGGCTAACAAAATATTGCTGTGCGGCGATTCCGCCCACTGAGCAGTTAAAGCATTAATATCTAAGGCACCGGCCTGCTCTTTCCCGCCTCCGGCAGCCGGGTTGCGCTTGTTATCCGCATCTTTACCGCAGCCGCATAAAAGCAGCATGGCGGACAGGATTAGCAAAGTTAGAACAAGCCCTGTTCTCTTGGTCACTGCTGCCACTCCTTTCCACTTACCTGTTTTTCATAGCTTTGCCAAGCATTTTTTTCATTATGTATCTTTCGGCAAAGATTTGCCGGCTAAGAAAAAAGGAACGGTCAAGACCATTCCTTCCGCTTAACTTTGCTGCCGGCGGCGCAGCAGGCTTAATGCCGACTGCAGTTCTTCTACCTTCAGCAGATAAATTAACACAAAATAGACAGCAGCCCCCAAAGCAATTAAGGCTCCAACTTCCAGGGCCTGCCGCAGAAAACTGCCGCCGCTTAAAAAGCGGGTTCCGTACCAGACCACCAGTCCCATGACAGCCGACGCCAAGCCTGTCTTCCACAAAGTCTGATAAAGTTTGCGGCCGCCAAAGGCACCGATTTTACGCCACATTAAATAGGTCATACCAACAGCCCCGATATAAATGGAAATGGCCGTACCCAGGGCGATACCGCCGTGCGCCAGCGGCTTCATCAGCAGCCAGTTGAGAATGGTATTAGTCAGCATCGTCACAAAGGTAAATAACATGGGCGTCACCGTATCTTTAACGGCATAAAAAGCACGGCTCATCAGCAGCATGATGCCCAGGGGCAGCAGGCCTAAACTGTAAAAAGCCAGGGCGTAAGCCGTACTCTGCGTGGCCGCGGCATCAAAGGCACCGCGCTCAAAGAGTAAACGGACAATGGGTACCCGCAGCACAATCAATCCCACCATAATGGGAAACATCAGGGTAATAATTAAGCCCATACCATGATGCAGTGTATACTTAAATTCAGCTGTTTTCTCTTCCACAAACAACTCTACTAAGGCCGGATACAAAACAGACAGCAGGGCGACCAGGACAATACTGCTGGGCAGCAAATAAATGCGGTTGGCATAATTCAGGGCGGCAATACTGCCGGTGGGCAGCAAAGAGCCAAAAACCCGGTCAATAATGCTCTTCAATTCTGTGGCCGCCGTGCCGATAATGACAGGCGGCAGTAAGACCAGCATTTTTTTAATCCCGGGATGGTGCCGCTGGAAGTGCAGCCGCTGAAAAATGCCGTGTTTGGCTACTGACGGTACCAGAATGAGAAACTGGCTGGCAAAGCCGGCCATGGTGCCCCAGGCCAAACCGACTACTCCGTAGCGCCCGCCAAAGAAAAGAGCCGTTAGAATAATCAGCAGATTGCTGGGGTAAGCAGTAATGGCAGGAAAAAAGAAATTCTTTTTAACATGCAAAAGACCACTGGCTAAACCGGTCAGCCCCATAAATAACAGCCCCGGCAGCATAATCCGCGCCATGACAATGGTCACTGCCTGCTGGGCGCCGCTGAAACCGGGCGCCAAGAGATCGACAATCCAGGGCGCTGCCAGGACTAAAAAAAAGCTGGTCACCGCTAAAATGCCGCCTAAGAGCACAAAGACGGTTTGCGCAAAAACATTTCCTTCTTCCGTGCGGTGATATTCGCCGTACACAGGAATAAACGCGGTTTTCACCGCGTCATTAACTGCTAAAAACAACATCATCGGTAGTGTTGACGCTACCACATAAGCATCAGTTTCTGCTGTCGTCCCAAAACGATAGGCAATGGCCGATTCCCGTAAAAAGCCTAACACACGTGAGACCACCAGTAAGACGGTAACCATGCCGGCAGATTTGATTAATGATTTCTGTTGTGACATCAGACTCTTCCTTCTCTCACTTTTTCTTTATTTAGCTTAAGTTTACAACCGGCGCAGGCTTCACGTCCACACCTTAAACTATAATTTATAAAATGCCCTGCTGGCGTTTCAATTAAACACATCGATGACTAAATAAGAGTTAAACAAAACAATAAAACCTGCCGCCACCACCCCCAGGGCTATGGCCCAAAAAGCATCACGCCGGGGGATGCGGAAAAAACGCGCTGCCACACAGGCAGTCCAGGCCCCTGTAGTCGGCAGGGGAATGGCAACAAATAAAAACAAGGCAAATTTGCCGTACTTTTGAAACATCGCTTCTTTTTTACTTACTTTATTAATCAGCATCCGGTAAACAGGAGCGGTCAGTTTATTCCGGGCTAAAAATTCTTCTAAACGCTCCAGCACCCATAACCAGGGATAGATAATCATGATATTACCGGCCAAACTGGCCATAAATGACTGCCACAGCGTCAGTCCCAGATACAGCCCTAAAGGGATGCCGCCCCTTAATTCTACCACCGGTAAAGCTGAAGTTACTAATACTTTTAGATATGTCACCTGCTTCTCCTCCAACTGGCTTAACATTATCAATTCGCTGCCTTTCCGCAAAATCCTGCAGCCATTAACTGCCCTCTGTGGGCTCAACAATTCTACCCTTATGAAAAAAGCTCCCTGTGGGAGCTTTTTAACGCACTACCTGAATCCAGGTGTTACCTAAGGTCAAATCCAGCTCGGTACCGTCAGCCAGCTTATAGACTGTCTGCCGGTCCTGCTTTTCCCAAGTTAAGTCATATTTTTGTCCGCCCTCATAGAGTACCGCCGTCCCGGAACCGTTAACATCAATATCGACCAAATCGGTTCCAGCCACATCTTCATGCCGGTTGGTACGCACGATAACGCGCGTGGCGCCGTACTGCAGTCCTGTTTCCCGATCGACATGGGCTTCCCCGTTAATAAAGCGCAGGTACTGCTCCTTCGCTGCCTCATATTTGTAGCTGACCACATTATTCCGGTTATAGCGCACTTCAAATTCTAAAGCCGCTTCCCCGGCCGGCAGTTCCTGGGGCAGAACTTTGCTGCTGATGGCGGTGGAGGTGCCCCGGGCTGTATACAGTTTAGTAATGTCTGTGTAGAGGTTATGGGGAGCCTTACGGCTGCTGTCACGCCAAAAATATTTTCCCTGCGTTACCTTCCGCAGCGGCAGCTGGGCAATCATTTTATCCGTGCGGTGTGAGGTGCCGGAAAAGGCAACTACGGCGCCATGTTCCATGGCCGTTTCGGCAAAATACGGGCGCAGACTGCGTACCGGCCCAATGATAAAGTTTTCCGCGAAGGGCTGATCATAAACTGCCAGAAAACGGGTAATGCCGCCTTCCACTAAAAACTCATACACCAGACGTGCCTGCTGCAGACCTGACTGCGGCCGCGCTGCCTGATGGTTATTAATCACCACACAAACAGGAGCAACAAACTCTACAGTCACCGTTTCCTCTGCCGGCGGCTGCTCCGGCGGGTCCTCTTCCTCAGCCGGTGTATTCCCTCTGCCGCAGCCTGCCGCTGTCCAGAGCAGCATCAAAGCCAGCAGCACCGCCAACAATCTTTTCATCATCATCGTCCCCCTTAAGAGTTGTCCATTTCTGCTAAGATATGCCTTATGCGGCAGATTAGTACTGTTATTTTGGTGCAACCCTTAGCTTCATTATAATATAAAGCGCTGCCCTTGTATATTTTTTAAAAGAAACCTGCGCCTAAGGCGGTGACGATGTTCTGCTGCTTAAATTTGGCGCTGGCCTGCGCCATGGTGAGGAAGGTAACCAGGAATACGGCGGCACTGCAGATGATGATTTCCCGCCAGGGCAGCACAAAGGTAAAGGTAAAGAGCTGACTAAAGGCATTAAACATCCAGACACTAATGAAGATGCTGAGGGGCAGACCGTACAGCAGCGCCTTTAGGCCATAAAAGAGACTCTCAAAGCGAATAATCTTCTGCAGCCCCTGCGGCGTTAAGCCTACCGACTGCAGCATGGCAAATTCCCGGCGGCGCAGCGTAACATTGGTGCTGATGGTATTAAAAACATTGGTAACACCAATCAGCGTAATCAGCGCCACAAAACCGTATAAGAAGATGCCCATGACGGTGGTGGTCCGTTTCAGTTCGGCCTGCATTTGCGTCAGGTCATGGACGTCAAAGTCAGCCCCTGCTGCTGCCTGCAGCAGCTTTATTTTTTCGACCAAGGCACTGCTGTCCTGACTGCTGAGATGAAGGGAGGCCCGCCGCAGCTCCTGCTGACTTGCTGCTGACAGCCCCTCGCTGAGGGCCGCCATCACCTGCTCCGAGACGATTAACTTCAGGCCGCTGTCGGCAAAGCTGACACCCAGGGGCACTTTGTCACTGACGGCGCCAATCTGCAGCGCAAATGACACCGCTTGCTCAGCCTCAACTGACTGCTCGCTCAAGGTCAAAACGGTACCGGCTGTAACCTGCAGCGGCTGATAGGTTATTTTACCTTCCATTACATTTTTGTTGACTAGAACAGCCTTTAACTGCTGCCGGTCAGTATAATCGGCCGCTGCCAAACCCAGCTCCGTCAGGTAAGCGGCAAATTCCTCCTCGCCGACGGCGGTAATCTCCACCGGCAGCCGATACAATCCCTCAGGCGTAGGCGGGAAAAAGCCCTGGGGCAGCAGCTGCTTATGCACAAATTTACCCAGCTGCCCGGACGCCAGCTCCGTGCGGCTGTAAAGAGTACGCACCACGGCAGCCCTCTCCACTTCAGGCAGCGCCAGTACCTGCCGGTAAAAGCTGTCCTGCACTTCGCCCTCCTCATTAAAATTGTAGACTACCACATTGTAGGGAATTTCACCGTAATACAGATCACGGCTGACAAAACCATATTGCATAAAGCTGGAAAAGGTCACAAAGAGCACAATACTGATGACCAGGGAAAAGACGGTGGCACGATACTGCTTACGGTTTCGTTTCAGATTCTTGAGAGCCAGCTCGCCCTCAATCCCCAACAGCTTACCGGTCAGTTTACCGGTACGCACATCTTTCCCCTTAATCTGCAGCTCATCTGTTAAGCGAATGGCCTCAATGGGCGAAATTTGCGCCGCCCTTTTGGCCGGCAGCCAGGCCGAGAGCAGGATGGTCAGGGCTTCAAAAACGACAGTGACCAGAATGGCCTGGGGTGAGATCACTAAGCGGAAAGCCAGCTCTTCCGTCAGTACACTGCCCAGCAGGATCCGGTTGACCACCTGCAGGGTAACACCAATACCGCCCAGACCGGCTGCAATGCCGAGTGGAATGCCTACCGCACCCAGCAGCAGCGCTTCATAAAAGACACTGCCTTTAAGCTGCCGCGGCGTGGCCCCCACACTGGCCAACATGCCGTACTGTTTTTTCCTGTCGTTGACGGAAATGGCAAAGGCATTATAGATAACAGCCACGGAGCCGACTACAATTAAGACAATAATAATTAAGGTTATGGAATTTAAAAAGTTCGTTACGTCACGATTGTCGGAGACGCCGGACCAGCGCAGCAGTTCACGATTATAACTATAGTTCTGCACCCCGGCCTTTTCTGCCAGTGCCGGTACCTGCGCAAATATCTGCCTGACATTGGTGCTGAGCAAAGAAACATTTACTTTCTCCGCTTCCTGCAGCGCCGCCGCGTCTAAAGCAGTAAAAACGGCATAGCCTGGCAGCCCGCGGCCAAAACGCGGATCAGCCACAATACCGGTAATGGTATAGCTCTCTATACTTTCTCTGCGCCATTCTTCTTCCGCCTGATAATCCCTGTCGGCAGCCAGCGGCTCCCCGTCGAGATACCTTTGTCCTACACTTAAAGTAATGGTATCTCCCGGCTGATAGTTACCCAGCTGCTGCACCGTTTCCGGGATCAGCAGCTCCTGACCGTTGGCCGGCAGCCGCCCCTCAAGCAGCGTCAGGGGAAAATGGGCAAAAGCCGCCTCATCATACTGCCGGAGCATTAAATAAGGTTTATGTCCTTCAGTGCCGGCTGTAAAGGGGACAAAACCTTTAGTGCGGCTTAACATCACCGCCGCCACAGCCTGATCCTGAGCAATAGTCTCCACCTTGTCCACCGCCACATCGTAAAGGGAAGCATGATAATTGCCGTCAGACTGGATGGCGGAGCGGAGAAAGAAATCCTGGAAACTGGCGGCAATGCTGCCTACTCCCATAATCATGGCCCCGGAGAGAATAATACCGATAATGGTTACAATGGTCCGTTTCCGCTTTAGCTGCAGATTGCGCAGCGTCAGTTTCTTTATGATACCCATGAGCGCTTCACCTCGTCACTGACAATGCGGCCGTCCGCTAAAGTGATAATGCGGCCGGCCTGCCGGGCAATCTGCTGATCATGGGTGATGACAATCAGCGTCTGCCCGTA
>JAAYKP010000055.1 GCA_012522335.1 Bacillota bacterium
TGCCTTCTTTTTTTTGCAGCGCTTTCTCAATACTATTGGCACAGACTGCACAAGACATCCCTCCTACTTTTATTGTTACTTTACTTAAACTATCTTGCTCGGGCATTTTAACACCTCACTACTCCCCCTCCCAGGGGGGGTGGATAATCTTAATTTACCACCCTTTCTTACTTCTGTCAAATAGTTTCTGCTAAGAAAGCTTTCTCATGCTCTCGGTCATTGTTTTGCTGAGCTTTTTCTTTACATACTTTCTGCATATTGGGCAGAGCTGATTCTGCTGCGGTAATGATCTAGAGTCAATTAAAGAAAACAGCCTGCGGTCAGACCGTAAGCTGTTTATGTTCTGCTCTTAATAAACTGTTAAATAACTGTCAAGTTCCCATTGGTGAACCTGCATGCGGTAATTGTTCCATTCAATTGTTTTAGCCTCAATAAAACGTTGATTAATATGTTCGCCTAAAGTTTTATTTATTAATTCATTCTGCTTAAGAGCCTCGATAGCCTCTCCTAAATCCATTGGTAAGGTTTCAATCCCCAGCTCCTGTCTTTCTTCAGCTGTCATGGCATAAATATTTAAATCCACAGGGTCAGGCGGTTCGATTTTATTTTTGATGCCGTCCAAACCGGCCGCCAATGTGGCAGCTAAAGCAAGATAAGGATTGCAGGCCGGATCGGGGTTGCGGATTTCGATCCGGGTGCCGCTGCCGCGACGTGCCGGAATACGAATCAGCGGGCTGCGATTTTGCTCACTCCAGGCTATATAAACCGGTGCTTCATAACCGGGAACTAAACGCTTATAGGAATTAACTAAAGGATTGGTTATGGCACAGTAACCTTTGACATGCTTTAACAAGCCGCCTATATAATAACGAGCTGTGGAAGATAAGCCGGAGGGATCTTGTGGATCGTAAAAGGCATTAACGCCGTTTTTAAATAAAGATTGGTGAGTATGCATGCCTGAACCGGCAATACCGTACAATGGTTTAGGCATAAAAGTGGCGTGCAGATTATGCTGCATCGCGATAGTACGTACAACCAGCTTAAAGGTGATGATATTATCGGCTGTGGTTAAAGCATCAGCATATTTAAAGGCAATTTCGTGCTGACCAGGGGCCACTTCATGGTGGGAGGCTTCTACTTCAAAACCCATTTCCTGCAGTGTCAGGACCATATCACGGCGGGCCGCTTCGCCCATATCTACAGGCAGCAGATCAAAATAGCTGGCACGGTCGTTAGTAATAGTGGTAGCGCGGCCTTGATCATCTTTATGAAAGAGAAAGAATTCTGCTTCGGGTCCTGCATACATGGTATAGCCTAATGCTGCTGCTTCTGCGATGACACGGCGCAGAACGTTTCTGGGACAGCCGGCAAAAGGTGTGCCGTCAGAATTATACACATCACAGATCAGACGGGCTTCCGCCACTCCATGATATGTCTGCCACGGGAATACCGTAAAAGTATTAATATCAGGACGTAAATACATATCTGACTCTTCGATGCGCACAAAACCTTCAATGGAGGAGCCATCAAACATCAGCTCTCCGTCTAAAGCTTTATCCAGCTGCTCCACCGGGATGGCCACATTTTTGCTGATTCCAAAAACATCAACAAACTGCAGCCTGATAAACTTAATATTTAACTCTTTAACAAGCTGTACAATTTCCTCCCTGGTATAGCCCATCTTTTTCCCCTTTTCCGGCTGTTTTTGTTAAACTGCGCCAAAAATATTATATCTGATTATATTAAGTTCAGTCTGACTATGTCAAGTTAAAATGGCAGACCTAAATGAGACAGGATTTCAGCTAAGGCGATTTTTTGGTGTTCATAGGTCAGCCCCCCCTGCAGATAGACCTCATAGGGAGGGCGCAGCGGCCCGTCTGCAGAAAACTCACTGCTGGCTCCCTGGACAAAAGTTCCTGCGGCCATAATAATTTTATCTTGATAACCGGCCATGGGCGCCGCTTCCGGGACCACAAAACTGTCTATGGGTGAGGCTGCCTGTACTGCACGGCAGAACTGCTGTAAAAGCTCCGGTTCCCCTAAGCATATTGCCTGCACGATGTCTGCTCTTAATTCGTCTGCTGTAGGGCTAACTCTGAAACCCAGATGTTGAAAAAGAGCAGCCGCCAGTACTATACCTTTCAAAGCTTGGCCAACCTGGTGTGGCGCGAGAAACAGTCCCTGATAATATAAACGTTTATAATGTCCCATTGCTCCCAGCTCACTGCCAAGACCCGGAGCAGTCAGACGCCAGGCCACCTTTTCCACCAAGTCAGCACGCCCCACCACATACCCACCGCTGGGCGCTATCCCGGCACCGGGATTTTTAATCAGCGAGCCTGCGCAAAGATCCACGCCTACATGGCAGGGTTCCTCTGTCTGCACAAACTCACCATAACAGTTATCAAGAAAAATAACTGCTTCCGGCTGCCGGGCCTTAACTGCCTTTACCAAAGCTGCTATATCTTCTATCCGCAGCGAGGGCCGTTGGGCATAGCCGCGGGAACGCTGCAGCAGAACTACCTGTGCCGGCTGGGATAAAAGCCGGTCCAGTTCTTCTTCCACCACGCCCGCAGTAAAATCTGCCTCGTCATAAGTAATACCTAAATCAGCCAAAGTGCCAAAAAGGGGTTTTGTCAGGCCTAAGGCCTTTTGTAAGGTGTCATAGGGCTTGCCTGTCAGTGAAAGCAAACGATCTCCCGGCTTCAGGATACCATAAAGACTGGTGGCAATGGCATGAGTGCCGGAGACAAAGTGAGGCCTGACCAGCCCTGCTTCAGCGCCAAACACAGCAGCATATAGCTGATCTAGTTTTTCTCGCCCCAAATCATTGTACCCATAACCGGTAGATTCAAAAAAACAAGTTTCATCTATATACAGTTGGCGAAAAGCATTAAGAACACGGGCCTGATTAATTAAGGCCCGCTGCTCGATTGCTTTGAACTGCGGCTGCACGGATTCTTCAATTGTTTCAATTAACCTTAAGTAACGATCTAACTTATTCAGCATCCTCGCTATCTTCTGCTCCTTTACGTATTTGCTGTTGTATTTTTTCTGCCCAGCTGCGCGGCAGGACTGCGCGTACTTTAGTTCCTTCAGGTAAATATGTTTCCTCCTCCACCTTACCATACTGTCGAATTAAGGATAAAAGCTTTCCTGCCTGATAAGGAAGTATGACTTCCAGACGACTGTTGGCTGCGTGCAGGTTTTGTTCAATTTTTGCCAATAATAATTCAAGCCCCATGCCTTTGGCTGCCGCTATGGGTGCATACTCAGTCACCCGCCGGCTTAAGAATAAATAGTTTGCCTCGGCTTCCGGCAGATCCATCTTATTAAAGGCCACCACTTGTGGTAACTGCTGCGCTCCTAAATGTTCCAGCAGTTTGTTGACTGCAGCCATTTGTGCCTCAGCCTGAGCATGGGAAGTATCAACCACATGCAGCAGCAGATCTGCTTCCAGCACTTCTTCTAAAGTGGCACGGAAAGCTGCCACCAAATGATGGGGGAGTTTTTGAATAAAACCAACCGTATCAGTCAGCAGAAACTCGCTGCCCCCCGGCATTGTGACCAGCCTGGTAGTTGGGTCTAAGGTGGCAAACAGTTGGTCTTCGACAAAGACATCTGCCTTGGTAAGTGCATTTAAAAGCGTGGACTTGCCGGCATTAGTGTAACCAATCAGCGTTACTACCGGTAAAGCATGGCGCTGACGTCCTTGGCGCTGCAGGCTGCGGTGCTTTTGCAGCGCTGTAATCTCTTCTTTTAA
>JAAYKP010000056.1 GCA_012522335.1 Bacillota bacterium
ACGTCTTTTTTTTGTGTAGACAAGCCGGTTATCAATACGATATAATATTGATAAAAAGCTGTAGGCTTAATTATTTTTTGCCAGAGATGCATATACTAAAGCTGCAGTTGTTACCAGCTGCTGTTTAGTTATTACTTGGTGTTCAGTTCGTGCTCTATATCGTGAACTTATCAATAGATAACTGACCGATGTTGGAGGTGGTTGATTAAAACGCTAACTAAACCTAACTTTTGCCAATGAGAGGAATCTGTTAAAGAGTGCAGTTTGTGATCACAATTAGTGTGCTATCATTTTACAAGAACTTATATATTTTTGCTGTTAATTGACTGTTTAATGGTGAAGATGCACTCGTAGAAAGGGGTAGGCATTCAATCATGAACGAGTTAGCTAAAGCATTGCGTGATTTGGATGAGGATAGGGTGAACGAACTGGTTGATGAAAAACTGGCTCAAAAAGTTTCACCGATTGAGATTATTAACGATTTAAATGAAGGTATTGTAGCTGTTGGTGAATTGTACGCGTCTGGACAGTATTTTCTTACCGAGTTAATGTTTTCCGGCGAAATAATGCAGGGTCTGATGGCCAAGCTGGAGCCATTTATTGCTGCTAAGGGTGCTGAAGGTAAAATTATTGGCACGGTTGTAATCGGCACCGTTAGCGGTGACATTCATGATATTGGCAAGAATATCGTTGTCAACCTACTCCGCAGTCACAGATTTAAAGTTATTGATTTAGGTGTAGATGTGCCGGCTGAAAAATTTGTGGAAATGGTTCAGACAAGCGGTGCAAAAGTGGTAGGCTTAAGTGCTTTGTTAAACTCAACTTATCCGGAAATGAAAAATGTTGTCGAGGCTTTTAAAGAGGCCGGTTTAAGAGATCAGGTCAAAGTAATTATCGGCGGCACCGTTGTTAGCGAGGCTGTACGCGAATTTACCGGAGCCGATGCCTATGCTACTGATGCCGTCAAGGGTATTGAATACTGTAAAAGCATTTACCAAGCTGAAGAATAAAGACTTTACGGTGCTAAATGTATTTGTGTTAGCACCGTTTTTATTTGTCCTCCTTTACCGCTTTCTGCAATTGTGCTATAATGAGGCTGTAATCTGGAGAAGGAGGTAAATTTTGTGGAAAAGAAGCATATTATCACCGTAAATCCTGAGGCAGCAAAAGCTTTTAATGCAGATTCCGGCTGTGGAGAGTGTCCCACATCCTGTCAATCGGCATGTAAAACCTCATGTACAGTCGCTAATCAACCCTGTATCAGAGAACAAAAATAAGCAGTCAAAAGTTAATTTAAATAGAAAGAGGCGGCGTGCTAAAAGCAATTAATGCACGCTTTTCTTGTCGGTTAGGAAATGACATCGACCCCTTATCTGACGGGGAGGTCAGCACTGCGGTTTCGGCGTGTCAAGGAACCGTCCCCTGTCACATTAATGATGAAATGAGGAAGACGAGAGAATGGTGCATACCTTTAGCTTACATGATTTAAAATTAGCACTTGACGTGGAAAGCGGTGCTTTACATATTTTAGATGATCCTTCTTACCAAGCAGTAGAGATGTTAGCAAGGGGTAAATCTGCCTCGGTCGTACAAGAGACGCTGGCTGCAGGCTGGGGGCAGAAGACAGCCGAGCAGGTGCTGGCAGAAATTGCTGACCTACAGGCTCAGGAAATCTTGTTTAGTAAAAAGAGGGAGCTTGCTTTAACAACAGACAATGTCGTTAAAGCTCTTTGTCTGCATTTAGCCCATGAATGCAATATGCGCTGCACCTATTGTTTTGCCAGTGAAGGACATTACGGTGGTACGAGAGGTTTAATGCCCCTGACTACAGCTAAACAGGCTGTAGATTTCTTACTGGAAGCCAGTAAAGAAAGGCGTCACTGTGAAATCGATTTTTTTGGTGGCGAACCAACTCTAAATTTTGCTGTTCTCCGGGAAACTGTGGCCTATGGTAAAGAACAGGCCGCCAAGTTAGGGAAAATAATCAAGTTCACCATTACTACCAATGCTTTACATTTAACGGAAGAAATGATTGACTTTATCAATGGTGAACAGTTAAGTCTGGTTTTATCACTGGACGGACGGCAGACTGTACATGACAGATTTCGTGTACTGCCCGGGGGCGGCGGTACGTGGCAGCAGGTATTAGCTAACAGTAAAAAGATAACTGCTGCCCGGCAGCACAATAATTATTATCTGCGCGGTACCTATACACGGCACAACCTGGATTTTACCGAAGATGTCAAGGAGATGGTACGGCACGGTTTTACTTCACTTTCACTGGAACCGGTTGTTTTAAAGCCGGAAGCGGAGCAGGCTCTACAGGAGGAGGATTTACCGCGCCTATTTGCAGAATATGAAAAGTTGGCTGCCTTGTTATGGGAATGGGAAGAGCTAGGCAAGAAAGTATACTTTTTCCATTTTGAGTTAGATTTACACCAAGGGCCGTGTGCCAAAAAGCGGGCTTTAGGCTGTGGAGCAGGCAGTACATATTTAGCGGTAACGCCGGACGGTAAACTTTACCCCTGCCATCAGTTTGCCGGCCAAGCGGAGTTTTGTGCCGGTCATGTGGCAGACGGTGTCGACTATCGTCAGTTAAGCCGTTTTCAAGGGGTAGATTCGGTGGAAAAGGAAGCATGTCGTGCTTGTTTCGCCCGCTTTTTCTGTGGTGGCGGCTGTCACGCGGCAGCCTGGAATATTAATGATGATCTGCAGCAGCCTTATGCCTTGGGCTGTGAACTTCACCGCAAACGGGTGGAATGCGGTCTTTATTTACAGGCCAAACGCGCCCTGGCTGCACTTAATGGGTGATGGCATGGACTTTTTTACAATGCGCGAGGAAGAAGAACTAAAAAAGCATGGTCCTCTGGCTTTGCGTCTGCGTCCGCAAAACCTTGACGAATTTGCGGGACAAAAACATCTTGTTGCTCCGGGGAAACCTCTGCGCCGCCTGATTGAGAGTGATGTTTTATCGTCACTGCTCTTTTACGGGCCGCCGGGAACCGGTAAAACTACACTGGCAGAAATTATTGCGGCCAAAACAAATGCTGCCTTTGTACGTGTCAATGCCGTGTCTTCCAGCGTCAGTGAATTACGGAAAATTATTGATGCTGCCAGAACACGCTTGGTCCAGAATGGTCAGCGTACTGTGCTTTTTATCGATGAAATCCACCGTTTTAACAAGGCACAGCAGGATGCCTTACTGCCGGCCGCCGAAAAAGGTCTGGTTGTTTTGATCGGCGCAACTACGGAAAATCCATATTTTACTATTAATGCGCCTTTACTGTCCCGGATGCGAATTTTTCCCTTTGAACCTTTAAGCACAGAAGAAATAACGGAGCTGCTGCTGCGCGCACTGCTCAGCCCTGAAGCCCGCCTGGAAACTGTCAATCTGACAGAAGAGGCTTTAGAACATCTGGCAGTGATGGCTAACGGTGATGCCCGCGCTGCTCTCAACGCTCTGGAATTGGCGGCTGCTTTGGCTGAGGTTGATGACCGGGGACAAAAAATGGTTGATCTGAAGCTGGCAGAAGAGGCAGTGCAGCGGCGGGCAGTAGTTTATGACCGGGACGGTGATGCCCATTACGATGTTATCTCTGCTTTTATCAAATCTGTCCGCGGTTCCGATCCGGATGCGGCACTTTTCTGGCTGGCGCGGATGCTGGAAGCCGGTGAAGATCCCTTATTTATTGCCCGGCGTCTTGTTATTCTTGCTTCAGAAGATATCGGCAATGCCGATCCCCACGGACTGCTGGTAGCTGTAGCGGCGGCACAGGCGGTACAGATGCTGGGCATGCCGGAAGGGCGTATTTCCCTGGCCCAGGCAACCACCTATCTGGCAGCGGCGCCTAAAAGCAATGCCGCCTACCTGGGTATTGAAGAAGCTTTGGCTCTGGTAAAACAGAGTCCCGGAGAGAGGGTGCCGCTGCATTTACGTGATGCCAGCTATAGTGGGGCCAAAAAATTAGGCTACGGAAAAGATTATCTCTACCCCCATAATTATCGCGGCAATTTTGTGGTGCAGAATTACCTGCCGGAGGGTATGCCCAGGCCAAAGTTGTACAGGCCGGGCAGCAACGGCTATGAGCGTTCCATAAAAGAACGGCTGGCACGCTGGGAAGCGCTGCGACAAAGAAAAGGTGAAAAACATGATTGATCGTTTTGATACCGTGGCAGGGCCTGTGCAGGTAAAAATTGCTGTAGGAGCCTGCCGCTTTATAGCCAGTGTGACACGAACTGACGATGAAGAAGCAGCTAAAGCTTTTATTGCCAAAGTAAGTCAGGAATTTCATGATGCCACCCATAATGCTTATGCCTATAAAATTGGACTGGGTGATACAGCTATTTGTCGCCAGAATGATGCGGCAGAACCTGCCGGTACGGCCGGTCCGCCGATGCTGCAGGCAATTGAAAATGCCGGTTTGACTAATGTGACTGTGGTAGGTACACGCTATTTTGGCGGTGTTAAACTGGGTATTGGCGGCTTGGTACGCGCTTACCGTGCCTGTGCTGAAGCCGGTTTGCAGGCAGCTGAACGCATCACGGAAATCTTTCATGAGCCTTTTACTGTACTTATCTCTTACGAATATATTGGTAGTGTGCTGCGGGAAATTGCCGCCGGCAACGGGGAAGTAAGTAATGTTGAGTATGGAGAGCATGGGGTGACGGTGTTCGGCAGCGTG
>JAAYKP010000057.1 GCA_012522335.1 Bacillota bacterium
ACCGTATCATCACTTTTTAGATCCTCTGCCGGATGGTCGGAAATCTCTGAAATGTTAAGCATCAATTCAAATACATGATGCGTTGCATCAACAAACGCTCTGTAAAGGTTATCTACCATTTCCGCTCATCCCCTTCTTGTTAGCATAATCGGCTATAAGCTGATCTTCTGCCGCTACATGATTAATCAGCCAGGCCAGTAATCTACCTCCAAACTGCTGCATTAAATGCTCACTATTATTGGCCTGTTCATATTGTTGAGAAACCTCCAGCACATAATTGACCATATCATCATGTATCTGCTTATGAGCCTTATATCCGGGATAATTGATACTTTGCTGGTAGTCTTCTTCATCACGGAAATGCTCTACAACATATCTTTTCATAAACTCCAGGGTTTCATTTAATGCCGGGATTTTCTCTTCCCAGGAATCTTTTGCCCTCAATACGTGCAAAAACGATTCGACACGCTTAAATAATTCTTTATGCTGCGCATCTATCACTGCAACGCCAAGTTCATATTTGTCTTTCCACAGCATAATACTAACATCCCTTTCTTATATTACTTTTAATTGCTTTGACAGCTGAATCCCCGATAAATGTAAGTCTGTCATCCTACCATTCCCACAGCTATTGTCTCGTGAAGTCTCGTGAACATAGTAGACTTTTGCTTATATCTTCTATCGGCAAATAAGAACATTTGTTAAGTCGTGATTATTTTAACTTTAATAATTCTTACCGCTTGCTGCCGAATATTTCATTTTAATCAGTCTTTCTAAACACAAAATAATATTCGTTATCTACATATTCCATCCCACTGCTTGCATTCTTCATGCTTTTTAAAGGCTTACTATGCTCCGGCAGTGCTTTAGGCATTTTTTCAGCCGTGATATTTTCTATATGATATTTTTTACCCTTCCTGCGTATCAGCGCTTCCAATCTGACAGATGAGTCCTCTAGAGCTTGCTGAACATCGTTTTGATGGTTGTTTGATACAATAATTCCGCCGGGCTTTATATATTTAACACAGGATTTTATTATACCTCCGGCATAAAGTGAGAGCAGCAAATCATAGTTATTTTCTCTCAGCGGAAGCTGCTTAGTATAATCGATATGAATAAATTGAATATAAGCTGACTGCTTATATTTTTGTTGCTGTTTATAAAGCTCAGGACCTTTTGCTTTTCCTGAAAAAACTCCTTCGCTGTTTCACTCATATCGACATAAACAACATGCTGAAAATAAAAAGAAGGTGTTATGTGAATAGAGCACCCAGGATATAATACTGTGCCGCAGCCGTATACATCCTTTATTAATTCGAATAGACCCGCTCTGTCGAAATGCAAAGCAGTATAAAACCTATTGTATGAACCTGCAATTCCAACATACTTCAGATTAATCACCTACACATAAATTAATTGCACTTTGTCGTAGTAATGCCAAGGATCGAATATACCGATCCTTGGCAACAGAGACACGTCGAGCCCACCAATACGCTGCAGCGCATTTATCTGAACAAAAATATAGTTTTCTTTCTGCTTCCACTACTCCTGCACTATGGTATTAATACTTAATAAATTTTTTGCCGGGAATACCACATATACTGCATTTATCGGGAACAAACTTTTCTATATTTCCACATACCGGGCAGAGATAATAAAATACTTCTTCTGTCTGGTCAATGTTCTCTAATGCTTCCTGATAAAGCTTGGCATGAACTTCTTCCGCTTTCATGGCAAAAGTATAAGCCATAACTGCAGCTTTGTTTCCCGCAGCTTCAGCTTCCTTTACAAATGCGGGGTACATCTCTTTATACTCATAAGTTTCGCCTGTGATACCATCTTTCAGGTTATCTGCAGTTGAACCAATTTTTCCGGCAACCTCCAATAATTTGAAGGCATGTAATGTTTCAGCATCAGCTGCAGCCCGGAACAACTTGGCGGCATTGAGCTTCCCTTCTTTTTCAGCTTGTTTGGCATAGGCTAAATACTTTCTGTTTGCCTGGGATTCACCGGCAAACGCTTCCATCAGGTTATCAAGGATTTTGTTTTCCTTCATCTGCTTGTCCTCCTTTTGGTCATATAGTACTGTTAATAGTTTTTCCACTGTTTCTCTAGGAAAACCTTCCGGATTTTGCTCAAGCAGTGACTGCAAAAACTGCCTGGTATTGTGGCTTTGAGGAAGCATATAACCTGCTTCACGGATAATGTCTTCCGCCATGATACGATTGGATTTTTCAATGGCTTTCGCCAATTTCCCCGGCAAACCGGCAGCGATATTTTCCTGTTTTGCTTTGCTGCGTAAAAGTGTATTTAATGTACTAACAACTGATTCGGTTTTAGGCTGTTGAGGAGGATACTCAAACGGTACCAGTGAAATGGCGCCGGATGGACAAGCATCAGCACAATCACCGCAGCCTATACACTTCTCGACATCAATAATACTGTTCTCGGTATCCGCTGCGCCGGTAGGGCAGACATAGAGACACAAACAATCTTTAGTACATAAGCGTATATTTCTTACCGCATATTTTTTTGTCACGCTCATTACCTCCCCTCGACCTTTTCAAATTTCCAGGTCGCTACTTTGCAGACAGGGCAAACTTCCGGCAGTTCATCTCCTATGTAAATAAATCCGCAAATGGTACAAACATATACGCCGGTATTTTCAAGCAGAGCGTCTCCCTCTTTCTGATAGCGGTGCAAGAGAGACTTTAAGATACGAGTTACCTTTTCACTCCAGGTCAAAGCACGAAGTGCGCCCCGATCTTTTACCTCAGAGGCTGCAGCTTTAGCATTGGGAAAATCCTGCTCAAGGTCCTTTTCGACAAGATCAAGCAGTTGACTGAAATTCGGATCCTTGGCCGGTGCCGAGACTGATTTGAAATAGCCGGCCAATTCCTTAAAAAGGTCTGCTTCCTCCGCCTTATACTGCTGTTCACATGCCCGGGCAAGATTTGAACAAAGGGCACTAACTTCCAGGGGAGACAACTGCTGCATGTCCAAAGATGCATCATGAACAGTTTTCGGTTTTTCTGCATGATCTGTACTAGGTGCGCCCTGTTTCATAAAGTCCGCTTTTTCCGCTCCACAGAGCGGGCAGACCCAGTCATCCGGTAGTTCATCCCACTTGGTACCCGCTGCCATACCTGCTTCTGGTATACCCTCAGTCTCATCATAAACAAATCCGCAAATGGAACAGACGTATTTAGCCACTACATAACCTCCCTAACTAACCGGGGTCTGCTCAAATCTGCTCTAAATGGAGCATGATTTTATTTACTAACGGTTTGAATACTATATATAGCAAGTAGCCCAGAAGAGCCCCGGTCGTGTTTGTAATTAAATCTGTTATATCTGCAATGCGAAAACCGCTAAGCAGCGGCTGAAACAATTCAATCCCCAAACTGAATAAAAATGCCCAAGACAAGCAGGACAACATGTTCTGCTTTTTTACTAACGGCACTAAAAAACCAAACGGCATCATCAACATTATATTCAGTATAATTTGGCGCACTGTATCACCTCTGCCCGCAAAATAATCAGCAAAAGGTAATAAATTCATCGGCTTATACGGATGATTAAAAATATATGGTAAAGAAACAACAATGGGCATTAAAGTAAAGTACAAAACTAATGACACGTAAATATACATAATGGTATTTACCAACAGCTTTGTTTTTTCCTTTGCCCGCCACCTGTGAAAAAAGACCGCCAAATATATTACGGCCAGCACTACAAAATCGATAATGATCTTCAAACTATTGCTCATGTTTACTCCTTGTAAATTAACTCTCTGCAAGGCAAATTAAAAGTTAATGCACTCATCTGTATCAAAAACTTCTTCATTTAAGCGGTAGATAATAATCTTTTCTTTCTTATCACTCGCACCGGGCACCCTGATTTTATTGATGATGGTAAAAGGAGTACTGGTTTCCAGGAAATCTTTATACTCCTGTAGTGGATAATAAATAATTAAATCCACCGTTCTTCTGTACTTTTCCACGGAGCGTAAAATGTTGTGTATCACCTTTCTAAAAATGTGTACTGAGAAGGGATTAAAAAAATAAAAACAGTTATCTCTCTTGTCAATTTTATAACGCTGGGCGAGGCCGTATTTAAACTTAATCGGTGCAGCAATATGCTGTGCTTTTAATCTGTATGCTGCCTTGTTTTCAAGCGCTTCTTCATATGTTTGACAATTAGCTTCTATTCCTGTCACCGGCAGCTGAAAACGATTATGGATATAAAATGCGACTCGACCCCGGCCAGATCCAAAATCTACAACTCTGTTAATACCCCGAAACTTGTAATTCTCTGCAAGTGCATCTAAAGCCTTATATGGAGTTGGTTCGTAACGATTATACTGTGCATGACCATCTTTCCATTCTCTTAATCCTACGGTTCTTATACCAAGCAATTTATCGTGTTTTCTCTCTCCCATTGGTTTCTCCTTAGACCTGTGTTGTTAATTAAGTAATTACAGAAACATGTATGCCCATGACTGCCAGCATTTCATTTTGAGATTATCCAGTTTCATTCAGATAAGAGCGTTTCGATTGTACAGTCATAACCCAAGTTAAAAAAGAAGGTACCAACCCAGACTACGAAGTTACAACACAATTTCGTCCCCTTGCTTTTGCCTTGTACAAGGCATCATCTGCCATTATTAAAATCTCGGCAAGGTCGTTAACATCATCATTGTTACCACTGATTGCCGCCACGCCAATGCTTACCGTAAAACCAATTTCCTGTTTCTCGTAAATAACTTTTCTCCCGGCTACAGCTTCCCGAAAATGTTCCGCTACCTTTCTCGCATCTGCCAAAGAAGCGTGTTTTAAAACCACGGCAAATTCTTCTCCTCCTATACGCCCGGCAATATCCGTTTTGCGGAAGCTGGATTTTATCATGCTTCCCATCTCACGAATAACCTCATCTCCGGCTGCATGCCCAAAGGTATCGTTGATATTCTTGAATTTATCCAAATCCATAATTAACAATGATAGTTCCGCATTATTCTTTTTAGCGCAAGCAAATTCTCTTTGGGCTAAATTCATAAATTCTGCCCGGTTGTAGAGTCCGCTTAAAGAATCTGTGGTGGCCAAAAATTTTAGCCGCTCCTGAATTTTCCTTTCCTTGGTAACATCATGAATATATTTAAGCATTCTCGTGTTACCATCATGGTAACCTCCTAACGGCATCACGTTAATTTCAAAAAAACGTTCTTCCCCATCTATCACTAAGGAATAATCATGGCTTTTCTCACTTTCAAAGATTTCCAGCAGCTTTGGTTCCTGCTCAAGAATATGTTCTATGGGGTAATTTTTCAATGAAATGTTTATTGCTGCAAAAAATTTTTCGGCAGCCTTATTGTAGTCAATTACTCTTTTCCCCGGACCCAGTACCACCATGCCGTCTAGGTTGTGCTCAAAGATTGTTTCCCGGGCCAGAGTTTTTATTTCTAAAAAATCGTATTTTAAAATGCCATAACTAATAATCAAGAGAGAAGCAGGCATTATTAAAGCGGAGTAATCAATGCCCCGCTCTTCGAAAGCGAAAAGAATCAGCGCGATACCAATAAGAGGTAATAAAGAAGCATATAAGAATACTAAAAAGTGGGACTTGGTGTGAACAACCTTATCTTTCAGGTATCCTATGCAGTAAATGATAACGGTAAGAAGCAGGCACAAGATGGTATAAGAGATGTTAACATAGTACCAGAAACCTCTTTCCATATACAAGGCGTAATAGCCAAAGAACTGCCTTAGTTCCCATTTTGTATAGAAAAGATGATGCCAGGGATTAGTGAGCCGCACAAAAAAGGTTAATACAGGTACAGAAAACAATAAAAGTGCCATCCGCATATTTAGGGAATAGATGATTTTTGTATAAAGAAGGGCCACCAGCAGCCATAGTACGGCAATAAAGGGCAGTCCCAAATATTGAAACTGATTCCAAAAGATCATTTCCTGCAGATCGCTGCTGTTGACAATCATTAAATAGCCAAATAAATATATACTGATGCATATAACCAAGGCTGAGAATGCCTTTCGGTAGCTGGTTCTGCCCTTTGAAAAGAAATAGACGGCGAAAAACTGAGCTAATGTGACGGCAAAAACTAGGTATAGACTAAGTAACGTTTTCATAAAACACCTCAGTATAGAGTAGGATAATCCTATCCATGCACCGGCACAATAGAATTATCTGTATAGTCTTGTTTTCTTATCCGGTTAAGTTGTTAATTGCATACCAATTGACATTACTTCTCCAAAAACATAATTGCAGCATCTTCATCAAGCGGTTCACTGATCAGAAATCCCTGTATTTTGTCGCAGTTGTGTTTTTGCAAATACTGCAGCTGGATATTGTGCTCAACTCCTTCAGCAATTGTGCAGTGTCCAAGTTTATGGGCCATCGATATTATATCACCTGTAATGGCTTTGCTCTGGTCAGCACATAACAGGTTATCGATAAAATATTTGTCAATTTTCATGTAATCAGCTTTTAATTCCTGTTCCCTATACAGGGAGGAATAGCCGGTTCCAAAGTCATCGATCATTATTTGGAGCCCTGCTTTCCTCATTATTTCAAGAATACTGTTAATCTTATCATAATCAGAGGCAAAGACAGATTCCGTAATCTCAATATAGATGTTTTTCATGTTAACCTGTATCTCACTTATTAACTCAAACAGCCTGTTTGTGAAATTGGGACTTAAGAGTTGAATTACAGAAATGTTCAATGAAATGCCAATTTCATTATACCCAAGCTTGTTAAGCCTGTTTAAAAAACATAAGGCTTTGGCAATTATTTTTTCACCAATGGGCAGGATAAGCTTTGTTTTCTCGGCAATGGGGATGAATTCCAGGGGTGATACAAGTCCGAGCTTCCCTGTCCTCAACCTGCCCAGTGCCTCAAAGCCGAAAATTGAGCCTGTTCTTAAATTCATAATGGGCTGATACTGTAAAAACAGCTCATCAGTAGTATCATCA
Source organism: Bacillota bacterium (assembly GCA_012522335.1). Taxonomy (GTDB): domain Bacteria; phylum Bacillota; class Dethiobacteria; order Dethiobacterales; family Dethiobacteraceae; genus UBA9865. The sequence goes on from JAAYKP010000057.1 coordinate 6,990, forward strand.
TTTGCCGCAATGGCGCTGAGAGCTTCCACAATTTCTCTTTCACGGTTAACAATGGCTTCAAGCTCTTCATTGTAAATACAAATTTCAAAATCCCTGCCAAACATGCTGACAGACGTTTCTGAAGCTATCAGCAGTCTTCGTAATTGCAGATCAACATTGAGTTCACTTTGGTTCTGCTCAATTTCGAGGATGCCAATCCCGCCGCCTATTCTTTCTGTTATAAAGATAGACCCCAGGGTATCTGCAATGACATTACCAAAAGCAACAAGCTCTTTTTGATCTTTATAGTCAAAGAGATAGAAAACAAAACTATTCTCACGTGAATGGAACAAAAGACAATTATCGGTGCAGTGCTGACTAAGTGCTTCAGCTGCTTTCTTGATCAGATTTTGAGCATACTGGAACCCATAATTAGCTGCTACAACCTGAACCATGTTTAAGTTAATACCAATGAGGGCTTTTTTTGCCTTCTGCTTTCGCTTGGCATCCTTTTCCAGTAATGCTACCAAATAGTCGTGATTATGCAGTCCTGTCCATCTATCATGCTCATAATTATATTTTAGGGCATCTTCAATGGCTTTGCGATAGGAGATATCAAAAACGATTCCTTCCAATGCTTCCACTTCACCGGCATCGTTATAGATACCCTGCCCCATTTCCAGGACCCATTTTTTCTCCCCGGCAGCCGTGATAATCTCATATTCATATTTAAACGGCTGTCCTGCTGCCAGAACGCGTTCCCATTCATTCCACAAAACGTCATGGTATTCGGGGGAGATAAGCTCATTATAGGACAGGTCTCTGTTGTACAGCAGGCTCTCCGGAGGATAACCCGTCAGGTCATAGCAGCCTGCGGAAACATACTGCATAGTCCAGTCGCGGTCATAATTGCACCTGTACGCAAGCCCTGGGAGGTGGGATAGTAAAACAGATTTGCTGCGTTCACTTTCATGCAACTGCTGCTCCAGCTCATGCTCTGCACGTAACAGGGCAGCATGCACATCGATCCTGGCTTTCAGTGATTCCATATGAATCGGCTTGCGGATATAGTCTACGGCCCCTAGTTTTAAGCCCTTGATTTCATTGTCTACCTCATCGTAATTTGTCAATACTATGGTGCGCAGTTTCCCATACCGCTTGTCCCCTTTTAAGGATTCAAGTACCTGAAACCCGTTCATCCTGGGCATATTCAAATCAAGGATCATCAAGTTTATCCCGTCATGCTCCTGAAGCATACGTAGTGCTTCCTGGCCGTCGCAAGCAGTTAAGATCTGGTATTCGCTCAGCATACTTTTGATAATCAGCCTGTCAGTTGCCGAGTCCTCAACCACCAAGATCTTGATTAGCATTGTGACTTCCCCCTTCCTAGCTCCCGGGTTTCCTGGAACTTATCCAGCTCCGTCAGCAGTTTTTTTAGTAATACAGTAAAGCTGTCGTACAGTGGGCCTATCTCTTCTCCCTGTTCTTCTTCCAGCGCTTTCTGCAAAGACGCGGCGGCAGCCTGTAGTGCTTTGGCGCCGATGCTGCCGGAACTACCCTTAATCTTATGCACGATTTGTGCAGCCTCAGTGTATCTTTTTTCACGGACCGCCGCTGCCAGTCTGTCCAGAGTATCTCGGTTTTCACTGCGATACTCTTGCAGCACCTGAGAATACAGTTCTGCGCTGCCACCCATATTCTTTAAGCCCATCTGCTGATCAAGGACAGTGGTCTCACTATCATCGTCAGGCTCATTTTCCAGAATAATATCTTTGATGGTCTGAATAAAGTGATCAGGATTAAAGGGCTTACTGATATAATGGAATATTCCGCTTTGCTCACATCTGTCCCGCACACCAAAAATAACATCCGCTGTCATAGCCACAATAGGAACATTGGTTGAAATTTCCCGGATTTTTGCTGCCGCTTCATAACCGTTCATCACGGGCATATGCAAATCCATAACAATCAAATCTATCCTGTTTCTGTGTTCTTTAAACAGATCTACAGCCTCCCTGCCATCGTTGGCAGTGATAACTTCCAGCCCCATCTGTTCTAAGAGTGACTTGGCAATTAGCTGGTTCGTTTTATTGTCCTCCGCCAGCAAAACAAGATGTGATTTTTCCAGTTTTGCCGGGACATTTTCCCTCGTCGCAGCAAGCTGGGCACCTGAAACAACCTTCAAATTGAAAATATCCAGGATTCCGTTGAGTAATATAGAGGGTATGATTGGCTTCCCAATACCCATATCAATCCCATGTTCATTAAGTCTGTCGAACAAATCCTCGCGCAGCATGGGTAAAAGCATGATAATTTTTGGCACTTTAGCAATCTTCTGGTTGCTGCGTATAGACTCAATAAAGTTGAAGCCGCCTGCGGCCGGTGTATCATAATCAATTATAAACAAATCAAAGGGCTTGGCATATTTCCCGTTTGCGGCTTCGAGCATGCTTAAGGCACTTGTTTCCGAACTCGTTAGCTCACACTGCATGCCAAAGCTGCCCAAATAGCTTTCAATTAGGTTGATGTTTGCACCCGATCTTTCTAAAACCAGTGTTCTGAGATCTTTAAGGGGTTTGGCAGACAGTGTTTTCTCAAATACTGCTTCCTTCTCCTGATCAACTTGTAAAGGCAATTCAATGATAAAGGTCGTACCTTCTCCTGGTGTGCTGAACACCTTAATTTCTCCACCCATCAAGTCTACAAGGTTCTTAACAATGGGCAATCCTAAACCAGAACCTCCAAAACGGCGATTAATAGTGCTGTCACCCTGCTCAAAGGGGGTAAAGAGCCTGCCCACCTGTTCTTCAGTCATTCCTATTCCTGTATCCCTAATGGTAAATGAGATATGGTATTTATCATACTCCTTTGCAATTAAGCGAATATCTAATGAGACTTCTCCGGCAGTGGTAAATTTGACGGCATTGCTCAAAACATTAAGCAAAACTTGTTCAAGCCTTTTGGCATCACCAAAAAACCAATTGGGAACAAGGGGATCTTTTGAAAGACGAAAACCAATTTTCTGCTCATTGATTTTATATAAGACAATATTGACTACATCCTGAATCACCTGATCCATGCTGAAAGTAGTGAGTTCCAGCTGAACTTTGCCGGCTTCAATTTTAGAGAAATCGAGAATATCATTGATGATGCTCAGCATACTGTTTGCTGCTTGTGTAATCCGGTCGAGATACATACTCTGTGTTAAAGTAATCTCGGTTTTTTTCAACAGGTAAGACAAGCCGGTAATGGCGTTAAGGGGAGTTCTGATTTCGTGGGACATCCTGGCCATAAAACTTGACTTGAATTCATTTGCTTCATCAGCCTCACGTTTTGCCTGTTCCAGGTCAAGCTGAATCTCTTCTCTGCGCCGGATCTCCTTGCGCAGTCTTGCAATCCAGAAGAACGATACACAGAGCACAACGGCGACTAAGGTGCCGACAATAGATAAAACACGAATAACAGGCCCGTAATCTATATCAGTATCTAATTCAACCCACTTGTTGTGAATGGCAAGCTTTTCACTTTCACTAATTGCCGCCAGCGCTTTATTAAAGATGCTGACTAATTCAGGCCAGTCTTTGCGCACAGCAAAATGCAGGGCCTGCTGTTTTTCCGCCTCAAAAGATATAAATCTGAGATTGGTCAAACCATTTGCCCGTATTAAGTAATTTGTGGTGGCCAGGTTGCCGATAAAAGCTTTTTCCATTCCTGTCGCTACAGCAGTAAGCGCAGCTTCCACAGAATCATACAAACTAAGATTTATATTTTGATAAGACAATAAGTAGCTGTGATGTGAGCTGTTGCGCTGAACAGCCACGACATAACCTTCTAAATCTTCGAGGCCCGAAATTTCGCTATCTGTATCACGGGTTACAATCACTCTTTTGTAGTAGTAATACGGTGCGGAAAAAAGAAAGTATTTTTCTCTTTCGCTAGTTTTACCGACAGCAGGCAGTGCGTCAATACTTCCCACCAGCGCCAGGTCATAAGCCTCGGGCCAAGTTAAGCCTTCTGCTATATCAAATTGCAAACCGGTCTTTTCGCTGATTAAAGCTAGATAGTCGGCGGTGATTCCTCTGTACTCACCATTTTCATCGATAAACTCAAACGGGACAAATCCCGGGTCGATACCAAGACGAATCACCGGATGCTCCTGCATAAACACTAATTCATTCTCTGTCCAACTGCTGTCATTGGCCGCACCAAAGCAGGGTACTGCTGCCGTTATTACGATACTGACTGCCAGCATGATTCCAAATACTGACCGGCCACATGGCAGCATCTTGAGGAGGGCATCAAATAAGGCTTTCCTAATAACTGTCAAACAGACACCTCCCTCCCGATATCGACAGGAACGAATCTCAAAGACAAAAACAGAGCTTGCTGCACATATCGGCGAATTCATCGCCTGGGATATCAATGCCAAGCTCTGTTACTTTTTGCAGATTATTGTCTTGCCGTTTTTACATAAAGACATACCAAGGAGGTTTGCGCCTTGCAAACAAAACTGCAGAGACAATCAAAGGTGAATGCAGGCAAATGTTCTGCCTGTCCTTGCTTAACGTCCAGCAGGCTGAAATAATTACTAGTCTTCACAAGCGCTGCTCCTTTCACCCGCATAGTCCGATAAAAAAATTATGTCATATATTGTCATAATTGTCAATAAAGTATTTATATTCTCTCAATATGTGGGCTGCGGTGCGTGTTCATCCCTTCGCGTTCTTTCCTAAAATCCACATCCGCACCCTAGCCGCTGATAATCTTTACATAAAACTCCCTGTTTCTAGGCCCGTCAAACTCGCAAAAATAGATTCCCTGCCAGGTTCCCAATAGCAGTTTCCCATCCCGGATCAGCACTGTACAGGAGGAGCCCATCAGAGAAGCCTTGATATGTGCATGGGCATTACCTTCAAGATGGAGGTATTCCCCATCTGCGGGATAAGTGTTATCTAGGGCTGAAATGATATCCCGCACAACATCCGGATCAGCATTTTCGTTTATTGTCACTCCGGCAGTTGTATGGGGCACATATATGACTGCGAGACCGTCCTGCACATTACTTTTTTGGACTGCTTCTACAACCTTAGCCGTTATGTCGATAAACTGCTGTGGTTTGGCAGTTTGAATTTTACAGCGCATACACAGGCCTCCTTTTTTTGGTAACTAATACTGTGCTTTCATTACAACGACTGTACCTTAATTGTTTTACTCCCTATGCATAACTTCGCACAGCGGCTACAACCTTAAAGACTTACGGATAATACTTCCTTTTAGGCGTGAGCCGAGATTAGATTTATTAATAATCATTTCTTCAATGTCCCGTGGTGCAGCAGTTAACAACTCATACCCATCTTTTTTAACCAAAACAGTATCGGAGTGCCTAAAACCTCCAAGGCCTTCAACATAGATTCCGGGTTCAATACTGATTACCATATTTTCCTGCAGTATGTCTTGACTGCCTTCAGCAATATAGGGTCCCTCATGATTACCCAACCCGATACCATGCCCTGTCCTATGCAGCAGATTATCCTTTAACCCATACCGGATCAAATACTCCCTGGCTTCAGCATCAATGTCAGCAGTCTGAACTCCTGCCCTGACTTTGCTTAAAGCCCTTGCCCTGGCATTCATCATATGCTGGAACAATTCTTTTTCCTCTCCGGAAGGCGGTTTTAGGAAAAACGTTCGCTCACATTCAGAGGCATAGCCGTTAATCCGGAAATAGCACATTGCCAGGTTAGGACCCTGCCCCAGCCGGTCATTCAGACCTGGAATGCTGTGGGGCATAGAGCTTTGGGGTGCGGGCCAGGCCACTGTCAAAAGCGAAGTAGTGATCGGATCAAAGTTTCCGGACCGGATAAGATCATTCTGAATACTTTTGGAGATGGCGAAGATTTCAATTACACTTGCTCCCGGATAGACGGAAGCGAAAATCTTATACATGCTTTCATCACAAATCTTGGCACTGCTGCGGATCATCTCCAATTCCAGCGGACTTTTGATTTGCCGCTGTACTGCTACCAGGTCGGAACAAACTAATTCTTTCGCCTCAAGCTTAAAATATACTTCCGCCTTGACATTATTTTCAATTCCGACTCTGCTATACTTCTGCAAAATATTGTTTAACACATCGTACCAGTTTTCTTTTGACGGTGACGGGTATTCCCAATACGATACGATCTCACAGTCAATTATTGCTTTATGAACGTGAGCTTCTTCCAATTTAGGAACAATCAGAATGGGCTTCTGCCGGGGAGCTATAACAATAAAAAAAGGCCTTTCCTCAGGTCTGTACGTAATACTTGTCAAATACCAAATATCTTCTTCTGCAGTTACGATATATGCATCCAGGGAGCGACTTTTAACGGTCTCCTGCAGAGCACTGATCCTTTGTTCGAGTTCTTTTTTTAACAACCCTTAGTCACCTCTTTCATCTGATTAACTTGTCCTTGTCTGTTTTTCGTTACAGTTCCTTTATTTTCCTTCTCGTTTTAATATTCTTTCCGCTTTATCCCTCCGCTGCATTCCGACGCGAATACCCCACAGATCAAATAAAGCCTCAGCATCAAGGGAAACACTCCATTGTATAATTCTTTATAGAGAAGGGGCTGTAGTGACTACAGCCCCTTGCTTTTAAGTTCTCTCTCAGAACAATTAACCGACTTGAGTTGTCAGGAAAATAGGCAAAGTCATCTGATCAATCTGATCTAAAAGTTCCTCAAGTTCATCCAGATGGCGGTCTTCGTCGTTTAGAATTTGTACAAGGATATCCCGGGTAGCATGGTCACCCACCTCACCGGCAAGCGCAATAGCATCATTATATGCCTTGATGGCACTTTCTTCAGCAGCCCGGTCATTTCCTATCTGACTGGGGACATCATCGCCGATATGAATTTTGTTAAGCTCAGTTACAATTGGTTTTCCGCCGAGGAAAAGAATTCTCCCGATCAGTTTTTCGGCATGTTTCATTTCCTGTATCGACCGCTGCTCAAAACCTTCATGCAGCTTACCATAACCCCAGTCCTCGCACATTTCTGCGTGTACAATGTACTGATTGATAGCCGTCAGTTCGTCTGCAAGTAAATCATTCAACGCTTCAATAAGCTTTTGATTACCTTTCATAAGCCTACTCCTTTCTTTAACAGATTAATGTTGTGTGACTGCCCTGGCTGGACTATTCCGCATTTTTATTTTTTCAGCGCAAAGCAACATAAAGTACAAATTATCGTATATGTCTGAATATTATAACTACTATACAGCAATTTTATCTTCTCTTGTTCCTTTTGGCAAGCAAAATGTTCCTCTCTGCTGTGGAGGAACATGGCTTTATTATCGATTGACTACGACTACCTACAGGTCAATTTCCAGTAATATCGGTGTATGGTCCTGTCTGGGTCCAGAATCAATCATCTCAGATTTTAAAACCCTGTCTGCAATCCTGTCACTCACCAGCCAATAATCTATTCTCCAGCCGGAATTATTAATTTTGCTTGTCCGGGCACGCTGTGCCCACCAGGAATAGACACCTGTAACATCGCCATGGAGATGGCGAAAGGTATCCGTAAAACCTCTTTGCAGCAAATTTGTAAAACCTTCACGCTCCTCGTCAGTAAAACCGGCTGTATTACGATTTCTATCGGGATGAGCTAAATCAATTTCTCTATGGGCTACATTGAAATCACCGGCTGCCACAACATATTTTTCTTTATCCAAATTTTCCAGGTAATCAGCATATTTAATGTCCCAAAGCTGTCGTTCCTGTAAGCGGCCTAAGTCTTCACCTGCATTTGGTGTATATACCTGTGTCAAGTAAAAGTCAGCAAATTCCAAGGTGATGATTCTGCCTTCATAATCCATGGTGCCGGGGGCACCGATTTTAGGGAAGCTTACACTTGGGTTTAAACTGTTTTTATATAAAAACATGGTGCCTGCGTAGCCCTTGCGTGCCGGTTCTATAGAACAGTTCCACACAATTTCGTATTGTGGCAGCACACTATTTAAAATATCTAATTGCTTTTTCGTAGGTCCATTGCTTGGCAGCTTTGTTTCCTGCAAAGCAATAACTTCCGGCTTAATGTCTGCAATGGTACTCATTACTTTTCGGCTTAATTTGGCTCGTTCAGAAGTACCTGTTAACGCGGCATTTAATGAATCAATATTCCATGAAATAAGCTTCAAAAGCTCAACCTCCCCTGATTATACTTCATTGCCTGTGTGAAATGCTCTCTTTTCTTCCTTTACTATTCATCGTGACCAAACTTTAAAAGAAGCAGCGCTTTAAAAGAAGCAGCTATCATAATCCACAGCTTAGCACTTTTAATGTCGCTTCTTTACTCCCCGGCCCCTGACGTTCGTTATCCTTGTGATGCTCTACAATTAAATCTAATAAATCCACTGCTATTCTCCTCCTCTCCTATAATAATAGTGTGCATTTATTGTAAATGTTTGAACTCAATCTTTTTCAAGTATACCTTTATTTTTCAATTATATCATTTTAAGCACCTTGCGCAGAAGCAGTATGACACCCGCCTAAGGTATTTCCTTTAAGTAATAGTATTTTTTTTTAGTACCACACCGTTTTCAAAACACCTTTGTCCTCTGGTCAAAATAACGAGGCTCTCTACGAAATAGCAGCATAGAGCGCCTCGTTTTACATTTAGGTTTACAGACAAATTAGGTTAAACTGAGTCATCTTTGCACTAAAAATAGTCGCAGACGCTGAGAGTAATAAGCGCAGCTAAATCTCAAATAGTATTTCATGTGTTTCGCAGTGCTATGCCGCACTTTGCGCAATAACGTGCTCCGGGGTAGACGGGAGAGTCGCATTCGGGGCAGAATTTTATCTGCGGTACAGCTTGGTATGTCAGCGGCAAATCTTCATTCGGTGCGGCATCGGACAGAAACAGCCAGAAAATGTCTTCGCCGTTCTCACATATGCCGATGGCTCCGGAGGGCGATACCACATAAAAGCTGTCCTCGTCGATGGGGTTTTCGCTGTCGCTTGTCTCAGCAAGCACCAGCAAACCTTGTTCATCATATCTTTCATCTGCAGTAGCAAAGCTCCAGCTCTTACAGCGTGCAGCAGCAAACTCCGCCGCCTCCAGCAGGCTGTCAAATCTCTCCATAATGATGACCCTCCTTATTTAAATAACAGGTTATTACACCGTTGGCAGCGGTCATTTTGTATGAGATTCATCGTGGTACAGACGCTGCAGTAGATGATGCTGTCTTTGGATTTATCATACTTTTCGTATGTGCCAAACATAGGGTGGTGGCGCACCCTGTCGCCAACGGAGAGGTAATCGTACATTTTTCGTCTGCTGCCCTCTTCCACGATGGTCTTTTTCTTGCCTGCGTCGGTACGGATGACCACCGTGTATTCCGTATAGGTTTCGTTGCTGTCGCGATGTCTATACTCTTCCTTGCTGTATTTATTGACGACCACGCCCTCCCACATGGTCTGCTTGGTTTTGCGCAAAGCCAGCAGATTAAAGACCAACATGATAAGAGCAAGGCCAACACCGACGATAATAGATTCTCCAAACGGGAAATCGTTCATCAGCAGACCGGCAACGGGAAACCCGATGAGCGGCACAAGAACTAATATCCACATAAAGCCAATAGAATACTTTTTCCTTTTCTGTGCGGCAGCCAGTATCTCCGGAGAATTATACCTGTCGGAAAAACCGACCAACCCCGCGCTGCCCTGTGGGGGTACAGAAACTGACGCTAGGCTCGGCTCCGCCGCTTCCGATGCTGCCATATTCACCGCTTCGCCGCAGCTGATACAATATTCAGCTTCGTCCGGCAGTTTTGCGCCGCAGGCTGTACACACTCCGGGAACGCTGGCCTGTATTTTCGCGCCGCAGTTCGTACAGAAAGCAGCGCCCTCCGGCAGCTTGTTTACACAGTTAGAACAGTACATATCCGTCTCCCTCCTTGCTCCCATTATTTGAGACTCCCCGTTCTTCACGGATTTTGCGGCAGGTTTCCTCGCTGCTTGTTTCTTCTTTTTCCCGTCTCTGCTGTGCGTATGACAAGCCGCAGCAAAAACAGACAACCGATGGGCGCGAGGATATGGTAAATGATTGCTCCCTCGCCCATCTCGTCAAAATCGGATAGCATGGCAGGCTTGTTGAAATATGGAAAAACGGAAAGATAGCGGATGCGCTCAGAGCGCGTTTGACCTTCTGCCAGGCTCGGCTTTGCCTCGTCACTGCTATACGCCACATAGCCCCGGTATTCTTTGCCCTTTGCCACAAACCAATAACTCTTGAAAACGGTGCGGGACCGGTTTTGCTCCGCTCTGCGGTTTTCCAGCCGCGACGAATAGAAGTCCACCGTACCCATGACGGAATCTCCCCATATAGCCAGTGCCAGGGTGCTGATACTGTTATATATGGCATACAGCAGAACAGCATAGATAATTATGAGAATGGGAAGAGGGACCTTATTGCTTGTTTTCTTCTTTGCCATCTGGACGCTCCTTTCATAAACGTTCGATATCCCGCTTTTCACGCCAGCCCACGCCGAACAAATACAGTATTTACAGATTGGTCGCGATCAGCACGGCAATCAATCAGCTGTGCCCCCGTCGCATCCAACCAGGCCGCTTAACAACAGCGCTGCCGCAAGTAAAATAAATACTGTCTTTTTCATCGTCATCCTCCTCTTCATAACCGGCTTTAATCATAGCCCCCAATGATGCTACTCAAGGAAGCCCCGGTAAAACCGGAAGCGGCTATTTATCTTCTTTAAAAGCTTCATCGTAGAGTGGTTCGGCAACCTCTTTTCCGAATGCAGTTTCAGTAAGCTTGTTAGCAACCTTACCGCTTAAACTTGAGGTGGCATCATCCACACCATCGCTGGCAGCCCCTATGGCGGCGTTCCCTGCCCCTTGTACCAATCCTTTAGCAGCTGCCCGTGTAATGTCCTCGCCATCATTGACAGCTCCGGCGATTTCACCGGCGACTGTGCCGCCTATAGTAGTTGCAGCCTTGCCGATACCCGCATCCATAACGGTGCCTGCGGCTTCGGTACCGCCTTTAATAGCGCCCTCAACGAAGGAACCGACGCTTGCGCCTTTTTCCGCCATGGTAGAGCCAATATTCTTGATACCCTTATATGTGGCGGACACATACTTACCGCCGGGAACAAATGCCTCACCGGCAGCCATCGTGTAATCAGCCATATCCACTGTGGCCTCTAAAACATCGAGGGCCATATCTCTGCGCTGGGCGTATTCGAGCATTTTCTGACGGTACTCCTCGTCTCTTTCCAGGCGACGCTCAAGCTCTTCTCTGACTTCCTTCTCACTGGCACCGCTCATCCCCAACTCAGTGGCAATACGCTCGATCTTCTCCCTGCGGGTCCGCTCCTGTTGTTCACGCTGCAAATCCTCCTCAAGCTGACGGCTCTCGTCGCTGCGCTCCTGATTGCGCTGGCGATCTTCGCGGACATTTTGCTCAAACTGCGCTTCATCCTGTCGGATGGTGCCGGCATTGTCCGCACGGTGCTCCATTTGTTCGGAAAGCTCCTGCGGCGTGTAGGTAGTCCCACTGACCGGGTCGGTATAGGTGCCGTCGCCGTTATTGACAAAAGTGCGTTTTTGCCCGTTTACAGGGTCGGTAGCCTCGATATCGCCGTCATCATCAAAGCGCAGCCAACGGCTCTGACCGCCAACATCAGGTGCGGGAGCTGGTGCGCCACCTGTCCCCGCAGGCACAGTCGGGATAAACCCGCCCGTATTCCCAAACAGGATGGACAACAAAATCGCAAAAATGCTGATGATAATGGAGGCCAGCGGACCGGCATACTCAGGCTCTTTTCTGCCAAATCTATAGCGAAAACCCCATTGCCTATCCGGGGGTTTGTAAAATTCCCACTTTCCCGTAACTCCTACGCTTTGTGTAGAGTCGCTTTCCTCTACTGGGTAGGGGTCAGAAAACCCAACTGTCCCCATATTAAAAGTCCATTCGTCATCATATGAATTTTCAGTTGTTCTGCTCCCCCCCTCCACATCGTAAACTGTATCGGTTCTGGTACAGTGAAATTGCAGTTTAAATGCAATACGGTGCTCCAATTCCTCATCGTCATAGCTCGTTGTCTGAAAAGAGCCCCCATAAGGAGTAAGACTAAACTTGCTGGTGTCGGTATAGCTTTCTGATACTGACGGTTTCAGCACGGTATAGACAATCTCATCCGGCACCGAAAATTCACCCACAATCCATCTGCTATCTGTCGCACCGGATTTGCGCTCCATTTCTTTATCCATTCTGTAATAAGCTTTTCCCTCAACACGGAATGATGTTATGGAATGATCATCATCCCAACCACGCATATCAGATATGGTTTTGGCGGGATATTCAAAAGAAAACCGCCCGTCTTTGTGAGATTTAATGGTGATCTTTTCCGGTTCCAATTCATCGGAATCACTGAACAATTGTTTCGTTATTGTCATAGTTTCCGGCAATGCGATAGGCACTTCGACAATTTCTTCTGCTATGGCGGTTATAGGAAAAAGCAGCACACAGCAGAGAGCAGCAAATAAAATTACAGCGAATTTTTTTTCTATCTTTTTCATGCCGCAGCCACCTCCTTTTTGCTTTTTGAGACATTGGCGAAGATCAAAGCGGAGATAAACAGCAATAATCCCAGCCATACACACCAACGCCACCCCAGCGCTGACAGCGCCACGCCAAGAGCAAACCCCAGCGTCATGCCGCTGATACAGCGGCTGACTGTTATATGGGAAGGAGTTCTGCCCTTGGAAAGACTGTTTGCCACAGAAAAAGCAAGTCCCCATAAAAATCCGCCCTGTCTGCCAATGTTTTGCAGCAGCATTACAAAGGCGATAATACCAACCATGCTGTTCTGCAGGGACTGGCTGCTGTTCATAAAAGCATACAGCAGCAAAGAAGCGCCCACTCCGCCTAAAAGCGGAGCAACAGCGGCTATACTTTTAACGGCAAGCCCACCGAAAAAGTCCTTGATGCCGCCGCCTATCCCCGAAAACGGCGCTTTTTTCTGAAACAGCGGCACAATGGCGGCGTTCAGAAAGACAGCAACCATCACTTTGCCGAGAATTCCACCTACAGCGCCGAAGACGCCGCCGAACATTCCGCCCTGTGCGAAGGTAAGGAAGCTGAGAATGCGCACCGGCAGAGGATTAATCCCAAAAGAACCCAGCAGTCCAAGTACCAGCCAGGCAAGACCCAACAGGACCGTAGGGAGCATCTCTTTGGGGTTTTTCAGCGGCGCTAACGACTGGCGGATATATGCAGTGATGAATTTTCCCACACCCTGCGGACTGTGCTGGGGAGCATCATCGGCAGCCCGGTTTAGCGGCGGGTCCTTCTTTGTACTGTTCATCGTTTTCGGAATCTCTTGCTCAAATTTTGCGGCTTCCGGCGCTGTCTCCATGCTTATTTGCGCAGATTCATGGCTTTGAAAAACCTTGGCTCCGCACTTTGCACAAAATTTAGCTCCCTCATTTAGAGCAGCGCCGCAGCTTGTGCAGAATTTAGCCATAATACTCACTCCCTCTTTCATTAATCGCTCATTTTGCTGCGTTACCATCCGGTAATGTCCGCCGTTACACCGGTTTCACGAAACAGCTTTTGTGCGGCATCCAATACCGCCTGCTTTTGGGTCATACCGTGCAGCAGTTCTACCCTCATGGTCTGAGCCGCATTGCCAAAGGTCAGATACATCCATTCCCGATCAATATAGGCGGCATGCAGCCGCACGCCATGCACCCCGTCCAGGCCCCACCGGTAAATTTTGCTGCCGATGAGGATACCAAAAGTAGATACTACGGTTTCCTCGGTGTCTTTATTTATTAGGCGGCCCGGCATGGAAATGAGAGCAGACGGCACCGCAAGGATGCGATTATCCCAAATGAGTGCTGCGTCATACAGCAGACGGGTCTGCCTCACCAATAATATAAGAGAGATGGCGCTGATGGCTCTAAAGGCCAAACCCGCTTCCGGCATCAATGCCGCGCCGAGCCACACCGCCAAACAAACACTGGCTGCGAACAATAAAGCATATCCATTGCGTCGTTTGCGGATTAAATTCATTTGCACCATACCTCCTCCAGTATAAATTTTAGGTGAAGAGCCTCGATAGAGCATCGTTCAAAAGGATGAATTTACAAAAAAACCTCTCATACTTTAGTATGAGAGGTCAGTTAAACCCTGTATTTATGTGGGGTTATGTATTATACAACCGTTTGATTTTTCAGCAGGGTGCTGATAAGTTCTGCCCGACTACCTACATCATATTTTGAAAAAATGTTCCTGGCATGTGTTTTTACAGTACTTTCACTGATACACAAGGCCCCGGCAATTTCGCGGTTGGATTTGCCTGAAAGGATTAGCTGCAATACCTCCTGCTCCCGGACAGTCAACGGTTCAAGAGTTTTAATATGACGAACAATATCCGTTTGCTGAGACTGACTCATATTGTCATAAGCGACAAGGTAGGTATGGCTTTTCAGCAGTAAAACAAGCTGGTGGTTCAGCGGCGGCAGCATAACCAGTGTAATGCAAACCACAGTAAGGGCAATCACCGCTATCTCCGCATTGGGAAGCCCGATTGATGTTACGGACATTCCTAAAATGTCTCCGCAGAGGACGCCGCATACATTAGCGGAAAGTCCCAAACCAAAGGTTTGTGCCGGGTTGTCGCTATAATCCAGCATATCTCCAAGGATGCTCCACCAAAAAAGATCAAAAATACCGCAAGCGCCGAGCATCAGCATATCTACAATCAAATAGTCGGAAGTGTTTCGCCCTAACAGCATAAAGCTAATGAAAGCTCCTATCATCATTGCCATGCCAACATACAAAATACTGGAACGCTTTGCGTTCATAGGCAGGTTGCGCATAACAGCAAGCGCCACGATATATGGTACAGCCCAATACCAACTCACCAGCCCTGTCAGATGCTCGAAAGCAGGGTTAATAACCTGATACATCAGTCCGGAATTAATAGTAATGATAAAAACAAAAAGACACAGCAATATGAGTGGATTTTTAACGCCGCCATGCGTCTTGTTTTTAAGTGCTCTGTTCTGCTCATTTTCCTGCCCTGCCGGCAGCATCCAAATGAAAGCTATCCCGATCCCAAGGCTAAACAAAGCACAGCTAAGCCCAATAAACGGTGAGCAGTTCATGGCAACCACGTTAATTGCAATCATCAACAGATTGGAATAAATCAGAACATCGCCGCAGGACTTAATTCGCTCTTTCTTGGGCGTATAGGCACTCAGAAAAAATCCCCATGCTGCCACAGCGCAGCCGCTAAAGTAACCGCTGATAACCAATCCGCCCAACCATAAAGAGGAGGGAGCAAAAAAGAAGGGGATAGTGGCAGCAAAACATAGGCCCATGCCGCCGAGCATCATGCTTTTAGCTTCCGCCTGTGACCTGACGAACGGTCCGCAGGTGAGAAGTCCCATGAAATGTGCAATCATAGCCGCTAAGATATAAGCAGAAGCACTTACCCCATGCATTTCCAGCAGGCTATACATCACCTGTCCCTCAAACAAAAAAGAGAGCAGATACGCAAAAGAAAATGAAAAGGCCGCAGTAGAAAGCCTGCGGGAAATTAACTTATTATGTCCGTTCATTTTGTACCTTCCAAGTTCCGTCTTTTTTATGCGAAAATTCCATATAGATTTAATTATATCTTATCAGCAACTGTTTTCCAACTGTAACAATTCCCTAGATGACTTATTACCTCTCTCGTCCGGGCTCCAAAAAAATGTACCCTCTCATACTAACCAAAGGTAACATAAAAAGCATTTACATATTCACTTAAAACTCTTCTAACCTTTTTTAAAAATCAATTTTGCAAACAACTCTTTCCATGCGCAAGAAAGCAAACTGATTGACAGGACAAAAGCTGAAATACCCAACCATTTGGATGCTATGGGGAATACTGACGAAAGAAACAAATATTTCTGGTTAATACACCATATAAGTACAATTAATATGATAATTGCCACGATTGTCTGCGCAATTGTAAGCGGCTTAGGGCGTGTCATTATATTGTGGACTTGCAGGATAACTGCTGACCAGATCAGTCCAATGACAGCCCACAACCAATATTTGCCCCAAATGATCCGTCCCATGCCGATGGATTCAACCCCTCGCCACCGTGCCCAATCCCTCAGAAGATAGGAAATAAAAGGCCAGCTTCTCTGGCTGTTGGTCAGAATCACTATGGCATCACCGGTTTCTGGAATGGCGTGGAAATGCGTCATAATGCCTGTGCCCTGTCCGCCGTGCGAAATTGCCCGCTCACCATTCGGCAGTGTTTCGATGTAGTGACCTAAACCATAAGCGTCAAACACCAGGCTATAAATGCCAATTTCTTTAGCTGCCGGCGTATGCAGAGCTTCAATGCTCTCTGGACTAATTAGCTGTTTGTCATGGGGTGCATCCTTCATCCCGGCAATGGTGAAAGCAGCAATATCCTCTGCCGTTGCAAAGAGACCACCCGATGCCTTCTCCGGATACACATAAACAGGAACGGGCTTCCCTCTCAAATCATATCCTACCGGAACTGCGGGATCAAATCCTTCATCCCAGATAAAGGTTGAACGATTCATTCCCAGAGGGTGCAGAATCTCTCTCCTCATATAGTCACCGAAGGCCTGCCCTGTTACTTCTTCAATAAGCAGTTCTAACAAGTTATAGCCGGTATTAGAGTAGGAAAAGGCACTGCCGGGTTCTCTGACAAGCACGGCTTCCTGTGTCAGCTTCTCTCTCAGGGAGGGCATTTCTTCATGGGGAGAATAAATGGTAAATACATCCCCCAAAGGGAGCCCCCCGGTGTGGCTTAATAGCTGCCGTATCGTTACCCCTTTAGCTGAAAACTCGGACTCAGGAAAATGCCAGCTCTTAAAATATTGCCAAATGGGGGCATCCAGTTCAATTTTCCCCTGCTCCACCAGCTTCATAACGCCCCAGGCGGTGATGGATTTAGAAATAGACTGGACCCGCATGGGTGTATCCTTTGTCAGTTTTCTCCCGGTTTGCACATCGGCAAGGCCGTACCCTTTGGACCAAACAAGCTTACCTTCTTTGACAAGGGCAATGCTGCTCCCTGGAATGTCATAGAAGTCCATAAGGGCAGGAACTTGTTGATCAAGATGCAGGGAATATTCGTCAAGTGGGATCAATGGCAGCACTTTTTTCTTAAGGGGATTAAGCCCTGATACGGCAAACGTCGCAAGATAAGAAATAATCAGTATAACGGGCATCCAGGCCCATTTTTTACTTAATACTGCGCCAATTGTGTTACTCATAATTTTAACATCTTCTATACTTTAAAACTCAGCCTCTGCCGCTGCTGCTGTCAAAAAGCATTGGCGCCATAAAACTAATCAGTAAACCAGCAGCCGCACCACCGATTATACCGATGACTAAATGGAAGCTGTACAAGGCCGAAACCAGCATCCCCACACCAGAGCCGAAGACAACACCTAACCCGGGTAACAGCGCTTTAACAGACTTACTATTTGACATATTATCACTCCTTACCTATTTCAGCTTTTCAATGCTTCACAATGCTGTTCACTTCGCCGTCAGCATGTAATGTAAAGCAAGCTTGACATTATAATACATCAACTACGGGCAAATGTCAAGCTTGCTTTACATCTTTTTTCTCCCCATGAGGAAAAAGAATTATAGTTTTTTACTGAAATAGGCCGCGAAAAGGATAATACTTAACGAATATAATAACAGCAAACCCGCTATTACCCATGCTCCTACAAATTGATTAGCCATGACCAGAGCAAAAGCGCTGACACTCATGGCTGCTATTGTGGTCATGCCTGCATACCAGGATGCCTTTTCCCGGATCACAATATTGCGTTCATCGTGCCATTCAATTACGCTGCTCTCCTTATCTGCTTCTTTGCTTGTTAGCAGTGGTGCGCCCTTCGCAGCGGAGAATCCCAGTACTATTATTCCTACTGAAACCAGAATACCAGTTTGCATAGGATTATCTGAAAACAAACCCCACAGCAGCAGCATTAAACCTGTCGATGATAACAAGGCATAGATTCCAATACCTTTCC
>JAAYKP010000058.1 GCA_012522335.1 Bacillota bacterium
AAATATTAAAAGAACAGCAATATTTAGAGGCAGCCAGAAAATTAGGTGAAGAGGCTGCCGGTAAATAGAGTAATGAAGCAGGAACGGTACTTCCGGCAGTGCAGGAAGTGCCGTCTTTTCTTTTCTGCTGTCATTGACAGAGTAAAGATCCTGTGATAGAATTTTTGCAAACTTATCCATGCCTCACCACCAGGTGAGGTAGAGGCGCGGTGAACAAGAGTACTGCCTGGGAGAAAGGGGAATTCCATGAGCAGGCAGGAAAGGGGACACCGCCGAAGTCCTTGTGCTCTTCCCCAACACAGGCGGCTGGATCGTCAGTGAATAACTGCCGGTCTGTCATTGTCTGTTCCCTTGACAGGCGATGAAGAGCTATCTCACAAAAGGGATTGAGGTTGTATGTCTGGGTATAACGGGCCGACAGCAACATGTCGGTCTTTCTGTATATTAATAAAGGAGGCACGCGATGTTACTTACCGGCACTATGCGCATTAATGAACAAGGACACCTGGAAATCGGCGGCTGCGACACAGTGGCACTGGCGCAGGAATTTGGTACACCGCTTTATGTGATGGATGAAGAATTGATCCGCCGCAATTGTCGTCTTTACCGCGACACACTGTCCCGCCTTTACCCCCACAGTCAGGTGGCGTATGCAGGTAAAGCTTTTTTAACTACGGCCATGTGCCGCCTGCTGGCTGAAGAGGGTTTGGCGCTCGATGTTGTTTCCGGCGGCGAGATTTTTACGGCGCTGCAGGCAGATTTTTCGGCAGCCAAAATGATCTACCATGGTAATAATAAAACCCCTGCTGAAATAAAAGAGGCTTTGGCGGCAGGGGTGGGCAGGTTTGTGGTCGACAGTATCTCAGAATTAGAGCTGCTGGCAGAGTTAGCCGCTGCCGGCGGCCGGCAGGCTGATATTTATTTTCGCATCAAGCCTGGGATTGAAGCACATACCCATCATTATATTCAAACCGGTCAGCTGGATTCTAAATTTGGTCTCGGCCTGGCTGACGGTCAGGCGCTGGCGGCGGTTAAAATGGCACTGCAGCTGGAATCTATTTCACTAAAAGGGCTGCATTGTCATATCGGTTCACAAATCTTTGACTTAAAACCCTTCCAGTTAGCAGCACAGGTCATGATGGATTTTATAGCGCAAATTAAAGCTGAAACCGGCTATCTCATCCAGGAACTTGATTTGGGCGGCGGTGTGGGTATCCGTTATCTGCATACTGACACCCCCGGCACGGTAAGTGACTTTTTAGAGTTAATCACAACCACCGTTAAAACAAAGGCGGCGGCGCATAATCTGCCGCTGCCGAAGCTGTTGGTAGAACCGGGCCGCTCCATTGTCGGCGAAGCGGGTACCACCCTGTATACTGTGGGAGCGATCAAGGATATCCCCGGTATCCGCCGTTATGCTGCTGTCGACGGAGGGATGATGGATAATTTGCGTACAGCTTTATACGGAGCAAAATATGAGGCCCTTGTAGCCAATCGCGCGCTGGCACCGGCAGAAGAAACTGTTTCCATTGCCGGTAAGGCCTGTGAATCCGGTGATATGCTCATTTGGGATATTCAACTGCCAAAACTTGCCCGGGGAGACTTGTTAGCGGTGCTGTCAACCGGAGCTTACCATTATTCCATGTCTAGCAACTATAATCGCTATCCCAGACCGCCGGTCGTGTTTGTCTATCGCGGTCAGGCTGATTTAGTTGTAGCACGTGAATCGTATGCAGATCTTGTGCGCAATGATCTTATTCCGGCACGGATGCAGCAGGCGGCCCATAAACTAGCAGAGTAAAAACTATTTCTTGCAGGAGTGACGGAGAAATGCCTCAGACAGCTGGGGAAAAATAAAAAATTCTTATGGGGGTATTGAAGTGAAAAAGTATAATGTAGCTGTTGTTGGCGCCACAGGTATGGTCGGGCAGACCTTGGTACAAGTGCTGGAGGAGCGCAATTTCCCTGTGGGGCAGCTGAAATTGTTAGCTTCAGCCCGTTCTGCCAACACCCAGGTTGAAGTAGGGGGTCGGACCTATACTGTGGAAGAAGCATGCCCGGAAGCCTTTGAGGGTGTAGATGTGGCCTTTTTCAGTGCCGGGGGCAGCGTCAGTCAGGAGTTAGCTCCGGAAGCAGCGCGGCGCGGTACGGTAGTGATTGATAACAGCAGCGCCTTCCGGATGGATGAGGGGATACCGCTGGTAGTCCCGGAAGTTAACCCGGAGCAGCTGGCTCACCATCAGGGAATAATTGCTAACCCAAACTGCTCCACCATCCAATTAGTGGTGGCACTGCAGCCTCTGCACAAAGCTGCCGGTCTGAAGCGGGTCGTAGTTTCTTCCTACCAAGCCGTCTCCGGTGCCGGCAAAGAAGCAGTTGATGAGCTGCTGGCGCAGACCCGGGCAGTTCTGGACGGTGAAGAAGCTCTGCCCAGGGAGCGCTTCCCTTATCAAATCGCCTTTAACATCCTGCCGCATATTGATGTCTTTCTGGAAAACGGGTATACGAAAGAAGAAATGAAAATTATTCAGGAAAGCCGTAAGATTTTAGGTTTACCGGATTTAAAGATTACCTCAACAACTGTTCGTGTACCGGTCATTTACGGACATTCGGAAGCAGTAAGCATAGAATTCGAGCGTCCGCTGACACCGCAGGAGGCACGGGAAGTCTTAAGCGGCGCGCCGGGAATTGTGGTCATGGATGATCCGGCGGAACTGCTTTATCCTCTGCCGCAGGCGCTGGCAGGCCGTGATGAAGTTTTTGTCGGTCGGATTCGTGCTGATCACTCAGTTCCCTATGGCATTAATATGTGGGTTGTTGCTGACAATATCCGTAAAGGTGCTGCCACCAACACTGTTCAGATTGCGGAAACATTGATTGCACGCGGCCAACTGTAGGGGGGAAGACCTTGAGAATAGTAGTTCAAAAGTTTGGCGGCACTTCGGTGGCCAATCCGGCGCTGCGACAGGAAGTGGTAAAGCGGGTGCGGGCAGCACAAGCTGCCGGCTATAAGCCGGTGGTGGTAGTGTCGGCCATGGGGCGTTTAGGTGACCCCTATGCTACCGACACCCTGAAGGAGTTAATGCTGGAAGCCTGTGGACAGACGGAACCTTCCCTGCGTGATCTGGATTTAATAATGGCCTGCGGCGAAATAATCTCAGCTGTTGTCATGGCTTCTACTTTGTGTGCCCATGGTATTCCCTCGTTAGCCCTAACGGGAGGGCAGGCCGGCCTGCTAACGGACGGTAATTATGGCAGTGCCCAAGTGCATGAATTTCAGCCCGAACGGCTGCTGGCCCATTTACGCAACGATGAAGTGGTGGTTGTAGCAGGTTTTCAGGGCGAAACGGTAGAAGGTGAGATTAATACTTTGGGCCGCGGCGGCAGTGACACCAGTGCCGTCGTTTTAGGGGCCGGTTTAGGAGCAGAAAAAGTCGAAATTCATACCGATGTAAATGGTATTATGACTGCTGACCCCCGCCTGGTGGCTGAGGCCCGCATTATTGACCATCTAACCTATAACGAAGTCTGCCAGTTAGCTTATGAAGG